>NZ_JBQHTP010000007.1:0-100900 GCF_052065655.1 Bittarella sp. HCP28S3_D9 | reverse complement strand
CCCTGATGGAGGAGCGCTACCACTTCACCTACCCGGATGCGGCCGGCCAGTCGGTGCAGGTGGAGTTGGAGGACAGAAACGGCGCCCCCATCGAGGAGATCGACCTGACCCGGGTGGGGGACTACCTGATCCGCTACATAACCACCGACGCAAACGGGAACCAGACGGTGGTGGAGCTCTCCTACCACCTCATCAGCCGGGTGCCGCCGGTGATCGTCCCGCCGGAGGACGGGGAACTGGTGGGCCCGACGCCCGCCGACCCGGACGACCCCCTGACCCCTCTGCCGGACGGGGAGGAGCCCGACCCGGAGAAGCCCTCGGCGCTGCTCTACGAGGACGAGTACACCGAGTACATCAAGGACAGCGTGCTGGACAACGCGGCGGCCCTCTCCTGGATGGAGGAGCGCTACGGAGCCAGCTCCCCGGTGGGGGCGGCGCTCACGGGGAGCGTCTCCCTCTACGACAGCAAGGGGAACTTGGTGGAGCAGATCGACCAGAGCCGGGTGGGGGACTACGTCCTCATCTACACCGCCACCGACCAGGACGGCAACCGGGTCAGCATCAAGTTGAAGTACCACCTCATCAGCAAAACGCCCCCAGTGGTGGTGCCCAGCGACCCGGACCACCCCCTGCCCGACCCCATCCCCCTGCCCGACCCAGTGCCCGGCAGCCAGAAGAAGCACTGGAACATCCGCGACTATCTGGAGGAGGAGGTCCGCTCCGGCAGCTGGAGCAAGGCCGACATCCTGCACTGGATGGCCCAGCAGTACACCGTCTCCTCCAACCAGGCGGACGGCAGCCTGACATACGATTTGCTGCTCTTTGACCAAGATGGCCGGCCCACAGAAGAAATCGACCTGACCCGCCCCGGCAGCTGCACTTTCTACTATACCGCCACCGACTCGGTGGGCAACACCACCACGGTGCAGTTGACCTACAAGCTCACCGACCGCCAAATCACCGGCCCCGTGGGCCCTGCTGACCCCGACGGCGCGGACGGTTCCGGCGGCGCGCCGAACGGAGAGGGGAGTGCCCCCTATACCGGTCTGCTGGGCGGCCGCGGTGCGGGCAACTGCTGGGTCCACTGGCTGGTCCTGCTGCTGATGGCGGCCGTGGCCGTATACACTGCCTGCCGCCGTCGCCAGACCGATGCGGATGCCGAAAAGATGGGGGACGAGCGCCCTGGTCTCCTCGGCAAAGACCTCTTTTTCTATAGCGTGGTCTCCGCCCTGACAGCCCTGCTCTACCTGTTGCGGGGCTGCGCCCTCGACGGGGTCGCCCTGCTGGCCGTGGCGGCCGCCATAGTCGCCAGCGCCATTGTTGTGTCCCGGCGAGAGGCAGAGGAAAAAAGTGAACACTAATTGAAAAGGAGCGCCTTTTAGGCGCTCCTTTTTTGCGGGCTGGGGCTTTTTTACAATGCTACGGCTCTCGGTGCGAAGGGCAAGCGAACAGGGTTTTCCCAAGACCTTCGCACCGCGTGTGGGCAGTCGCAGGGGAGGAGTGATAGTGACAAAAGGGGCTTTGTCGCTGCAAATTGACAGTACATTGGGGAAGCGGTATAGTAAAGAAGAAAGAGGATGAAGTGTTTTTGTGCTTTGTTGCGTCGCACCCCTCGTAGGTGCGTGGATTGAAATTCCATGGTGTCCTCCAAGGCCGACGCTGGTTGCCAGTCGCGCCCCGCGCAGGTGCGCGACTTGAAATCCTCCCAAAGCACACTCCCGTCACCATGGTACATGGATAAACTTTCTAAGAAGTAGTAATCACAGCGGCGAGACGGTTTGTCGCACCCTCCCGAGGCCGCGCCCTTCCAAACGGCGAGAACGCCACATTTGTGCGCAGCCCCACCATGCTGCCACCTCTTCCGCCTGAAAGCATCCTTCGAGTTTTTGCCCCGCACGAGAGGGGTTGGTACAGAGGGATTGCCCCCGCTTGCCCACCCAGCTCAAAAAGGGCAGGCCGCTTGCCTTCGCACCGTGAGCGGGTGCAGGCGCACATAAAAAGAGCCCTCCGGCCGGAGGGCTCTTTTTTTATAGCTGGGCGAAAATCCGCGCGCCCTTTGTGTTCAGCCACCCCCACATCGCCAGACAGAGGAGGACGGCGGCCGCAGTGGCCACAGCCGTGACCAAGACCATGGACAGGCGCAGGGCGAAACCGAGGCCGATGAACGCCGCGGCCAGAATGGGGGTGGTGAAGTACCCCAAAAAGGAGGCGACGGATTGCTTGATGACCGTGACCTCGCTCTGCCAGTCCAATTTGGGGAACAGGAGGTTGCAGACCAGCCCTCCCAGAGAGGTGGAGAGGGCGAAGGCCAGCGGGGTCAGGTAGAAGAGCACCCACTCGGCGGGGGAGGGGCGCAGGGCCATCCCCGCCATGGTCGAGCCGATCAGGCAGGCGGGGACGAGGACGGTGAGGTTGACCAGGGCCTTGCTGGCAAACACCTGCGAGGTGCGGACCGGCAGGGACTGCAAGATCCAGAGGTGGTTTCCCTCCAGGGAGATGGAGCAGCTGCTGACAGCCCCCATCCCCCCGACGGCGGCCATGATGAGGGGGCAGATGCCGGTGAGCATCCCGGCCAGGCCGGGAACGCCCATCATGGCCTCCAACTGGTCCTGGGGCAAAAAGAGTATCGCCCCGCAGAGCAAAATCAGCATCAGCGCTCCCATCCCGGCGTTGAAGATGTAGAGGGTGGAGGAGGTGAAGCGCCGCCACTCCTTTTTGTAGAGGGCCGAGAGGGCGGAGGACTGGCGCAGTTCGCCCAGGCGGTACTTTCCTTTGGCCGAGGTGGTGGTGAAGACGGCGTGCAGCTGCCGGTAGCAGCGCCCCACCAACAGACAAAAGAGGGCGAAGGGCAGGATGCACAGGGCCATCAGCAGAAGCCAGCTGCCCCAGTTGCCGCCGGCCACCCCCTGGGTGAACAGCCGCGCCGGCGGGTAGACGGATTCCAGCTGCAGGGCGATTTGGCTGCCGACCTGGGCCAGCTCGGTGACCTCCATTTCGGCCGCGCGGTAGCTGAGGGCGGTGGAGCCAAAGAGGACACCCACGATCAGCAGCCCATACAGGAGGATGGAGAGGATTTTGTTGCGCCCCAGCCGGGCGGCGATCAGGGCCACCGACCCGCCGAGGACCAACCCGACGACCAGCGGCAGGATGGGCATTGCCAGCAGCGCGGGCACCAGGGCCAGCCAGAACCAGAGAGAGGGGCCGGTCTGCACCGCGTAGACCACGGCGGCGGGGACGAGCAGCAGGCAGGAAAAGAGCAGGCTGCTGGAGTAGAGGATGAGCACCCGACTGGCGACGATGGTGCTCTGGGGGATGGGCAGGGCCATCTGCAGGTCGTAGTCTTGAAAGGAGAAGAGGACGCTGCCGGCCTTGTAGATGACGGTGATGAGGGAGAGGAGGGAGGCGGCCACAGCCATGACCGTCAGCACCAGCTCCGGCCGCCCCACCATGGCGGCCAGCTGTCCCATCCCCACCGAGTAGACAGCCGACATGGCCACCAGGAGGACGGCGAGAAAGGCAACCCCCACCCCCATGAGCAGCGATTTGCGCTTGGCGGCCGGGTCCTTGGCGTACAGCATCTTGCCGATGCCGAGGGATTGGAGCGCGTAGACTTTGCCGAGTAAAAACAGCTTATTCATGGTCGATCAACTCCAAAAATACGTCTTCGAGGCTGCTCTGGCCGATCACCTCGTGGGTGGGGCCACTGACGACCAGCCGCCCCTCTTTGATGATGGCGATCTTGTCGCAGAGCTTTTCTGCCACCTCCAACACGTGGGTAGAAAAGAAGATGGTGCTGCCCTGCGCGCAGAGCTCCTTCATGATCTGCTTGAGCTGAAAGGCCGCGCTGGGGTCCAGTCCCACCATCGGCTCATCTAAGACCAGCAGCTTGGGGGCGTGGATCAGGGCGGAGATGATGGCCAACTTCTGCTTCATCCCGTGGGAGTAGGAGGAGATGGGGTCGCCCAGGTTGGCGGTGAGTTCCAGCCGGTCGCCGTATTTGGCGATGCGCTGGCGGCGCAGCTCCCCCTCGACGGCAAAGACGTCGCCGACGAAGTTCAGGTACTGGATGCCGGTGAGGTGGTCGTACAGGTCGGGGTTGTCAGGGATGTAGGCGGTGACCGCCTTGCAGGCCATGGGCTCTCGCTTGACCGAGTGCCCGTCGATGAAGATGTCGCCTCCCTCAAAATCCAAGATCCCCACCGCCGCCTTGATGGTGGTAGTCTTGCCGGCGCCGTTGTGGCCGATAAAACCGTAGATCTCGCCGGCGGCCACCTCTAGGCTCAGGTCGTCGACGGCCTTTTTGCCGCCCTTGTACACCTTGGTCAAATGCTCGATTTTCAGCATGGGGGTTCCTCCTTCTCTCGTCCCTCTGGGGGAGCGGCCGACGCCTCCGCCGGCGTGATGATAAAGGTCAGTTTGCGGGCCTTGCGCCCGGGGGCGGGCCCGTTTTGCACCAGCGGGCCCAAAATTTTGCCCATCTCCACGCTCAACTGCCGCATCTCGCCGTCGGTGAGCATCAGCGTTGAGGTGGTGAGGGCGATGTCCCCCTTGGCCGGGTCGGGTGGCGGCTGCTGGGCAAAATAGCGCTCGAAATCGCCCATGATGCCCAGAAGGATGGCAAACAGTCCCTGGTGCATCTGCTCCAGCTCCTCCTCGCTGCCGTGCCACTGGGGGTTGGGGGCCAGGCGGTAAACCCTCTCCACCGAACCCCGCACCGGCCGCTCCTCGGCCACCTGCAAAAGTTCCAGCTGCGCCAGCTTTTTGATGTGCCGATAGAGGGTGGCCTTCGGCACATCGCTGAGGGCGGCGGCAATCTCGCCGCTGGTGGCGGTGGGGTGCAGGATCAGGTGCTGGATGATTCGCATCCGCACCGGGTTGAGCATGGCCTTCATGATATCCGCCGTAAACGGCAATTGGCACTCCTCCTCTCACAATTGTTATCAATAATGATAATAGTATCAAAAATGAGAAAAGTCAAGCAAAAAAGAAAAGTACTCTTGATTTGCGCCCAAAAAGCAACTGGCTTTTTGCCGCATGTCCATCCGGACGGCCGCGCGGGGAAAAAACAGGTTGACGGCAAGGGAGCCGGGAGATAAGGTAAAGGGGAAGGAACTGCCCCAAAAGGTGGGCGGCCGAGGAAAGAGGAACAACATGGGCGAGTGGTTCACCGTCGAACAGATCGAGAGAGACACCTATGCCATCAGCGAATACCGGCACTGGGAGGAGCCCCACTGCTACCTGCTGTTGGGGGCGCGGCGGGCCCTGCTCATCGACAGCGGGTTGGGGGTGGCGGACATCGGCCGGGCGGTGCGGGAGCTGACCTCGCTGCCGGTGCTGCTGGCCACCACCCACGCCCACTGGGACCACATCGGCGGCCACCACTGCTTTGCCCTTGAGGACATCGCCGTCGGTGCACAGGAGCAGGGGTGGCTCGCCGGCCACTTTCCCCTCCCCCTGTCGGCGGTCAAGGCGGAACTCCTGCGGGGGGAGACGGCGTTCCCGCCCTCCTTTGACTCGGAGCAGTACCGCCTCTACCAGGGGGGCGCGGCGATTGCCTTGAATGACGGCGACGCCATCGATCTGGGGGAGAGGGAGGTGGAGGTGCTGCACACCTCGGGTCACTCGCCGGGGCACCTCTGCTTTTACGAGCCCCGGCGGGGGACCCTCTACGCCGGCGACCTGGTCTATGCCGGCTGCCTGGACGCCTTCTACCCCACCACCGACCCCCTGGCCTTTTGGCAGTCCATCCAGCGGGTGCGTGCCCTGTCACCCCGCCGGGTGCTGCCCGGCCACCACCGCCTGGACGTCCCCGCTGAGCTGGTGGGGGAAATCGACCGGGCCTTTGCCGATCTCTGGGCAAAGGGGGAGTGCCGCCAGGGCCTGGGGGTGCGCGATTTCGGCGCCTTTCAGCTTCACCTGTAAAGTGCACCTGCGGGGCGGATAGAAGGGAGAGGGGAGCGAACCGTTCAGACTGTTCGCTCCCCTCTTCTGTTTTGGTCCTGGATAGCCGCCCCTCACCGCTTGGGCGGCGGGTAGGGGGCGGGGTTGTCGGTGCGGTCGAGCAGGTAGTCGACGCTGGTGCCGTAAAAGTCGGCCAGGCGACAGAGCACCTCCGCCGTCAGGGCAATGGTGCCGGTCTCGTACTGGGAGTAGGTGTTCTGCGCCATCCCCAGGTGCTCGGCCACCTCCCGCTGGCGGATGTCCCGGTCACAGCGGAGGTCGCGAATGTGTCTGTAAGCCATTTTGATCACCCAGTGACAGTATGTGCTATCCGAAATCGAGATATTGACTTTTATCTGAAATACAGATAACATGGGGGAAAAGTCGAAGGAGGAGATCGCATGCTTGCGTGGGTGGACCGGGAGGACAGGGCCTTGGCGGCGGAGTACGAGGCGTTTGTGGAAAGGCGAGGGAGCTTTTTTCAGTCCCTCGCCTGGGGGGAGGTCAAGGAAAACTGGCGGGCCCAGGCCCTGCTCTCCCGGGGGGAGGACGGCGGGATCCGCGCGGCGGCCCTGGCCCTGATCCGCCCCCTGCCCCTGGTGGGGGGCTCGCTGCTGTACTGTCCACGGGGCCCGGTGGGGGAGTGGAGCGACCGGGCGGTCTTGGGCGATTTGACAGAGGGCTTTGCCCGGCTGGCGGAGAGGGAGCGCGCCTGCCTGCTCAAACTCGACCCTCTGGTCGCCCCCGGCGGGCCGGAGGCAGCCCTTCTCCAGTCGGCCGGGTTTCGCCACCGGCCGGGGGAGGGGGATTACCGCACCCTGCAACCCCGGTTTGGCTATCTCCTCCCCCTGGCAGACAGGAGGGAGGAGGAGCTGCTGGCCGGTTTTTCACAGAAGTGCCGCTACAACCTGCGCCGGGCGATCAAAAAGGGGGTGGAGTGCCGGATGGGCGGGGCGGAGGAACTGGACGCCTTCTACCCCCTGCTGGAGGAGACCGGCCGCCGGGACGGCTTTGTCATCCGCCCCCCGGCCTATTTGGAGCGGCTGCTGCGGGCCTTTGGCCCCGCGCGCTGCCGCCTCTTTCTCTGCCGCTGGCAGGGGCGGCCGATCTCCGGCGCCCTGGCCCTGCGCTATGGGCAAACGGCCACCTACCTCTACGGCGCCTCGTCCGGTTGGGGGCGGGAGGCCATGCCAAACTACTTGATGCAGTGGGAGATGATCCGCTGGGCCCTGGCGGGGGGCTGCGCGGTCTACGACTTTGGGGCCGTCCCCCACTTCTTGGAGCCGGGCCACCCGGCCTACGGCATCTACCGCTTTAAAAAGGGGTTTGGCGGCCAGGTGGCCGAGTGGGCAGGGGAGTTCGACTGGGTCTATCGCCCCGTGTCCGCGGCGCTGCTGCGGGGCGGGCAGCGGGGGTTGCAGCTGGCGCAGGCGGCCCTTCGCGCCGGGCGGGAGCGGCGGGGGCGGGAATGAACCTGTCCTTCCTATATATTTACACCCTTCGCCTTGCCATTTGGGCCCGATTCTGGTATCCTGTAAAAAACCGATGGATTTGTCCCCTTTTTGAACGTTTTCTCCCTCGCCCCATAGACTGGTCTGAATCCAATAAATGGGGTGATGGTTTGCTGCAGATGATATTGTTCTCCCTCTCGGTGTGCGCCGACGCCTTTGCCGCCAGTTTTGCCTATGGGGCGGCGGGCATCCGCATTCCCCTGCGCTCGGCGCTGGTGATCGCCGGGGTGGGCAGCGGCTTTCTGGCCGCCGCCGTCTGGGGGGCGGGGCTGCTCACCGGCGCCCTCGACCCCGCCCTCTGCGCGGCGGCGGGGGCCTGGCTGTTGATTGCGCTGGGGCTCTTCTCCCTGGGGGGCGCGGCCCTGCGGGGCTGGCTGCGCCGGGGCGGGCGGGAGCGGGAGATCCGCTTTCAGGTGGCCGGGGTGCAGGTGCTGGCGGAGATCTGCCTGGACGAGACCCGGGCCGACCGGGACAACTCCCGCACCCTCAGCCCCAAAGAGGCGCTGTTGCTGGCCGTCCCCCTCTCGGCCGACTCGCTGGGGGCGGGCTTTGGCCTGGGGCTGTTTGGGGCCCGCCCGCTGGCGCTGCTGGCGGTTTCCCTGCTGCTGGGGCTGGCCCTCATCGGGGGGGCACACCGCCTGGGAAGCAAGCTGGCTGGGCGGTTTCAGGGCGGGCTCACCTGGCTGTCCGGGGCGATTTTGGTGCTGCTGGGGGCGCTTCGCCTCTGGATGTAGACCTGTCGGCAGATCGACAGGGGTTGTTCATAAAGTTGTCACTTTTTTTATCACGAGACTGTCATATTGTCCCGATAGAATGAAGGCATAGAATAGAGAAAGCCGCGGGACAAGGGTCTGGCGGAGTGGTAGGTGATCGAGATGGAAGAGAAAAAACAGGGGCGCATCAGCCGCTTTTTTGCCCTGCGCGCGCAGATGCCCGACCGCCATCCCCGCGCCGGCAGGGTGCTTCTGGCCCTCTACCCGCTCTTTATCGTGCTGGTGTGCGAACTCAACCAGAGCCAGAAGTTTGGCGATATGTTCGGGTTTTGGCTCGCCCGCCCCACCGTTCTCCTCTTTGACGTGCTGCTGGTGGGGCTCATCTACGCGGCCTTTTTGCTGCTGTTTCGGCGGGGCCACCTGGCGGTGCTGCTGACCGCTCTGCCCCTTTACATCTTCTCCTGCGTCGAGTTTTTCAAGTGCCGCACCAGCGGCAGCCACTTTGTGCTGGGGGACTTGGTGATGACCACCAACGCCTCGGACATCGCCCGGTTTGCCGACATACAGATCACCCCGGTATTGGCCCTCTGCTTTTTCTTGGTGCTGGGCTATTGGGCGGCGGTCTTCTGGCTGGGGCCCACCCTGCCGCTGGCGGGGCGGCGGCGCTTTGCCACCCTGGGCACGGTGGCCGCCGTGCTGGTCTGCTTTTTTGCCGTCCCCACCGTTTCGGCCGGGGCGATGGACCTCTTTGACATCCGGGCCGAGAGCGCCTACAACACCTTTGAGCAGAGCGACAAGTTCACCTCCAACCAGATGATTGCCAACCTGGTGGAGACTGCCCTCTCCCAAAACGAGTCCCTCGCCAAGAGGGAGAGCGCCTACCGCGCCTACCTGAACACCGCTGCCGCCAAGTCGGGCAAGGAGACCGCCGCCGCGGCGGACTACAAAAAGCCCAACGTGGTCGTCGTCCTCTCGGAGTCCTACGCCGATTTTCGCGCCCTCAAAGAGCTGGGGGTGCGGGATGAGATCTACCAGAACGCCGACCGGGTGGCGGCCGAGGGGACCAGCGGCACGGCGGCGGTGCCCACCTTTGGCGGCTACACCGTGCGCAGCGAGTTTGAGCTGCTCTTCGGCCTGCCGGTGCGCTCCCTCTACAACGCCGAGATTCCCCACAAGCTGCTCAAGGAGCGGGCCCAGGCGGCCTTCCCCCGGTACTACCAGTCCCTGGGGTACGAGACCACCTACCTGCACCCCTTTAGCGGCACCTTCTACGGGCGGGACAAAACCTACAACAACTACGGCTTTGACCGGATGCTCTTTCAGGGCGATTTGACCGTCCCCCAGAAAAATTACAAGACCTACACCGACGACGGCTGTGTCTTTGACCAGATCGAGCAGCTCATCGGCGAGAGCGATCAGCCGCAGATGGTCTTTGCCATGACCATGCAAAACCACCAGCCCTACCTGGACGAGACCAGCTCCCTCACCGAGATCGACTACTACCTGGACAAAATCCAGCACACCGACAAGGCGCTGGGCCGGTTCATCGCCGATTTGCGCGCGAGCGACGAGCCCACAATCGTCCTCTTTATGGGGGACCACTTCCCCTCCTTCACCGCGTCGGGCGACGTGTACAGCCAGCTGGGCATCGGCAGCGACAACTGCGATGTCCTCTACCAGCAGCGCTACCTGGTGTGGAGCAACTACGGCGCCGACTTGAGCGCCTTTCCCGCGGGGGAGAAGGTCTCCTCCTTCTACCTGCCCTACCTGCTGCTGAAAACCACCGGCGCCCCCCTCACTGCCGACCAAAACGCCGCCCTGGACGAGATGGAGAGCCAGCCCCTCTACGACTACCAGTTTTCCCAGGGGGACGATCTCTTTTGGGATATGCTCACCTACGACGTGGTGCTGGGGGACCAGACCATCCGTACCTTGCCCCAGGGCAGCGCCCAGTAGCGGCTTTGACAGCCTTCCTGCACCGGAGGGAAAAGGGGAGACAGTTGCAAGCAGAGAGACCCGAGCCGACGGCTCGGGTCTTTTTTGTTGCAGCTTTATCGCCCAAAGCCCCCGACCCTGCCGCGGGGGCGGTTTGCTTTGGCATGAGACCTCCCAGGAGGAAGGGTGCTGGAAGTGAAAAAAGGTGATTGGGGGGATGGATGACATGAAATGGCATCCCAGATGACCAGCTTACCGGTGACAGCGGGTGTCATACAAGTGTAGAGTTTCGACGCCCCTTGAGGGGCCCAGCCTGTATGTCGCCCTTTTCAGGCTGGTGTATACCGCCCATTTGTCTGACGGACTTGGTTTATGTATTTAATGTTTTATTTTAAATCATTATTGTATTTCAATATGATATAGGGTATACTGTGGTTGTTGGAACAGGACACGAGATGGCGTAAAGGGGGAGTGGAGAATGGTGTGTAAACAGTTAGCTCGCTGCTGCAAAATTTCTCTGACAGGGGGTTGCCTCTGTTTGGGCGCCGTCTATCTGGTGGCGGTCCCCGGGGCGGCGGCGGGTCTCCTGCGGCAGGCGCCGGAATTGGCGGACCGCTTTTGGCCCTGGCTGCTGCTGGTCGAGGCCACGGCGCTGCCCTGCATTCTGGTGGCCCTGTGGGGCTGGAAGCTGACAGGGGAGATCGGGCGGGGCAACGCCTTTTCCGGAGAGAGCGCCCGCCTGGTGAAGAGGGCCTCCACGGCCCTGCTGCTGGACGCCACCCTCTTCCTCGCCGGCAATGTCGTCTATTTTTTGCTGGGCATCAGCCACCCTGCAGTCGCCCTTTTGGCCCTATTTGTCTGTGCGGCGGCCGCGGTGTTCGGCCTGGCGGCGCGGGCCCTTGCCCAGCTGGTGGGCGAGGCCGCCCGGCTGCGGGAAGACAGCGAACTGGTGATTTGAGGTGAGGGTGTGATAGCGGTCAATTTGGATGTGGTGCTGGCGCAGCGAAAGATGACCCTGACGCAGTTGTCCCGGGAAGTCGGCGTCACTGTCGTCAACCTCTCGCTCTTAAAGACGGGAAAGGCCAAGGGGGTGCGCTTTTCCACCCTGGACAAAATCTGCCAGGCCCTGGACTGCCAGCCGGGCGACCTGCTGGAGTGGCGCCCCGACCCCCGGCCGTAAGACCGGGGAAAACCGGTGAGAGACCCGCTCGGGCATTTGCCCCGGGCGGGTTTTGTGCTACAATGGCGATACCCCCCAAAACTGCCTTTTCAGGCCGGATAGGGGAGGAGAGGAGGCGCTTTTAGATGCTGGGACTCAAGCGGGGCACGGTGCAGCTGCTGCCCTATCAGGAGAGTTGGGCCGAGGAGAGGGCGCGGGCCGCCGCCCGCCTGCAGGAGCTGTTTGGCAGCGAGGCGGCGGACGTCCGCCACGTGGGCAGCACCTCGGTCAAGGGGCTGGCGGCAAAGCCCATCATCGACCTGGCGGTGGGGATGTGGGACCTGGGTCAGGCCGAGGCCCTTTACCCCGCTCTGGCCGCGGCGGGATTTGTCCACCGCCCCCATGTGGACGAGCCGGACAGCCTCTTTTTGAGCGCCGGGGACGAGGGGGCCGACACCCGCACCCACCACGTCCACCTGGTGGAGTACGACGGCCGCCGCTGGCGGGACTACTGCTATTTTTCCGACACCCTCAACCGAGACGAGGGGAAGCGGGCGGCCTATCAGGCCCTTAAAGAGGGGCTGGCGGCCGCCAACAGCGCGGACAGGGTGGCCTACACCGAGGGGAAGGCGCAGTTCATCGAGGGGGTGCTGGCCGAAGGGCGAGCGCTGGAGGACACGGCGGTCACCTTTGCAGAGCCCCCCTCGCCGGGGGATGTCCGCTTTGCGGTGGTGGCGGCCCGGCACCGGGGGCGATGGGTCTTTTGCAAGCACCGCCGCCGCGGCACCCTGGAACTGCCCGGCGGCCACCGGGAGCCGGGGGAGACCCCGGAGCAGGCCGCCCGGCGGGAGCTGTGGGAGGAGACCGGCGCCACCGACTTTGCCCTCAAAGAGGTGGGCCCTTACGCTGTGTGCCGGGGGGAGGAGAGGCCCAGCTACGGGGTGCTCTACCGGGCGGAGATCGCCGCCCTCGGCCCCCTGCCGCCCCATGAAATCGAGCGGGTGGAACTGTGCTCCGCCGTCCCCCGGCAGATGACCTACCCCCGCATTCAGCCCGCGCTGATGAAGCGGGCGGTGGCGGACGGCCGCAGAGAGGGGTGGTTGCGGTGAAAGGCGAGCCCACACAGACACTGGTGCAGCGCCTGTGCGCAGGGGATGAAAGAGAGGGGTACGCCGCCCTGAAAGAGCTGTTGGAGCGCTCGCGGACAGGGCGGGAGGTCTACCCTTATTGGGAAGAGCTGGCCGCCCTGCTGGGCAGTGCCAACAGCTACCGGCGCACCCGCGGGGCCCTTTTGCTGCTGCAAAACGCCCGCTGGGCAGAGGAGGAGCAGCTCGAGCGCTGGATGCCCCGGCTGCTGGGGCTGCTGCAAGAGGAGGAGCGGGCCACCGCCCTGCGCCAGTACCTGCGCGCCTGGGAGGGGGCTGTGCGCGATGTCCCCGCCCTGGCAGGCCCCCTCTGCCGGGTGTTGGAGGGCCTTGATCTTGAGCGCTACGGCGAGAGCATGGCCCCGCTGCTGCAGCGGGACAGGGAGCGGCTGCTGAGCGCTCTGCAGGGGGAAGGGGATGAGGGGGATGGATAGAGCTCTCTTTGCCCGGGCCGAGGCCTTTATGGCGGCCTGCACCGACGGCGGGGTGCACGATGAGATGCACGTGCGCCGGGTGCTGGGGTACGCCCTCTCCATTGCCGGGGGGATGCCCGAGGCCGACGGGGAGATCGTGGCCCTGGCCGCCCTCCTCCACGATGTGGGCCGCCCAGAGGAGAGGGCCGACCCCGCCCTCTGCCACGCCGAGGTGGGCAGCCAAAAGGCGTTGGATTTCCTGCGGGCGGAAGGCTATCCCCCGGCACGGGCTCGCTGGGTGGCCGACTGTGTCCTCTGCCACCGCTACCGGGCTGACCGTCGGCCCGAGACGATCGAGGCCAAGATCCTCTTTGATGCCGACAAGCTGGACCAGACCGGGGCCCTGGGCGCGGCCCGGGTTATCCGCTTTGGGGGGCAGATCGGGGAGCCCCTCTACCGAGTCGGGGAAAGGGGCCGCCCCCTGCCCGGCGAAGAGGGGGAGGGCCCCTCTCTGCTGCGGGAGTACCGCCGCAAGCTGAAAGGCCTTGCCGGTCAGTTTTACACCCCTGCCGCCCAGGCGCTGGCCCGGGCCCGCCAGCCGGTGATGGACCGCTATTTTGCTGCCCTTGCCGCCGAGGCGGAGGAGAGTTGGGCGGCCGGTCAGCGCGCCCTCGCCCAGCTGCTGGGGGAGGAGTAGCGGCCACCACACCGCCGAGATGCCGCCTGGAGGGGAGGGGGGCTGTTTGACAGGAACGAACGCCGCCTCGCCCTGGCAGGCCTGCCCTTGCTCCCCGCCAGACCCGCCAGGCCCATTCGTTCCCTATTTGACAGCTCGTTTTTCCCCAACAGGTTGACAGACGGCCGAGAGGCCGCGCACCCCTTGCCCGGGCGCGCGGCCTCTTTTATCGCCAAATCTGTCTATCGCAGTTCATCGGGGATGGGGCAGCCCTGGGCGACGATCTCGTCGCGCTCCCCCTCGGTGAGGTAGCCGTAAGCCACCATAGCGCCCAGCACGGCCCGCCAGCGACCCTCCATCTGCTCGGGGTTGTCGGCAAAGTAGCTGGGGGCCTGGGGCAGGGCGGCCAGAAACGCCGCCTGGGCCACTGTCAAATCGCTGGGGTCGGTGTGGTAGTAGGCGCTGGCCGCGGCGATGCCGGTGCGCCCGTTGCCGAAATAGCTGGTGTTGCAGTAGAGCTCCAAAATCTCCTCCTTGGAGAGTTCGTGCTCCAACTTGAAGGCGAAGAAGACCTCGGTCACCTTGCGGGAAAGGCTCTGTTCCTGGGAGAGGTAGATGTTTTTGCAGACCTGCTGGGTGATGGTGCTGGCGCCCCCCACGATCCGCCCGTTCCAGAGGCTCTTCCAGAGCACCCGGCCGATGGAGATGATGTCGATCCCCCCGTGGGAGTAAAAGCGGTGGTCCTCGATGGCGACGATGGCCTTTTGAAAGTTTTCCGAGATCTCGCCGATGGGGACATACCCCTCTTCCCGGCGGAGGGCGGCCACCTTTTCGGCTACCGGCTCCGCCTCCACCCGTTTGCGGTAGTCGCCAAAGCAGGCAACGGAGAAGGCGGTCCCGGCGATGATGGCCAGGCCGAGCACAATGATTATAGCGTTTCGCAGATAGCGCAAAAACCGCTTCATCCGGCATTCCTCCCCTCTGGGGCAGCTCTGTTTGCAGGGCCGCCTGTTTTTGTTGATTTCATTATAGGGCAAAACGGTTGCCTTTTCCATGGTCCTTTATTACAATAAGCTTACAGCTTTGCCACATATCCCGTGAAGTTTGAAAGGTGGTTTTACCGTGGTCACACACATTGTCTTTTGGAATTTGAAAGAGGCACCAGAGGCCGAGCGGGCCGCCAGCGCCCGCAAGATGAAGGAACTGCTGGAGGGACTGGTGGGTCAGGTGCCCGGCCTGCTCTCGGCGGGGGTGCACCAGAACTTCACCCCCGGCGGGTACGACCTCTGCCTGGTCTCCCAACTCACCGACCGGGCAGCTCTGGAGGGGTACCAGGTCCACCCGGCTCACCTGGAGGTCAAAAAGTTTGTCCACAGCGTGGTCTGCCAGCGCGCGGCGGTGGACTACGAGGAGTGATCGCCAGACAGGAGAGAAGGCGGGCGCCCGTTGCGGGGCGCCCGCCTTTTTTGCGCGGTCATCGGGGGAGGGCGAGCTCCACCGCCCCCACGGGGCGGATGGAGAGGGATCGGCAGCAGTCGGGCCCCAGCGCCCCCTCCATGGCGCTGCAAAAGGGGGCGGCCAGCTCGTTGGGGAGCAAGACCAGGGCGGTCCCGCCAAAGCCGCCCCCGTGGACCCGGTAGGCCCCCTGCCCGGCCAGCAGCCGGTCGCAGAGGGCAAGGGCCGCCGTCAGGGGCTGGCTGCGGGGCCGAGCGGGGGAGTAGAGGTTTTGCAGGTAAAAGGCGGAGGAGCGCCCCGAGTGGCGCACCAGCTGCAAAAAGGTGCAAAAATCCCCCTGGGCAAGGGCCTGGGCCTCCTGCGCGGCCCGCCGGTCCTCCCTAAAAAAGTGGGCGGCCCGCAGGACCGGCCGCTCCCCCAGGGCCTGTGTCAGGGCGGCCCAGTTGGCGTAGAGGGCCTCTTCCTCCACCTGGCACAGCCGCTCCCGGCCAAACCAGGCGGCCACCTCCCCCATCTCCCGGGGGATGGCGGCGTAGTCCTCGGTCAAGTCGGCGTGGCTGCTTCCGGTCGCCACCAGGCAGAGCTGGTGGCCGCTGTCCTCCCAGCGGCAGGAGAGGGGGGTGACGGCGGGGCGGAGGGGGTCGGCGAAATCCAGCTGGGCGATCCCCCCCACCGCGCTGGCCACCTGGTCCATCATCCCGCAGGGCTTGCCGAAGTAGCCGCTCTCGGCCCGCTGGCCGATCGCCGCCAGTTCCAGCGGGGTGCGCCCGCCCTCAAACAGCCCGTTCAGGGCGGCGGCCACCGCCACCTCAAAGGCGGCAGAGGAGGAGAGGCCGCTGCCCGGCAATACGTCGGAGAGGGCGTAGAGCCGCGCCCCGCCCAGGGCGCAGCCCCCTTTTTGCAGCCCGGCGGCGACCCCCCGCAGCAGAGCGGCGGTGGTCCCCCTCTCCGCCGGGCGGGGGGCGAGGTCGGAAAGCGCCGCCCGGCAGGGGGAGAACCCCTCGGACACCAGTTCGATGACCTCCCCCTCGGCGGGGGCGGCGATCACCAGGGTGTCCAGGTCGACGGCGGCGCAGAGCACCCGCCCGCCCTGGTGGTCGGTGTGGTTGCCCCCCAGTTCGGTGCGCCCCGGGGCCGAGAAGAGGCGCACCGGCCCCTGCTCTCGCCACTGGGCGGCAAAGCCAGCCAGCCCCCGCGCCAGCCGCCCCCGCTGCCGCGCCGCGTGTCCGGGGGACAGCCACTCCAACTGTTCATCCAGCGCTCTGCGCTCCAGAGCCTCTTTCCACTGCGCAATGGTAGCCATTGGTCCGCCTCCTCTTGGTGCCGTTTTTTACAGTTTACGGCAGCGCGTCCCGTTTGGCAAGTCCCCCTTTTCTTTCGGCCGGTTTGCTGCTATACTAATTGGAAAAACGAGTCGAAAAGGAGCGCATCATGAAAACTTTTATGCGGGAATTCAAGGCCTTTGCCCTGCGCGGCAACGTGGTCGACATGGCGGTGGGCATCCTCATCGGCGGCGCCTTCTCGGGCATTGTCACCGCCCTGACGGCCAACTTTATCAACCCCATTTTGAACGTGGTCACCGGCAGCGCCACCTATGGCCTGGCGGACGTCGCCGGCTTTGCCTCGGCCTTTCTCTCGGCGGTCCTCAACTTTCTCTTGATCGCCCTGGTGCTCTTTTGCATCCTCAAGGCCGTCAACAAGGTCGCCTCGCTGGGGAAGCGGGAGCAGGCGCCCGAAGCGCCCCGGGAAAAGACCTGTCCCTACTGCAGGGAGAAAATCGCCATTGAAGCCACCCGCTGCCCCCACTGCACCTCGGTCTTGGAGGAGCAGCCGCAGGAGGCGGTCCTCTAAAAGAAAAAAACCCCTGCTCGCCCTTCGAGCAGGGGCTTTTTGCCGCCAAAAGGGCGATCTACACCCGCAGCATCCGATAGCCCACCCCCACGTGGGTCTGAATGTACTGGGGGGCGGAGGGGTCCTTTTCGATCTTCTTGCGCAGGGTGGCCATGAATACCCGCAGCGAGGCCACGTCGTTTTCCCAGGCGCTGCCCCACACCTCCCTCGTGATGTAGGAGTGGGTCAGCACCTTGCCCACGTTTTTGGCCAGCAGGCAGAGCAGCTTGTACTCGATGGGGGTCAGGTGGATCTCCTCGCCCCCCAGGTAGACACAGCCGGCGGCGTAGTCGATTTTGAGCTCGCCGTTTTCAAAGACGGCCCCGTCCTGGCTGCCGCCGCTGCCCCCGTGCAGCCGGCGAAAGGTGACCCGCAGCCGGGCCAGCAGCTCCTCCACCGAAAAGGGCTTGGTCAGGTAGTCGTCCGCCCCGGCGTCCAGCGCCTCGATCTTGTCGGTGTCCTCGCTGCGGGCGCTGATGACGATGATGGGGGTGTTCGACCAGCTGCGGATTTTTTGGATCACCTGAACGCCGTCGGTGTCCGGCAGCCCCAGGTCCAGAAGGATCACGTCGGGATTGTGGGAGGCGGCCTCCAGGATGGCGGCTTCCCCGGTGGGGGCGGCGTGGTGTTTGTAGTCGTGGGCCTCCAGCGTGGTGGAGATCAGGTTGCGGACGGCGGGGTCGTCCTCCACCACCAAAATCAGCGGTTTATTGTTCATGCAGCGTTACCTCCTCGATGGGCAGTGTAAAGGAAAATACGGTTCCGCGGGGGGTGTTGTCGGCCACGGCGATCTCGCCGCCGTGGGCGGTGACGATGGACTTGCAGAGGGCCAGCCCCAACCCCATGCTCCGGCGGCTGTCGGCCACCCCCGAGTTGACGGTGTAGAACATGTCGAAGATGCGCGCTTTGGCGCTGTCGGGGATGCCGTCGCCGTCGTCGGCCACCGAAATGACCGCCCACCGCCCTTTGCGGGCGGCCGAGACGGCGATGGTCGAGCCGACCGGGGTGTACTTGATGGCGTTGTCCACCAGGTTGATGAGGACCTGCACAATGAGGCGGGCATCCATCTTTGCCAGCAGGAACTCGTCGGGGAAGTGGGTCTGGATGTGGTGTTCGGCGCTCTTGCGGCTCACGTGGCGCAGCGCTTCGCCCACCACCTCCTCCACCAGTTCGGCCGTCGGGTTCAGGCGCATGGTGCCGTCCTCGATCTTGGTCACCGAGAGCAGGTTTTCCACCAGGTTGATCAGCCAGAGGGAGTCCTCGTAGATGTCGCTGTAGAGCTGCCGGCGCTGGCCCTCGTCCAGGTTTTTCTCGCTCTCCAGCAGCACGCCGGCGCTGCCGGAGATGGAGGTGAGGGGGGTGCGCAGGTCGTGGGAGATGGAGCGCAGCAGGTTGGCCCGCAGCTGTTCGTTTTTGGCCAGCACGGCCGCCGCCTCCCGCCCCCGCATGGCGTTCTCGCTCTCCAGCGCCAGGGCGCACTCCCCCAGGATGGAGAGCATGATGCTGTTTTCATAGGCGTCCAGGGGCTCGCCGTCCAGGGCGATGCCCGCCACCCCGTAGACCACCTCGTTGACCCGTACCGCCAAGTAGAGGCATTTGGCGCTGCCCAGGGTGCCGGTGCTGGCCCCGGCGCGCTTGTTGTTTTGAAAGACCCAGGCGGCCACCGCCCGCTCGTTTTCGGCGGTGAGTTCGGCCCGGGGCGCCCCGCCCTGGGCGGGGAAGGGGAGGGGTTCGCCCACCCTGCCGTCCCGGGCGGGGTAGAAGACCACGTCCCGCCGCAACAGCTTTACCAGCTGCCCGGCCACCGTGCCGATGATCGCCTCCCGGCTGTCGCAGCGCTGCAGCAGCTGGTTTGTCTCCAGCAGGGTCTTGGTGCGATAGGCGGTCTCCACCGAGCGGCGGGCCTGCTGTTTGAGCCGCCCGGCCAGGGTGCTGGTGAGAAAGGCGGCGATGAACATGATGGCGAAGGTGGCGGGGTAACCCCTGTCGTAGGCCGCCAGGGTGTAGCGCGGCACGGTGAAAAAGTAGTTGAAGGTGAGCACGCTCACCGCCGACGCGACCAGGCTGTACACCCGCTTTTTGGTGATGACCGCCGTCAGCAGCACCCCGAGGATGTAGACGGTGATGATGTTGGCCTCGGTAAAGCCCAGCCGCTCGAAGAGAAAGCCCACCGCCGTGGCCCCGGCCAGCAGGGCCGCACTCTTGAGCAGGTCGGGCCCCACCTTGCCGGCGCGGCGCTGGCGCACCCGCTTGGCGCGGTAGTACCCGGCGCTGTCGTCGGGGATGATGTGGATGTCCAGGTTGGGGGCGGCGGCAATCAGTCGGTCGGTGAGGCTGGGCCCCCGCCAGGGGTACTTGCGGCGGGTGCTGCTGCGGCCGATGACGATTTTTGACACCCCCGACACCCGGGCGAACTCGGCGATCTGAAAGGGTACGTCCTCGCCGTAGACGGTCTCCACCGAGGCCCCCAGCTGCCCCGCCAGGTGGATGTTCTCCCGCAGTTGGGCCCGGTCCTGCACGCTGAGGCTGGGGAAGTCGGGCGTCTCGACGAAGAGGGCGGTCAAACCGCCCTTGAAGGCCCCCGCCATCCGGGCGGCGGTGCGGATGCACTTGGCGTTGGAGGGGGAAGGGGAGAGGCAGACGAGGATGTGCTCGTCGGTGCAGTAGCCGCCCTCCTCGGCCAGCCGCACCCGCTCGGCCAGCCGGTTGATGCGGTCGGCACAGCGGCGCAGGGCGATCTCCCGCAGGGCCGTCAGGTTTTTCTCGTCAAAAAAGTTGACCAGTGCCCGCTGGGCCTGCTCCTCTCGGTAGATCTTTCCCGCCTGCAGCCGCTCCATCAGCTCCTGCGGCTCGATGTCCACCAGCTCCACCTGGTCGGCGCCGTCGAACACCCGGTCGGGGATGCGCTCGCGCACCGTCACCCCGGTGATGGCCGCCACCGTGTCGTAGAGGCTCTCGATGTGCTGCACATTGACGGTGGTGTAGACGTCGATGCCCGCCCCCAGCAGTTCGTCCACGTCCTGATAGCGCTTTTGGTGGCGGCAGCCGTCGGCGTTGGTGTGGGCCAGTTCGTCCACCAGCATCAGCTGGGGGCGGCGGGCGATGGCCGCGTCCAAATCGAATTCCCGCAGGGCGATGCCCCGGTGCTCCACTGCCAGGGGGGGCAGTTGTTCCAGCCCCTTTAAAAGGGCGGCGGTGGCGGGGCGGGCGTGGGGCTCCACATATCCGGCCACCACATCGACCCCCCGCCGCCGGGCCGCCTGGGCGGCTTTGAGCATGGCGTAGGTCTTGCCCACCCCGGCGGCGTAGCCGAAAAAGATTTTCAGCCGCCCCCGCTGTTTGGCCCGCTCCTCCCGCCGGATTTGGCGGAGAAAATCCTCCGGGTCCCTCCTCGTCTCCTCCAAGCGACACCCCTCCTTTTTTCCTTACGCCATTTTAACACGAAATCCCCTAAGCGCAGCATAAGGACTGCGTTTAGGGGATTAAAATTTCATTAAGATGGCCCGCCCTCTCGGCGGGGGGAAGATATGCCCGCTTTCCCTAAAGCGCGGACTGCCGCCCTGCTCGAGGCGGTGCACTTTGACGACCTGGCGCAGGCGGCAGCGCGGCCTCGGGCCTTTCCCGATTTTGCTCCGCACCGTTCGGGGCGGATGCCCTCAAACGGGAACGGGGGATTTTGGCAGTCAATGGTTTTATCCATCTCCCCCGCGTGAAGCGCGCCGTTCTGGAAAAGCGGCCCGCGCTCGGGGTTGCGGCCTGTCGTCTGCACCCCCGCGCAGGGGAGGAGCTGCCGGTCCTCTGCTCTCCGCCCTGGGGATTTTGGGCCCGCCCCCCTCGGCGGCAGGGGTCAGAGGATGCCGTCCAGGCGCAGGTTGACCTCCAGCACATTGACCCGCTCCTCGCCGAAGAGGCCCAAAAACCGGCCGTCGGTGCAATCTTTGATGATGTCGCGCACCTCGTCCTCGCTCCTGCCGGTGGCGCGGGCCAACCGGGGCACCTGGTACTCGGCTGCGGCGGGGGAGATATGAGGGTCAAGGCCGCTGCCCGAACAGGTCACCAGGTCCACCGGGATGGGGGTGTCGCCCCGCTCGGGGTCGGCCGCCCGCAGTTTTTCCACCCGCTGGGCCACCAGTTGCTCGTACTCCTCGCTGGCGGGGCTCAAGTTGGAGGGGACGGCGTAGAGCAGCGCCTTCCCGTCCTCGTCGCGGTAGGTGCTCACGTCCAGCTTCATGATGCGGCCCCACATGTGGCCCTCGTCGGTGTACTGCTGCCCCAGCAGCTCGCTGCCGTAGCGCTTGCCGTCCACCTCGATGATGCTGCCGTTTGCCTGGTGGGGAAAGAAAATTTGGGCGATGCCGGTGACGGCCAGGGTGTAGAGCACCCCGCAGACCACCGTGAACACCAGCAGGAGCATGGCTGCCCGGGGCAGGATGGACTTGATTTTTTTCACAGAAATTCCCTCCGTTTGCAGTGATTTGAAAGGGCCCGGCCGCCTATGCCAGCCCAAAGAAGACCAGCAGCAGATCGATGAGTTTGATGAAGACAAAGGGGGCGACGATGCCGCCGAGGCCGTAGATGAGCAGGTTTTGGGAGAGCAGCTTGCCGGCCGACACCTCCCGGTACTTGACCCCCTTCAGGGCCAGGGGGATCAGGGCGATGATGATGAGGGCGTTGTAGATGATGGCCGAGAGGATCGCGCTCTGGGGCGAGTGCAGCCCCATAATGTTCAGC
Source organism: Bittarella sp. HCP28S3_D9 (assembly GCF_052065655.1). Classification (NCBI taxonomy): domain Bacteria; kingdom Bacillati; phylum Bacillota; class Clostridia; order Eubacteriales; family Oscillospiraceae; genus Bittarella (ex Durand et al. 2017); species Bittarella sp. HCP28S3_D9. The sequence goes on along the minus strand of NZ_JBQHTP010000007.1, from coordinate 79,332 downwards.
GCCGCCAGCCCTGGGTAGAGCCCGGTGAAAAGCGCCGGGATGATGGCGAAGTACTTGGCCACGTCGTTGGCGATGGAGAAGGTGGTCAGGCTGCCCCGGGTCATCAGCAGCTGTTTGCCGATGCGCACGATGTCGATGAGCTTGGTGGGGGAGGAGTCCAGATCCACCATGTTGCCGGCCTCTTTGGCCGCCTGGGTGCCGCTGTTCATGGCCACGGCCACATCGGCCTGGGCCAGGGCGGGGGCATCGTTAGTGCCGTCGCCGGTCATGGCCACCAGGTGGCCACCGGCCTGAAAGTCGCGGATCATCTTCAGTTTCCCCTCGGGGGTGGCCTCGGCCAAAAAGTCGTCCACCCCGGCTTCGGCGGCGATGGCCGCCGCCGTGAGGGGGTTGTCGCCGGTGATCATGATGGTCTTGATCCCCATCTTGCGCAGGTCGGCAAACCGCTCTTTGACCCCTTTTTTGATGATGTCTTTGAGGTGGATGACCCCGAGGACCCGGTGGTCTTTGGCCACCACCAGGGGGGTGCCCCCCTGTTCGGAAATCTGGCGCACCACCTGTTCGCAGGCCTCGCTGTACCGGCCGCCGCCGGCGAGGACATAGGCCTTGACCGCCTCGGCGGCGCCCTTGCGGATCTCGCTGCCGCCAAAGTCGACGCCGCTCATCCGGGTCTTGGCGGTGAAGGGAATAAAGGTCATCCCCTTGTCAGAGAGGCTGCGCCCCCGCAGGCCAAAGCGCTCTTTGGCGAGCACCACCACGCTGCGCCCCTCGGGGGTCTCGTCGGCCAGGGAGGACAGCTGCGCTGCGTCGGCCAGCTCCTCCGGGGCGGTGCCGTCCACCGGGATGAAGGCGTGCGCCTGCCGGTTGCCCAGGGTGATGGTGCCGGTTTTGTCCAGCATCAGGATGTCCACGTCCCCGGCGGCCTCGATGGCCCGGCCGCTCATGGCCAGGACGTTTGCCTGGTTGAGCCGGCTCATCCCGGCAATGCCGATGGCCGAGAGGAGCGCGCCGATGGTGGTGGGCGCCAGGCAGACCAGCAGGGCCACCAGGGTGGTGACCGAGGTGGGGTTTTCGATCCCCGCCTGGTTGGCCGAGAAGAGGGAGTAGGTGTAAAGGGAGAGGGTCACCAGGATGAAGATGATGGAGAGGGCCACCAGAAAGATTTGCAGGGCGATCTCATTGGGGGTCTTTTTCCGGGCCGCCCCTTCCACCATGGCGATCATCTTGTCCAGAAAGCTCTGGCCGGGGTCGCTGGTGACCTGCACCACCATCCAGTCCGAGAGGACGGTGGTGCCCCCGGTGACGGCGCTCCGGTCGCCGCCCGCCTCGCGGATGACCGGGGCCGACTCGCCGGTGATGGCGCTCTCGTCCACCGAGGCGGCCCCCTCGATGACCTCGCCGTCGGCGGGGATGGTCTCGCCCGCCCGCACCAGCACGATGTCCCCCTTCCTCAGCTGGGACGAGGGGCACTCGCACCCCTCGTCCTTGCGCTCGGCAGAGGGGATCTTGCGGGCGCTCACCTCTCTCTTCGAGGCGCGCAGGGCGTCGGCCTGGGCCTTGCCCCGGCCCTCGGCAATGGCCTCGGCAAAGTTTGCAAACAAGACGGTGAACCAGAGGATGACGGCGATGGCCAGGGTGTAGCCCGACGGGGCGTCGCCGACGCCGAAGAGGGAGAACCCCCAGAGGGCGGTGGTCAGGGTGGCGGAGATGTAAACCAGCAGCATGACGGGGTTTTGGGCCTGCGTCCGGGGCGCCAGCTTCACAAATGAGTCCTTGACCGCCCGCAGGACCATCGCCCGGTCCATGAGGGCGCTCTTTTTTGTTTTTGTCACAGGAAAGGCCTCCTTTACGCGATGCTGCCGAAGAACTCGGCAATGGGCCCCAGGGCCAGGGCGGGGAAGAAGCTCAGGGCGCCCACCAACAGCACCACGAAGATGAGCAAAAAGACAAACATCCCATTGGTGGTGGAGAGGGTGCCCGCCGTCACCGCCAGCCTCTTCTTCTTGGCGAGGCTGCCGGCGATGGCCAGGGTACCGACGACCGGCACGAACCGGGCAAAGAGCATGACCAGCCCCAGGGAGAGGTTCAAAAAGACGGTGTTGGCGTTGAGCCCCGCAAAGGCGGAGCCGTTGTTCCCCCCTGCGGAGGAGAAGGCGTACAGCACCTCGGAAAAGCCGTGTGCCCCGGTGTTGCCAAGGCTCTCCGCCACCTGGGGGAGGGCGGCGGCGATGCCGCTGCCGATCAGGATGGCCACCGGGGTGGCCAGGCAGACCACCACCGCCCACTTCATTTCATAGGGCTCGATCTTTTTGCCCAGAAATTCGGGGGTGCGCCCCACCATCAGCCCGGCGATAAAGACGGCGAGGATGGCAAAGGCCAGCATTCCGTAAAGGCCGCAGCCGGTGCCGCCGAAGACGACCTCGCCCAGCTGCATCAGGAGCATGGGGATCATCCCCCCCAGGGGGGTGAAGCTGTCGTGCATGGCGTTGACCGAGCCGTTGGAGGCGGCGGTGGTAAAGACCGCCCAGGTGGAGGAGGTGGCGATGCCGAAGCGGGTCTCCTTGCCCTCCATGTTGCCGCCGGCCTGCTGTACGGCCGACAGGTCTACCGCCCCGCTCTGGGCCAGTTGGGGGGTGGCCATCTGCTCGTTGACGGCCACCACCGCCAGGGCGGTGACCAGGCAGAGGAACATGGCCAGGAAGATGGCGACGCCCTGCTTTTTGTTCTTCACACACCGGCCGAAGGTGAAGCAGAGGGCCGCCGGGATCAGCAGCAGCGAGATCATCTCCAGCAGGTTGGTAAAGGGGCTGGGGTTTTCCAGCGGGTGGGCCGAGTTGACCCCCATAAAGCCGCCGCCGTTGGTGCCCGACTGTTTGATGGCCACCTGGCTGGCGGCCGGCCCCATGGGCACAAACTGTTCGGTCACGATCTGGGCCCCCTCGACCGTCCGGCCGCCAAGGGTCACGGTGCCGGTTTCCAGGTCGATGTCGGCCCCCTCCAAGATCTCCCCCTCAGCGCTCACCGCCACCGGTTCCAGCAGGGAGACGGTCTGGGCGGGCTTCCAGCTCTGGATCACCCCGCCGGCCACCAGGCAGACGGCCAGCACCAGGTTCAGGGGCAGCAGGATGTGGACGGTGATGCGGGTCATGTCCACCCAGAAGCTGCCCAACCCCTCTCTCTTCACCTGGATCAGCCCGCGGATGAGGGCGAACAGGACGGCGATGCCCACCGCCGCCGAGAGGAAGTTTTGCACCGTCAGCCCCAGGGCCTGGGTCAGGTAGCTCAGGGTGCTCTCGCCGGTGTAGGACTGCCAGTTGGTGTTGGTCACGAAACTGACGGCGGTGTTAAAGGACAGGTGCCAGCCCACCCCCGGCAGGTTTTGGGGATTTCCGGGCAGCGCGCCCTGCAGCAGTTGCAGCAGAAAGAGGACAACCAGGCTGACCCCGGAAAAGAGGAGCACGCTGGCGGCGTACCGCTTCCACCCCATCTGCTCGCCGGGGTCGACCCGCATCACCCTGTAGACCGCCCGCTCGCAGGGGGTCAGGAGGCGGGACAAAAAGGTCTTTTCCCCCTTCATCACCTTGGCGATGTAGCTGCCCAGGGGGATGGCCAGGGCGACGAGCACCGCCAGGTAGAGGATGTATTGCAAAATGGTTCCCATCACTGTTTGTCACCTCTCATCAAAATTGCGACGTAGTAAATCAAAAGGATGACCGCGATCCCTCCGATCGCGGCAACAAGTATTTCCATTTTTCGATTCCCTCCTCTCCTTGTCAAAGTTTAGCGCGGAGTCCCTAAAAAGAGTGTTAGGGGCTCCGCGCGGGAAATTAAGAAAGGATTAAGACGGCTGCAGTTCCTGTCACAGACAGCCGAACAGCCAGGCGATGGGGAAGGCGATCGCCGCCGCCAGCAGAAAGACCGCCGCCAACAGCCCCAAGGGCATGGCCAGCCAGAGCAGCCCGTAGCTCAAATAGGGGTGCTGTGCCATCCAGCGGCCCAGCCGCCGGTCTAAAGAAGACTGTCTGCAAAGGGAAATTACACGGCTCATCACGGTTTCCTCCTCCTTCTGCTCTCATCATAGAGGGGCGGGCGTAAAAAGGGGGCAAGCAAACGGGGCGCGAAGATGAAATTTTCGTTAAGAGGGGCGCGCCCCCGTCCCGCCGGCCGCCCTCCCCGGGGCAGGGAGGAGGGGAGGCCGACTTGTCCCCGGGGGCAGGATTCGCCAAATCCCGCTCTCCGCTCGGGCTATCATCAGAGACAGGGGGGAATCGCCGTGACCGTTTACCTGGACGTCCTGGTGGCCATCAACGTCTTTATCAACTACCTGCTCTTGCTGGGCACCGCCTGCCTGGGGGGGATCCCCGCCGGGCGGCTGCGGATCTTGGCGGCCAGCGCCCTTTCAGGGGCCCTCTCCGCCTGCATCCTGCTGCCGGGGTTTGACAACCTCTTTTTCAAGATCGCCCTCTGTGTCCTGACGGTGGCGGTGGCCTTTCCCAACCGGTCCCTGGCCGGTTTTGGGAAGAACGCCCTCCTGTTTTTGCTGGTGAACTTTGTCTTTGCCGGGGCCATCATGGGGTTGGAGCTGGCCTTTTCCCCCAAGCGGATGGCCTATTTTAACGGGGTCTTGTACTTGGACCTGCCCATCGGCACCTTTGTCCTCTTCGCGGGCCTCTCCTACCTGCTGGTGGAGGGGGTCAGCTGGCTCTCGGGGCGGTTCTCCAGGGCCCAGTACCGGGTGCGGGTCCAAAAAGGGGGGAGGGAGACGGTCTGCACCGGTTTTGTGGACACCGGCAACACCCTTGCCGACCCCTATACCGGGGACCCGGTGGTCCTGCTCTCCCTCTCGGCGGCGGCCCCCCTTCTCACCGCCCACCAGCAGCTGTTCGTGCTCAGCTCGCAGACCAAAGACCCCGCCGGCCTCCGCCTCATCCCCTACGGCACCGCCAGCGGCAAGGCGCTGCTCCCGGCCTTTACCCCCGACCGGGTCTTGGTGGAGGACGCCCGCGGCCGGGTGCTCTGCAACACCGGCCGGGTCTGTGTGGGGGTGGTGGCCGAGCGCTTTGGCAAGGGGGAAAACGACTGTATCCTGCAAGGAGAGATCATAGGGAGGACCGACAATGGATTGGCTGCGAAGACTGTGGAAAAAATGGTTCGGCGGTAGACACGTCTACTACATCAACGGGCCGGAGGTACTGCCCCCGCCCCTGGAAAAGAGCCGCGAGGCGGAGGTGTTTGACCAGCTGGAGCGGGGGGAGGAGAGCGCCAAGGAGACCCTCATTGTCCACAACCTGCGGCTGGTGGTCTACATCGCCAAGAAATTTGAGTCCACCGGGGTGGGGGTGGAGGACCTGATCTCCATCGGTACCATCGGCCTCATCAAAGCGGTGAACACCTTTCAGCCCCAAAAGAAGATCAAGCTGGCCACCTACGCCTCCCGCTGCATCGAAAACGAGATCCTCATGTACCTGCGCAAGGCCTCCAACAAGCACCAGGACCTGAGCATCGACGAGCCGCTGAATGTGGATTGGGACGGCAACGAGCTGCTCCTCTCCGACATCCTCGGCACCGAGCCCGACAGCGTGGGCAAGGGCATCGAAAAGGACGCCGAGCGCACCCTCTTGCAGCAGGCGGTGGCCCGCCTGGCCCCCCGGGAGCGGATCATCATGGAGATGCGCTTTGGCCTGGGGGGGCAAAAGGAGCACACCCAAAAGGAGGTGGCCGAGCTCATCGGCATCTCCCAGTCCTACATCTCCCGGCTGGAAAAGCGGATCATCAAGCGGCTGCGCAAGGATCTGGAGGCCGCCATCTGACCCGCCTGCACATACATAAAACAGCACCCCAACAGAAAGCGCGGGGGGGGGCCCCCCATACGTGGGGCCCCCCCCCCCCCCCCCCCCCCCCCCCCCCCCCCCCCCCCGCTTCCTCTTTTTCTCTGCCCGCCATCAGGGGCGGGCGTCCAGCAGCCCCTCCAGCGCCCGGCAGAAGTCTTCATCCTGCTGGGCGGTGCGCTTTTTGGGGCCCTTGGTGCGGCCGCCCGCCCGGCGGATCTTTCTCCCCAGGTGGCGGCTCATCAGCAGCCCGTCTAAGTTTTCGTCGGTGTAGACCAGCCCGTTTTGGTTGAGCGCCCGCGCCCGTTTGGCCAGGGCCATGGCGGCCACCCCGTAGTCCTGGGTGACGGCGATATCCCCCGGCGCCAGGTCGCCCACCAGGGCGTAGTCGGCGGCGTCGGCCCCCTGGGAGACCACCTTCACCTCGCACCCCTCGCCCGGCGCAAACTGGTGGGCGGTGTCGCAGTAGAGGGTGACGGCCACCCCCCGCTCCCGGCAGAGGGCGAGGGCCAGCCGGGTCACCGGGCAGGCGTCTGCATCGATGCGCACGCGCATGGAAATCCGCTCCTTTTCGTATATGTTGATGAGAGACAATGGGTACCGGCGGCGGGGGAGAGGCGCGTCTTTTCCGCATAACCGGTCGAAGTAGGGAAAGGATAGGGTTGACAAATGAACAAAACTATACTAAACTGGTATAAAAAGAAGAAAACTAAGGAGGTCAAACGAACCATGACGCTGGAACACCTGAATGAAAGCAATTTTGAAACCGCCGTCAAGGGCAGCGGCAAGCCGGTGCTGGTGGACTTTTTCGCCACCTGGTGCGGCCCCTGCAAGATGCTGGGCCCGGTGCTCGAAGAGCTGGCCGGCGAGATGGAGGGGCAGGCCGACTTTTACAAGCTGGACATCGACGAGGCGCCCGACATCGCCAACCGCTTTGGGGTGATGAGCGTCCCCACCCTGATCCTCTTTCAGGACGGGCAGGAGATCAAGCGCACCCTGGGCTTTCAGCCCAAAAGCAAGCTCAAGGCCCTGTTTGACTAGTCTGTCCCGGTGAGCAAAAAAGGAACGGAGAGATCCGTTCCTTTTTTTGTGGCTGCAGAGGGGTGCGGTCACTCCGCCATCCCCAGGCCGACCTGATCGGCCACTTCCTTCATCCCCTCCAGGGCCTCGGCCATCACCCAGTCCAGCTCTTTCCCCAGCAGTTCACAGCCGCCGCGGATCACGTCCCGGTTGCAGCCGGCGGCGAATTTTTTGTCCTTGAACTTCTTTTTCAGGCTCTTGAGCTCCATGTCCATCACGCTCTTGCTGGGGCGCACCAGGGCCGCGGCGTTGATGATGCCGGTGAGCTCGTCCACCGTGTAGAGGGTCTTCTCCATCTCGCTCTCGGGCGCGACGTCGCAGCAGAGGCCGTACCCGTGGGAGCAGACCGAGTGGATGACGCTGTCGTCCACCCCTTCGGCTTTCAGCAGCTCCACCGCCTTCTTGCAGTGCTCCTCGGGGTACTGGTCGTAGTCCACGTCGTGCAGCAGCCCCACGACCCCCCACAGCTCCTCGTCCGCCCCCGCGAGGCGGGCGAAATGGCGCATGGTCCCCTCCACACAGAGGGCGTGTTTGACCAAATCGGGGGAGTGGGTGTACTTGGTGAGGATGTCGTATGCCTGTTGGCGGTTTGGGATCATGAAAATCGCTCCTTTTCTCTATCGTCTCTGTCTTTATTTGCCATCTCAAACGATCAGTAGCCCAGCTGCCCCGGCAGGAAGAAGAGGTGGATGCGCTGGGGGTCCCGCTGGTAGGACTGCACCGAGAAATCGCAGCAGATGCGCCCCTCGCTGCGGCAGCGCCGCTCGCCGCAGTGGCCGGTGGCCGCACAGGGGGTGGCCAGCCCCAGGCGAACGCAGTTTTTCGGCGCGGCCACCGCCTTGACCCGCTCCACCGCCGCCTTCAGGTCGGGGACGATCTTGTTCTCCCCGGCGATGACGAGCACCTTTTTGGGTCCAAAGGCCATGGCCGCCACCCGGTTGCCGTTGCCGTCCACGTTGAAGAGCTCGCCCTGTTCGGTGACGGCGTTGGTCGAGGTGATGTACCAGTCGGCAAAGAAGGCGCGGCGCATCATCTCTCCGGCCTCCTCGGGGGTGATACCGGGGCGGGCCCGGTCGAGAAAGCGGTAGTCCCCGCAGGCCAGCAGCCGGGCCACCCCCGTCTCGGCGGCGGTCATGGTGCCGCCCATGGCCACCGTGTCGCCGGGCCGCAGGTAGTCTCGGCGCAGAAGGGCCACCAGGTCCTCCGGGCCCTCCACGAATTGGGCTTGGATGTTGTTTTTTTGCAGTGCGGCGATGGTCCTCGCCAGCTGTTCGGTCATGGCGGCCCCTCCTTTTTGGATGGGGGGCGGCAGGCGCAAAATCGCGGCCGCTCTTTGCCCCCTGATCCTCTGCTTTCCAGTATAAACACCCCCTCTTTTTTTGTAAAGCGGTTTCCCCCCTCCCCCCGCTGTCTTTTTTGCGGGAGATGTGGTATGATAGACCTGTTTTGAAAATCTCTCGACGACACAACAGGTGACACCATGGAAATCAAGTGCAACGACCTCTCCCTCTCCTTCGGCCAGTTCCCGATCTTGCAGGGGGTCAACTTTACCCTGACCGACACCTCTCGGGTGGGGATCATCGGCCAGAACGGGGCGGGCAAGTCCACCCTGCTCAAACTCATCACCGGGGAGCTGACCCCCGACGCGGGCGAGCTGTTCATCACCCGGGGCACCAGCATCGGCTTTCTCAAGCAAAACAGCGGCCTCTCGGCTGAGCGCACCATCTTCGAGGAGATGCGCTCGGTCTTTTCCCGGCTGCTTTTCTGCCAGGAGCAGATGGCAAAGCTCCAGCGGCAGATGGCCGCGGTCGACCCCGCCGGCGCCGACTACGCCCGGATGGCCGCCGACTACGCCGCCCTGAACACCGAATTCGAGGCGGGCGACGGCTACACCATCGACTACCGCATCCGCACCGTCCTCTTCGGCATGGGCTTTGGGGAGGAGGACTTCCCCAAGGAGATCTACAAGATGTCCGGCGGGGAGAAGACCCGCCTGGCCCTGGCCAAGCTGCTCCTCCTGGGTCCCCAGGTGCTGCTGCTGGACGAACCCACCAACCACCTGGACTTCACGACCCTCCTCTGGCTGGAAAACTACCTCAAGGGCTACAAGGGCTGCGTGGTGGTGGTCTCCCACGACCGCTACTTCCTCGACACCACCGTCACCGAGATCCTCGAGGTCTCCCGCCACCGGGTCAAGAGCTACAAGGGCAACTACAGCCGCTACAAACAGCTCAAGGAGGAGGAGCTCTACGCCGGTTCCCGCGCCTACGAAAAGCAGCAGAAGGTCATTGAAAAGTACGAGGATTACATCCAGAAAAACCTGGTGCGGGCCTCCACCTCCAAGATGGCCAAATCCCGCCGCAAGGCGCTGGAGAAGATGGAGGTCCTCGAAAAGCCCACCGAGGAGAAGGAGGTGGTCCGCTTCACATTCCCCTTTGACCGGCCCCCCTTTGAAAATGTCTTTTCGGTCAAGGGGGTGGATGTCTGCGTGGAGGGCAAAGCCCTCATCCGCGATGTCTCCTTCACCGTCAAGCGGGGGGAGAAGGCCTGCATCGTGGGGGAGAACGGGGCGGGAAAATCCACCTTTTTAAAGCAGGTGCTGGGAATGCTGCCCACCCTTCGGGGCAGGATACAGACAGGCGGCTTTGTGAAGATCGGCTACTTCGAGCAGGAGCAAAACCCCTTTCACCCCGGCGAGACGGTGCTGGACGCCCTGCACAACAAATACCCCGGCATGACCGAGTTGGAGCTGCGCTCCCACCTGGCGGCCTTTGCCTTTACCGGGGAGGAGATCGAAAAGCGGGTGGGCGAACTCTCCGGCGGGGAGCTGGCCAAGCTGAAATTTGCCAACCTGAGCCTGCAGCGACCCAACGTCCTAGTGCTGGACGAACCCTCCAACCACCTGGACCTCTTTGCCAAGGAGGAGCTGCAAAAGGCCCTCAAGGCGTATGAGGGGACCATCCTCATGGTCTCCCACGACCGCTATCTCCTCAACGACACCGCCGACTACATCATCGAGATGTCCCGCAGCGGGGTGGAGATCACCCCGGGCAATTTCGAGGCATACCGCGCCAAGTTGGAGGCCAGGGAGGCCGCCAGCCAGGCCCAGGAACAGGAGAAAAAGCCTGCCCCCAAGCAGGAGGCGGGGAGCTACCGCTCCAAGGAGGAGCGGCGCCGGGCCGCCCAGCGGCGGGAGGCCCTCTCCCGGGTGGAGCGGGCCATCGAGGCCTGCGAGGCGGAGATGGCCGCCCAGCAGGCGGCCCTGGCCGACCCCGACGTGCAGAGCGACTACCAGCGGCTGGCGGACATCACCGCCGCCCTGGAGGCGCTCCAGTCCAAATTGGATGGGTTGATGGAAGAATGGGAAACGCTGGAAAGCGCGCAGTAAAGGGCCGGGTCCGCACCGCGGCCCTGCTGTTGGGGGCGGTCGCCTCCTGCGTTGTGGCCATGGAGGCCACCTATTATGCCACCCGGGCAGTGGCGGGCCGGGTCGAGCGCTCGGCCCTGGGCAACCTGGTGAGCACCGCCCGCCTCTTTTTGAAGAGCGAGGTGGACCCCCGCCCCTACATTCAGGTGCTCTTTGGCAGGGGGGACACCTTGCAGCTCTTTTTTGACTACACCGACGCCCTGGGGGACTCGGCCCTGCGCGCTGAGATGCAGCCCCAGGCGGTGGCGGTGGGCTTTCTCGACATCCTCAAGGCCATCCCGGTGGAGCAGAAGATCGAGCGCATCCGCTGTGACGACGGGGCCATCACCTTCTTTTTGCCGCAGGCCGACATGGAGGAGGGGCGTGCCTACGCCGAGATCCTGGCTGGCAGCAAGGCCTTTCTTCGGGTCAAGGTCACCCCCGGCACCGGCGGGGTCTACCTGGCCTGCGAGCTGCCCTCCCTGGCGGAGGTGCCCGCCCTCGCGGGGAAATGAAGAAATACCTGAAAGCGCGCCCTCTGCGGAGAAGCAGGGGGCGCGCTTTTTGGCAATTCTAGCGCCTGCCCTCCCGATTTTGCCGGGGGTTTAAATGGCTCTCGCATAAGGCTTTCCTGAAAAGAAGGGTGCCGAAGGCGCAGAAGGAGAGGCGATTTTCGGATTGTAGACGACGCGAAATGGCATCCTGGCTTACCAGTTCAACGGTGACAGCGGGTGTCATGCAGTCCTACCATTTTGGTGTCCCTTGAGGGACTGCGCCTGCATGGCACTCCTCTCAGGCACCTGTTTTACTGGCGGTTTTGATTGCGCTGGAAACGAGGAGAGCGCGCTGGCGGAGAGAGGAGGGGCGTGCTATACTGGGGTTGGCCGAGGTGGGGCAAGCGAAGAAGACCGGCAAAATACACCGCTGTATCCCGAAAAAAGGAGCTTTTGCGGGGCGGGTGGGGACAGCGTCCGCCGGAATGGCCCCTCGCACCGGCCACCTGTGAAAAAAGGAGAAATCAGAGATGGATACAACCAATCAAACCGCCCTGCGCATGGGCTATGCCCAGGCCGACGTCACCCCGACGGGGCCGGTCATCACCATCGGCTTTGGGCGGGAGGACCAGCTCTCCCGCGGGGTGCTAAAGCCCCTCTCGGCCCAGGTCACCGTCTGGCAGCTGGGGGAGGAGCGCTGCTGTCTGGCCGCCATCGACCACATCGGCCTCGGGCTGGAGCACGCCCGGGCGCTGCGCGACGAGCTGGGGGAGGCGCTGGGCATTTCCCGGGAAAAGGTGATGCTCTGCTTTTCCCACACCCACGCTGCGCCCAACGACAGCGAGGAACCCGCCTATCTGCGCCTTCTCTGCGAGCGGGTGCTGGCAGCCGCCGCCGAGGCGGCCGGGCAGATGGCCCCCGCCCGCGCGGGGTGGGGCAACGGGCACACCTCCATCGGCGTCAACCGCCGCGCGGACAGCGCCCAACTGGACGACCGGCTGGGCGTTTTAAAGGTGACGGATCCCGCCACCGGCGAGCTCCGGCTGCTGCTGTTGCGGCTGACCGCCCACGCCAACGCCCTCAAGGGGGACAACTGGCTCATCAGCCCCGACTACTTCGGCGCGGTGCGGGAGCTGCTGGGCCGCCGGTACCGCTGCCCAGTGGTGGTCACCCAGGGGGCGTCGGGCAACGTGGCCCCCCGCTATTTCTGCTCGGATGAAACCCCGCCCGACGCCGTGGGGGACGCCTTCCAGCACTCTGCCACCGCTCTGGAGGACATGGCCCAGACCGTCCTCCGGGACGCCGAGCCGGTCATCGACCGCATCCGCCCGCAGGGGGTGGAGCGGCTGGCCATGTTTGCCCGCACGGTCGAGTTGACCGCCGAGGTCCCCAGCTGCGAGCGGGCGCTGGAAATCGCCGATGAGGCGCGGCGCTTTTGCAAAATGGACGGCACGGCCTGGCTGGCCGAGGTGCGCCGCCTCCTCGACGCCGGTGTCCGCCGGCAGGTGGAGGCGGTGGAGGTGCAGTACTTTTTGCTGGGGGAGGGCTGTCTCTGCGGGGTGCCCAACGAGGTGATGTGCGAGTTCGCCCTGCGCGCCGCCACCCAGGTGGGGAGCGAATACCTCTACTTCGGCGGCTACACCAACGGCTGCGGGGGCTACTTCCCAACAGAGGAGGAGTTTGACCTGGGCGGCTACGAGGTCTACTGGTCGCTGCTCCTCTACTTTCCCTACTTCGGGCGGGTGTTCCCCCTGCGGCGGGAATCGGCGGGCCGGCTCATCGACTTTGTGGCCGCCAACAGCCCCCTGTAAAGAAAAAGGCCCTTCACACGCCGCCGCCTCGCCCCTCTGCGGGCGGCGGGGTCGGCGCCGGATCGGCACAAAAAAATGGGAGATGCTACAAACAGTAGCATCTCCCATTTTGCAAGCTCTGTTTTGGCCTGTCAAAGCGGCACTTAGGCAGCGGTGACGGTGACGGTGTCGGTCTTGCCCTCTTTCATGCTCTTCTCCAGCTCGACCAGCAGCACCTTGATGGAGTTGGAGGAGTTGGTGGCGCCGGCGACAGCGGCCATCTTCTCGGCGGACTGCTTCTCCACGTACTGGGTGGCGATGTCCTTGTAGAACTTCTCGGGGTAGTTGCCGTTGACCGGCTCCATGGAGGCGCGGTAATCGGCATCCTGAGACTTCTTCTTCCCGGCGGCGTTTGTGGCGTCGGCGGTGCAGGCAGTGACCTTGCCGTCTTTGACGGTGACCTCGACATACTCGGTCCAGCCGTGCTCGTCGGCAGCGCTGTACTGGGCCTTGTAGGTGCCGTCTTTGTAGGCGGATTTGCCGCAACCAACAAAAACGGAGAGGGCGAGAATGGCGACCATAGCAATGGACAACACTTTCTTCATAATATTCTCCTTTTCTCCAGCGCAAAGAAACTTACCTGGTGCGCGCCGCCCCCGGACGCTGGCGTGAGGACGGACACAGACCGGAAAGCTGTGACAAAAGGCGCACCTCACCATTTATCATTCCCGGGCTAACTATTAATATACCCTATTATATCCAATTTGTCAATCGAGAGAAAGGGAGCAAATCCCCCCTTTTCTGTGCAGGTTCGACAACCCTTTTCGAGGGGGAGAGTTGACACCGCAGTTTTGGGCAATTACAATAGAGAAATCGGATGGCAAATAGACAGTTTTGCCGGAAAGGGGAGGGGTTTTGTGGAAACGGTGAAAAAGCGGACAAGGCGCTGGCCGGCGGCCGTGGCGGTGGCCGCCCTGTTGCTGGCCCTCCTCCTCTTTGGCCGCTGGTACGAGGAGGGGCGGGCCTCCTCTTCCAGCACCGACTTTTTGATGAACACCTTTGTCAGCCAGACGGTGTACGGCCCCCACAGGGAAGAGGCGATCGCCGCCGTGGTCGAGCGGCTGCGCCAGTTCGAGTCGGTCTATTCCCTCTACAAAGACGGCTCCCAAATCGAGGCCATCAACCAAAACGCGGGGATCGCGCCGGTGGAGGTGGACGCTGAGGTGTTCACCCTCATCGCCCGGGCCAAGGCCCTCTCCGAGGAGAGCGGCGGCGCCTTTGACATCACCGTGGCCCCCCTCTCCCTCCTCTGGGACATCACCGGCAAAAACCCACGCGTCCCCGCCCAGGGCGAGATCGACCAGGCCCTGGCCCTGGTGGACTACCGCGACATCCTCCTGGACGAGGAGCGGGGGACGGTGATGCTCCGCCGCCCGGGGCAGAAGCTGGATCTGGGGGCCATCGCCAAGGGGTATGCCTGCGCGGTGGCCGGGCAGGTCTACCAGCAGCAGGGGGTCGAGTCGGCGGTCCTCTCCATCGGGGGGAACGTCTACACCGTCGGCCACCAGCCGGGGGGAAAGCCCTTTGACATCGGGGTGTCCGCCCCGGTCAAGGACCGGACCGAACTCCTGGGCACCCTCCACGCCGACGGGATGGTGATCTCCACCTCCGGCGCCTACGAGCGGTATTTCGAGGTGGACGGCCAGCGCTATCACCACATTTTCGACCCCGCCACCGGCTGGCCCGCCCAGTCCGACCTGCTGTCGGTGACGGTCATCTCCGAAGACGGGGCCCTGGCCGACGCCATGTCCACCGCCCTCTTTGTGGAGGGGCTCTCCGGCGTCAAGGAGAACCTGGACCGGGAGGAGTTCTCCCTCCTCGCCGTCGACGCCACCGGCGCGGTCTACCTCTCGGACAACATCAGGGACGACTTTGCCCTCACCGACGAAAACTATCACCTGGCCGACGCGTAGCGCCCGGGGGAAAGGAGCGGCACCATGCACCAGAAAACCAGGCGGATCGCCCTGTTGGGGCTCCTCTTTGCCGTCTCCCTGGTCCTCTCCTTTTTGGAGGGGCTCATCCCGCCGCTGCCGGCCATGCCCCCCGGGGTCAAACTGGGGCTGGCCAACATCGTGGTGATGTACAGCCTGCTCTGCCTCGACTTTCGCAGCGCCCTCACCCTCACCGCCCTCAAGGGGCTCTCGGCCTTTTTGATGCGGGGGGCCATCTCCGCCTGCATGAGTTTGGCGGGCAGCCTGGTCTCGGTGCTGGCGATGGAGGGGGTCGTCCTCCTCTCCCGCGCCTTCAAAAAAAGCCGCAAGGTGGACCTATTGACCCTGGCCATGACCGGCTCCATCGGCCACAACCTGGGCCAGATCGGAATGTCGGTCCTCCTCCTCAAGACCACCGCCGCCTTTTACTACCTGCCGGTGCTGCTGGTCTCCGGCGTGGTAATGGGGGTGGTCACCGGCTCCACCCTGCGGGTGGTGATGCCCCACATCCAGCGGCTGCAGCTGTGGGGGGAGGGCAGCCGCCGACAATAGCGAATGGCCAGCGGGCCCGGCATCTGCCGGGCCCTTTTTTTGCGCGGCGATCCGCCGTGGCCCCCTTGCAGGGCAACTTGTCATACACTTAGTACAAATGTACAAAGAAACGGCCTGCTCTTTTGGCAGAAGGGGGAAAATGGAGCCCCCGTGTTGACAGCTTGTTGTCTTGATGTTATGTTTTAGATACAAGTTGACTGGGCGTCGATCGCGCCTGAAAACGGTCAAAAAACAGATGGGGAGGATATGAAAACCATGAAAAAATGGATGGCGTCGCTGCTGGCGCTGAGCGTTCTCGCGGGGTCGACGATGACCGGCTGCGGGGAGAAAAAAGAGGCGGGGAACGAGAGCTCCAGCCAGCAAAAGCACATCGAGAGCATCTGCTATGTCACCGCCAACCTGGGCGACAAGTCCATGTCCGACATCGCCAACGAGGGGCTGGTGAAGGCGGGCAAGGAGTTTGGCCTGACCTACAAGACCATTGAGTACGGCACCGACAAGGCGAAGATCGAGCCCAGCATCCTCGACGCGGCCGAGAACTACGACCTGGTGTTCCTCTCCGGCAGCGAGCGGTTGGAGTACGTGCAGAAGCACGCCGCCGAGTTCCCCGACGTCAAGTTTGTGGCCTTTGACGTCGACCCCAGCAAGGTGCCCGAGCACCCCAACGTCTACTGCATCACCTACGCCCAGAACGAGGGCGACTTCCTGGCGGCGGCCCTGGCCCAGAAGATGTCCAAAAACGGGGTCATCGGCTGGGTGGGCGGTCGGGAGGACACGGTCATCAACGACTTTTTGGTGGGCTATATCGAGGGCAGTAAGCACGCCAACCCCAGTGGCAAGGTCGCCATCTCCTTTGTGGGCGACTTCTCCAACGCCCCCAAGGCCAAAGAGCTGGCCCTGCTGCAAATCGAGCAGAGCGGCGCCAACATCATCCACCAGGTGGCCGGCGGCGCCGGGCTGGGCGTCTTTGAGGCCCTGAGCACCAAAGAGGGCACCTGGGGCATCGGCGTGGACGCCGACCAGCGCAACTTCTTTATCGAGAGCAAGCCCGAGATCGCCGACCTGATCCTGGTCTCCATGCAAAAGCGCAACGACGTGGCCATCTACGACCTGACCAAGATGACCATGAACGGCGAGACCGAGATGTATGGCACCAACGAGACCTGGGGCATTGCCCGGGGGGCCATCGGCCTCTCTGAAAACGACTTCTACAGGCAAAACACCCCCAAAGAGGTGCAGGACTACATCGCCCAGTGCAAAGAGGGCATCACCGGCGGCTCCGTCAAGGTGAAAAGCGCCTTTGGCATGGAGCAGGACGTCATCAACACCATGAAAAACGAGGTCAAAGCCTAACGGCTTGCCCCCTTCCTTTTGAAAGCCCCCTCTTTTCCAAGCGGACCGGCGTCTGGCGGCCAGTGGTCAGATGCCGGTCCGCTTTTGTCCGGCTATTTGACATTTGCCCGGGCGGGGGCTACAATCGAAAAAAAGCCGGTGTGACCGGCGGGGAGAAGGGGGAATGGGGATGGGCATCTTCTATCAGTTCTGCCTCGCCGTGTCGGCCGGGATCGTGCTGGGCTTTTTGGGAGGGGCGATCAAGGCCATCTGCCGCAAGAAAGGGTATTCCCAGCAGCAGGTGACGCAGGCCCGAAAGGTGCTGGCCCGGGCGGCCCGGGTGGCCAAATACCTCACCTTTCTCGGGCTGGCGCTGGGACTCATCTGGTGCGTTTACTTTTTGGTGCTGGGGGCGGTGTCCCCCGGGCAGGCCGAGTACGCCAACAACATGTCTGAATTGATCGTCGCCGTCCTCACCGTGGTCTCCATCGTCTTTGCCTTCCTCGAATTCCTCAAGCACGCCGACAGCTGAACGGCCGCAGGCAGAAAAAAGCCGCCCTACAAAGGGCGGCTTTTTTGGCCCGTCACGGCGGGTGCGGCGGGTCCTCCTCCGGCAGGTCGTCCAGGGCGTATTCGACGGCTTGCAGGAGGAGGGAGTTGAGGGAGACGCCGGTGCGCTTTTTGAGGGCGCAGAGCCGGTCGTAGAGGGCGGCGGGGAAGCGGGTGGTCAGGCCGATGTCGGCCCCTTTGTACCCAATTGCCCTGATTGTAAACGCCATTGCAAGACCGCTCCTTTCCTCTCGGTGTACAAGTCTACAATAGCGCAGATCGGCCCGTCGATAAAGAGTAATTTTCGTGAGTGATTTGGGCAAATACTTCAGTCCACTGGTGAAATGGTGCAAAAAATTGGTCCTCCCGTGCTTTTGTCACAGAAAAATGGAGATGTGCTTTCGGGTTTATCCCCCCGCACCGCCGCCCATACTAAGGAAAAAAACAGGGGAGGCGGTCTTTTTATGCGCCGCGTGAGGGAAAAGCGAACCAAACTGCAAAAGCGCACCCGGGTGGTGGCCCTGGTGCTGGCGGCCGTGTCGGTGCTGCTGGGGGTGCGCATCTACGCCCTCGGCCGGGACGAGGAGATCGTCTCGGCCGCCCGCAGCCAGTCCACCCGGCGGGTGGTCATCTCCCAGAACCGGGGGACCATCTTCGACTGCAACCTGCAGCGGCTCACCAACGCTGAGACCGGGTACAAGCTGGTGGTGACCAAAAACTTCGGCCAGGTCAAGTCCATTCTGCAAAAAATCGTCCCCGACGACCGGGACTACGCCCTGGAGATGGCGGCCAAGGGGAAAATCTTTTCGGTCCGCCTCACCGGGCCCCTCAACTTTTCCGGGGGCTACACCGTGCGCTACCAAAAGCCGGTGGGGGAGGGGCAGTTGGCCCCCCACATCATCGGCTACACCGATGAAAGCGGCGGCGTAGTGGGGCTGCAAAAGGCCCTCAACAGCCAGTTGGAGGAGCTGGGCGGCGAGCGCTCCCTCTCCTTTGGGGTGGATGCCACCGGCTCCCCCCTCCTCTCGGGAGAAATCACTGGCGAGTCCGACCCCGACCTCAACCGCGGCCCGGTGCTGACGCTGGACAGCCGCATCCAATCCCTCTGCGAGGAGGTGGGGAACCACTCCATCGAGTCGGGGGCCATCGTCGTTCTCGACAGCGCCTCGGGCGAGATCCGGGGCTGCGCCAGCTTCCCCGCCTACGACCCGGCCAACGTGGCCGCCAGCCTGAACGCCCCCCACTCCCCCCTGGTCAACAAGGCCTTTGAGGCCTACGCCGTGGGTTCGACCTTCAAGCTGGTCACCGCCTCCGCCGCCGTGGAGAGCGGCATCTCCCCCGACACCCGCTTTACCTGCAATGGCCAGGTGACGGTGGGGGACACCGTCTACCGCTGCCACAAGCTGCAGGGCCACGGCGAGCTGGACATGGCTGGGGCCATTGAAAAGTCCTGCAACTGCTATTTTGTCCAGCTCTCCCAGCAGATGGGGGACGAGTTCCTCCTCTCCCTGGCCAAGGACATGGGGTTTGGCAAAAAGACGGTCTTCTGTGACGGCCTCTCCGCTGCGGCCGGCAACCTGCCCACCGCCCAGCAGCTGCTGCAGGGGGACATGGAGAACTTCTCCTTCGGCCAGGGCAAACTGCTGGCCACCCCGGTGCAGTTGGCGGCCATGGTCAACGTCTTTGCCCAAAACGGCGTCTACCGGCAGCCCACCCTGCTGCGCGGCACCTACCAGGACGGCCAGCTGCGGGCCGAGGCGCCGGCCGCCGCCCGGCAGGTGATTTCAGAGAAAACCGCCGCCGCCGTCAAGGAGGCCATGCTCCAGGTGACCGAGGAGGGCGGCACCGGCACCCGCGCCAAGGTGGAGGGGCTCTCCATCGCCGGCAAGACCGCCACCGCCCAGACCGGCGTCTTTGTGGACGGGGAAGAGCAGCTCAACGCCTACTTCTCCGGCTTTTTCCCCGCGGAAAACCCCCGCTACACGGTGGTGGTCTTCTGCGAAAACGGCGGCGAGGGCAGCTTTGTGGCCGCCCCCATCTTCAAGGAACTGGCCGCGGGGCTGATGGCCCTGCAGTAGGGCCTGAAATTTTTTTAAAAAGTCCATTTCCCCCCTTGACCCTCACGCACCGTGAGGGGGTATAGTAGTCGTAGAGGGCAGCGGTCCCCGCCGCCCCCTCTGCCGGCAGAACGAACATCCACCACGACAAAAAGGGAGGGAGCACAAGCTGTGATGACCGTCAAACAGGTCGCCTCGCTGACCGGCGTCAGCGTGCGCACCCTGCAATTTTACGACGAGATCGGCCTGTTCAAACCGACCGCCACCAGCGAGGCCGGCTACCGCCTCTACGACGAGGCCGCGTTGGAGACCTTGCAGCAGATCCTGTTTTTCAAGGAGCTGGACTTCACCCTGCGGGAGATCCAGGCCATTCTGGCGGACCCCGCCTTTGACCGGGCGGCCGCCTTCGCCAAACAGCGGCAGCTCATCGAGATGAAACGGGACCGGCTCAACGGTCTGTTGGAGCTTTTGGACAGGCTGGCAAAGGGGGAGACATGGTTGGACTTTGACAAATTTGACATGAGCGAGTACTTCCGCGTGTTGGCGGAATTCAAGGAGACCCACCTGGAGAAGATCGTCGAGCGCTTCGGCAGCGTCGCGTCCTTCGACGAGATGCTCGATGAGCTGAAAGCCCACAGCGGGGACATCGCCCCGCTGGTGCTTCGGCAGTACGGCAGCATGGAGAGATACGCGGCCGCCATGAGGGAGACCTTTCAAAACTACCTGGAAAACGGCCCCTCGGTCGAGCCCTCCCAGGTGGATGAACTGGTCGCCCAGGGGGACGCCGTCGCCCACCGCATGCTGAGTGACTTGCAGGCAGACCCCGCCTCGCCCGAGGTGCAGGCGGCCGTCGCCGAGTGGGTCGCCATGGGTGAGCGCACCAGCGGCGGCGCCGACATGGGCGATGGGTACTGGCCCTTTTTGGCCGAGTGCTACCTGACAAACCCCGCCTATATCGAGGGCACCGACCGCCACTTTGGCAAAGAGGGGTGCGCCCGCTTCTTGGGCCTCGCCCTCAAAGCCTATCTCGCCAAAAAAGAATAGCGCCGCCCGGCGCAGAGAAAGAGAGCGGGCCCTGGCACACTTGGATGCCGGGGCCCGCTCTCCCTCTCTGTATAAAACCCGCCCGGAAGGGGAAACGTTCCAACAGGCGTCTTTTCAAAAAACACCCCTGGCGGATTCGGTCAAATCCAACCATTCTCTCACAAACAGTCAAAATCAGTCAGCCCTCCGCGACGGCGTTCAGCCCCTATAAGACTGGGAAAAGGGGAGGGTCGAGCAGATTTCACAAAAGCAAACAGTCATATTCGGTCAGAAACACAACAATTATTTGATTAAAAATGATTGAATATGATTGATATTGGTGATATGATGGGAGCACAGAGCGGGGGAAGCCCCGACAGAAGGGGGAGGAATGAGATGCTGACGGAAGAGCGCTACCGGGAGATCTTGCAGTGGGTGGCCCAGCGGGGCAGCGCCACGGTGGCCGAGTTGACCGCCCTGCTGGGGAGTTCGGAGTCCACCGTCCGCCGGGACCTGACCGCCCTGCACAGGATGGGCAAACTCATCAAGGTGCACGGGGGGGCCACGGCGCTGGAAAACAGCTATGTCGCCAGCGAGGACGAGGTCAGCGTCCGCCACGGGCAGAACACCGGGGAGAAGCGGCGGATCGCCGCCTATGCCGCCGGGCTCATCGGCGGGAGCGACTTCTGCTACATCGACGCGGGCACCACCACCGAAATGCTGGTGGACGCCCTGCAGGTGCGGGAGGCCGTCTACGTCACCAACGGGGTGGTGCACGCGCAAAAGCTGGCCCAAAAGGGCTGCCGCACCGTCCTCTTGGGGGGCGAGGTGCGGGCCGTGACCGACGGCATCGTCGGCGG
This sequence comes from Bittarella sp. HCP28S3_D9, assembly GCF_052065655.1. NCBI lineage: Bacteria > Bacillati > Bacillota > Clostridia > Eubacteriales > Oscillospiraceae > Bittarella (ex Durand et al. 2017) > Bittarella sp. HCP28S3_D9. The sequence continues at coordinate 58,370 of NZ_JBQHTP010000007.1, read as the reverse complement.
CGAGGCGCTGGCCGCCCTGGGCCGCTACCACTTCACCAAGGGCTTTTTTGGGGCCAACGGCATCGGACTGCAGGGGGGCTTCTCCACCCCCGACCTGCGGGAGGCCCAGGTCAAGGAGGCCGCCCTCCTGCACTGCGGCGAGGCCTTTGTGCTGGCCGACCCCAGCAAGTTCGGCAAGCTCTCCTCGGTGACCTTTGCCGATTTGGGCGACGCCGCCATCGTCACCACCCGCCTCGGCGACAGGAGATATGCCGAGAAAACCACTGTTTGGGAGGTAGATACCCTGTGATTTACACCGTTACCTTCAACCCCTCGCTGGACTACACCCTCTCCCTCGAAAAGCTGGAGCTGGGCCGGGTCAACCGGGCGGCAGGCGAGACCCTCGCCGCCGGGGGCAAGGGGCTCAACGTCTCGATGGTGCTGCAAAACCTGGGCTACCCCAGCACCGCCCTGGGCTTTGTCTCCGGCTTCACCGGCGACGAGATCGAGCGCCGGCTGAAAGCCCGCCGCTGCGCCACCCGCTTTATTCGCCTGCCCGCGGGCCTCTCCCGCATCAACGTCAAGGTCCGGGCGGAGGAGGAGAGCGAGATCAACGGCCTCGGCCCCCCGATCGGGCCCGAGGCGCTGGAGGGGCTCTACGCCATCCTCGACGAGCTGGAGGAGGGCGACATCCTGGTGCTGGCCGGCAGCATCCCCGCCGCCCTGCCGGACGATATTTACCAGAACATCCTCAAGCGGCTTCAGGGCCGGGGGATCCGCGCCGCGGTGGACGCCACCGGCGACCTCCTCTGCGAGACCCTGCCCTACCGGCCCTTCCTCATCAAGCCCAACAACCACGAGCTGGGCGAGATCTTCGGCAGGCCCCTGGCGGGGGCGGAGGAGATCGCCTCCTGCGCCGAGCAGCTGCGCCGGCGGGGGGCGCAAAACGTCCTCGTCTCCATGGCGGGGGACGGCGCCATCCTGGTGAGCGAGGGGGGCGCCCGCTTTCGGGCCGCAGCCCCCCAGGGCCGGGTCAAGGGCTCGGTGGGGGCGGGGGACTCGATGGTGGCCGGGTTTTTAGCCGGCTGGCTGGCAAGCGGGGGCGACGTCAGGCGCGCCTTCGCCCTGGCCGTCGGCGCGGGCAGCGCCACCGCCTTTTCCGAGACCCTGGCCACCGGGGCCGAGGCCGAGCGCCTGGCGTCCCAGGTGCGGATCGAATCGTTTTAAGAGGGGTCGCCCCCCTTTGAGAGAGGAGTAGGGAAGATATGCGAATCACCGAATTGCTTTGCGAGCAGGGGGTCGCGCTGCACTTTCAGGCCACCGACAAGGCCCAGGCCGTCGACGAGCTGGTAGAGCGGATGGACAGTCTGGGGGTCCTTGCCGACAAGGCCGCCTATAAGGCCCAGATCCTGGCCCGCGAGGAGGAGGGGACCACCGGCATCGGCGAGGGGGTGGCCATCCCCCACGCCAAGGTGGCCGCCGTCAAGCGGGCGGCCCTGGTGGCGGCGGTCTCCCGGGACGGGGTGGATTACGACTCCCTCGACGGGGAGCCCACCCACCTGTTTTTCATGATCGCCGCCCCGGAGGAGGCCAAGAATTTCCACCTGGACCTGCTGGGCCGCCTCTCGGTCCTCCTGATGGACGAGGGGTTCCGCCAAAAGCTGATCGCCGCCCCCACCCCGGCGGAGTTTTTGCGCATCATCGACGAGGCCGACGAGGAGAAGGCGGAGGGGGAAGCCCCGTCACCCGCCCCCGCCGCCGGCTACCAGATCGTGGCGGTCACCGCCTGCCCCACCGGCATCGCCCACACCTATATGGCGGCCGAGGGGCTGGAGCAGAAGGCCGCCGAGCTGGGCGTCTCCATCAAGGTGGAGACCAACGGCTCCGGCGGGGCGAAAAACGTCCTCACCCCCGAGGAGATCGCCGGGGCCAAGGGGGTCATCGTCGCCGCCGACACCCAGGTGGCGATGGAGCGCTTTGACGGCAAGCGGGTGATGCAGACCAGGGTGGCCGACGGCATCTCCAAGCCGGGCGAACTCATCGCCGCGGTGCTGGAGGAAAAGGCCCCCCTCTATCGCGCCCAGGGCGGCGGCCAGCAGCCCTCCCGGTCCCAGGGCAGGGAGGGGGCGGGCCACGCCGTCTACAAGCACCTGATGAACGGCGTCTCCCACATGCTGCCCTTCGTCATCGGCGGCGGCATCCTCATCGCCCTGGCCTTTTTGGCCGACACTCTCCTCGCCCCCGGGGCCGACCCGGCCAACTTCGGCAAAAACTCCCAGCTCGCAAACTTCCTCAAGACGGTGGGGGAGGCGGCCTTCGGCTTCATGCTGCCCATCCTGGCGGGCTACATCGCCTCCTCCATCGCCGACCGGCCGGGGCTGGCCGTGGGCTTTGTGGGCGGCGCCCTGGCCAGCGCCGGGGGCTCGGGCTTCTTGGGGGCGCTGATCGCCGGCTTTGCCGCGGGCTACCTGGTGCTTCTCCTCAAATGGCTCTGCGACAAACTCCCCGTCTCGCTGGAGGGGCTCAAGCCGGTGCTTCTCTACCCCTTCTTCGGCATCCTCGGCATCGGCGCTGTCATCACCTTTGTGGTCAACCCGCCGGTGAGCGCCCTCAACGCCGCCATCTCAAACGGCCTCATCAACATGGGCGAGGCCAGCGGCATCCTGTTGGGGGTGGTGCTGGCCGCCATGATGGCCATCGACATGGGCGGCCCCTTCAACAAGGCGGCCTATGTCTTTGGCACCGCCTCCCTGCTGACGGCCAGCGGCGCCTCCATCTCCTCCGGGCCGATGGCGGCGGTGATGATCGGCGGCATGGTGCCCCCTCTGGCCATCGCCCTCTGCTCCACCTTCTTTAAAAACCGCTTCACCGCCAAAGAGCGCCAGTCCGGTCTCACCAACTACATCATGGGGCTCTCCTTCATCACCGAGGGGGCCATCCCCTTTGCGGCGGCCGACCCGCTGCGGGTCATCCCCGCCTGCGCCATCGGCTCGGCGGTGGCGGGCGGCCTGAGCATGTTCTTCGGCTGCACCCTGCCGGCCCCCCACGGCGGCATCTTCGTCATCCCGGTGGTGCACAACTGGCCCATGTACCTGCTGGCCCTGGCCATCGGCTCGGCGGTGAGCACGCTCCTGCTGGCCCTGTTAAAGAAACCCGTCGGGGAGGACTGACCCCCCGCCGACCACCCACCATCCAAACAAGGAGGAATCGATCGTGACTACATTCACCTACACCATCACCGACGCGTCCGGCATCCACGCCCGCCCCGCGGGCCTGCTAGTCAAACAGGCGGCCGGGTTCCCCTGCGCCATCACCCTGCAAAAGGGGGAGAAGACCGCCGACGCCAAGCGCATTTTCGCCGTCATGAGCCTGGCCGCCAAACAGGGCGAGACCATCACCGTCTCCTGCGACGGCGAGGGCGAGGCCGAGGCGGCAAAGGCCCTGGAGGCCTTTTTGGCGGAACATCTCTAGCGGACAGAAAGGGGCGGTCTCTGTGATTCGCATCAAAGGAAAGGGCGTCTCGGGCGGCGTCGCCATCGGGCGGCTCCACTTCTACGAAAACCGGCGCCAACAGGTGGAGCGCCGCCACGTTGCGGACGCGGCGGCCGAGCTCGCCCGGTTTGAGGCGGCGGCCCAGACGGCGGCCCAGCAGCTGGGCGCGCTGCACGACCGGGCCGTGGGCGAGGTGGGGGAGTCGGGCGCCCAGATCTTTGAGATCCACCAGATGATGCTCGAGGACCTGGACTACCGCGAGTCCATCGCCGACATCATCCAGCGCCAAAAGGTCAACGCCGAGTACGCCGTGGCCGCCACCGGGGAGAACTTCTCCCAGATGTTTTCCGAGATGGACGACGAGTACATGCGCGCCCGTGCCGCCGACGTGAAGGACGTCTCCGACCGGCTGCTGCGGGTGCTCGCCGGCCAGGGCGACGCCCTCATCGGCGGGGAGGAGCCGGTCATCGTCGCCGCCGGGGACCTGACCCCCAGCGAGACGGTGCAGCTTGACAAGGAAAAGGTGCTGGCCTTCGCCACTGCCGAGGGCTCCTCCAACTCCCACACCGCCATCCTCGCCCGGACCATGCAGATCCCCGCCGTCATCGGCCTGGGGGCAGGGCTCGACCGCCGCTACGACGGGGTCCTCTGCGCGGTGGACGGCGCCGCCGGCGAGCTGGTGGTGGACCCCGACGAGCAGACCCTGGCCGCCCTGCGCCAAAAGCAGCGGGAGGACGAGGAGGCCGAGGCGCTGCTGCAATCCCTGCGGGGGCAGGAAAACGTCACCAAGGACGGCCGGCACATCGACGTGTTTGCCAACGTGGGCAGCGTCGCCGACGTGGGGCTGGCCCTGCAGAGCGACGCCGGCGGGGTGGGGCTCTTTCGCAGCGAGTTCCTCTACCTGGAAAACAGCGATTACCCCACCGAGGGGGAGCAGTTTGCCGCCTACAAGGCCGCGGGCGAGATCCTCGCCGGGCGGCGGGTCATCATCCGCACCCTGGACATCGGCGCCGACAAGCAGATCGGCTACTTCCACCTCCCCAAAGAGGAAAACCCCGCCCTGGGGTACCGGGCCATCCGCCTCTGTCTCGACCGGGAGGAGATGTTCAAGACCCAGCTGCGGGCCATCCTCTGCGCCTCCGCCTTCGGCAACCTGGCCATCATGGTCCCCATGGTCATCTCGGTGGAGGAGGTGCGCCGGGTCAAGGCCCTCCTCGACGGGCTCAAGGCCGAACTGCGGGAACAGGGCGTCAAGTTCGACGAGGGGATCCCCCTGGGCATCATGATCGAGACCCCGGCCGCCGCCCTGATCGCCGACGAGTTGGCGCAGGAGGTCGACTTTTTCAGCATCGGCACCAACGACCTCACCCAGTACACCCTGGCCATCGACCGGCAGAACGCCCAGTTGGAGTCCCTCTACGACCCCCACCACAAGGCCATCCTGCGGCTGATCCGCCGGGTGGTGGAGAGCGCCCACCAGGCGGGCATCTGGGTGGGCGTCTGCGGGGAGCTGGGGGCCGACCTTTCCCTCACCGAGACCTTTTTGGCCCTGGGGGTCGACGAGCTCTCGGTCTCCCCGGGCCGGGTGCTGGCGGTGCGCCGGCAGGTGCGGGCCTGCGACCTCTCCCGCCGGGAGGAGATCCTCGCCGCCATCGGCCGCTAAGGGGCCGCCGAAGAGACAGAAAAAGGGCCCCCGCACCGGAACACACCGGTGCGGGGGCCCTTTTTTGCGGCGGGATGCGGTCTGTGAAAAGGGGACTATTTTGCCCCCGCTCGCCCCATACTCTACTAAAAAGCGCCGTGTCCGGCGGCGCGGGAGGGGAGAGATGGGGATGAAGCGGTTGGGAAAGGCACTGGCGGCGGCCCTGGCCTTCTGGCTGGCCCTGGCCCTCTCGGGCTGGGCCGGCCCGGCCCTGGCCCGCCGGGTGGAGAGCAGCCCCCGGCTGCTGGCCCTCTACGCCAGCGGGGGAGAGTTTGAGCAAAACCCCTATTTCAGCGAGGAGAGCCAGGCGCGCTTCGGGGTGCCCCTGGACCTGCTTTCCCCCCTGGGGCTTGCGTCGCCGGTGTCCCAGGCCGAACTCTGCCGCCAGTACGCCCAGCGGGCGGAGGAGATGGCCTACCTCCTCTGCCAAAACCAGCCCTACCTCGAGTACCTGCAGGGGGAGGGGACCGGCCTCGCCGGGTTGGCGGAGTACTGCCAGCGGGTGGCCCAGCTCCCCGACAACCTGACCTACGCCTGCCGCTACCTCCTCTTTTTGCTCTGGGTGCTCTTTTTGCACCTGCTCCTGCGCAACCGGCCCGCCCTCTATTTCGGGATGGGGCTGCTCTGCCTGCTGGCCACCGGCTTCAAGCTCTCGGGCAACCTGTTGGCGGCGGCCCTGCTGGGCAGCCCCGCCGCCCTGCACGGGGTGGCTGAAGGGGCGGTGCCGCCCCTGTTGGAGGCCATGCTCACCTTCCTCATCTTCGACATCACCCTCCTCTCCCTCGAGCAGTCCCGGCTGGGCAGAAAGCTGGCCCCCCTCTACCGGGACCTGCCGGCTTTGCAGACCCTTGTCGCCACCCTCTCCGTCGCCCCGGCCTCCCCCGCCCTCTACCGCAGCCGGGTGGAGCGGTCCCTGCCCCACTTCGCCGCCTACGCCAAACAGAATAGGAGCCGAAGGGCGAAGGCCCTTCGGCTCCAGCGGGCGGTGGAGGCCCTGGCGGGACCCCACACCAACCAGTCCTTTATCCGCGACTTGGTGCGGCTGCAGACCCTCCTTCCAAACCGCTAGACGCGACCTTTTTCATGTACCACAGGCAGAGCAGCAGGGAGAAGAGGGTGGCCAGGGGGGCGGCAAAGCCCACCGGCGTGAGGCTCCCCCTGCCGCTGCGGGAGAAGAAGAAGGAGAGGGGGATGCGCACCAGAAAGGTGGAGAGCAGGCTGTGCACCAGGGGGAAGACCGGGTGCCCGCCCCCGCTCAAAAAGGCGTTCATACAGAAGACGAAGCAGACGGCCATGCAGTCGGCGCTGTATGCCCGCAGGTAGCCGCTCCCCGCCGCCACCACCCGGGGGTCGCCGGTGAAGAGCCCCACCAGGGCTGGGGCCTGTAACTGGGCGGCCAGAAAACAGCCTGCCCCGAACACCAGCGAGAGGGCGATGGCCATCTTGAGGCAGCGCTTGGCCCGCCCCATCATCCCCGCGCCCCGGTGCTGGGCGGTCATGGCCGAGAGGGCGGCGGCAAAGGCGGTGGTGGGAAGCATGGAGAAGGCGATCAGCTTCTCCACCACCCCCACGGCGGCCGCCGCCACCAGCCCCAGCCCGTTGAGGATGGCGGTGATGATGAGGAAGGAGAGGTTGACCAGTCCCTCCTGCAGGGCGATGGGGGCCCCGGTGGCCAGCACCTGTTTGGCCGCCACCAGCTTGAAGCAGGGCGCGCCGCCCCGGTACTTGCGCACCAGCCCCCGCCCGGCCAGGTAGAACAGGGCCAGCACCAGGCTCGCCACCTGGGCGAGGACGGTCGAGACCGCGGCCCCGGCCGCCCCCTGGCGCATCACCCCCACAAAGAGCACGTCGGTGGAGACGTTGATGACACAGGCCAGGGCGATGAGCAGCAGCGGGGTGCGGGAGTCCCCCAGCCCCCGCAGGATGCCGCTGACGGCGTTGTACCCCACAATGAAGGGGATGCCCAGGGCGCAGAGAAAGAGGTACTGCCGGGTGGTGGCCAGGGCCTCGGCGGGCACCTGCATCAAGTTGCAGATGGGGTCGAGGAGGAGCAGGGTGGCGGCGCAGAGGGCCAGGGAGAGCAGCCCGAACACCCAGAAGATGGTCTTGACCGCGCTGGCCACCTCCCGCCCCCGGCGGGCGCCGTAGTACTGGCCGATGAGCACCGTCCCCCCCGCGGTCAGGCCGATGGAGAGGCCGGTGATGGTCTGCATCACCTGGCCGCCGGTGGCCACCGCGCAGACCCCCACCGAGTCGGAAAACCGCCCCACCATGAACAGGTCCGAGGCCCCGTAGCAGGCCTGCAGGATGTTTGCCAGCAAAAAGGGGAGCGAGAACCGCACCAGTGTCCCAAAGGCGCTCCCCTCCGTCAGCCGCCGTCCCTCCATTTTGATTCCCCCCAAAATTCCTGTATTTTTTCATTCCTATGCGAAGGGGGAGCGGTTCATGCGCTCCACCGGGATTTCAGCGGGCCAACAGGGCCAGGTTGAGCCCCAAGACCAACAGGGCGGCGGCCGCCACCGCCCAGGCCCAGCGGTGGAAGGAGCGGTCCATCTTTCGGCTCTCCTCCGGCCCCGGCAGCGGGGGCAGGGGGGGCAGCGCGATCTCCGCCCCCCGCCTTCCCCGGCGGCAGAGGGCGTAGAGCAGCAGCCCCAGGGCCGACCAGGCCGCCCCCGCCAGGGCGGCGAAGGGGTCTAACTGGGTCATCATCACCAGGTAGACGGCAATGCTCACCGGCGCCCCCACCCAGAGCAGGGGGGCCCGGTAGGGCCGGGTCAGGTCGGGCTTGTGCAGCCGCAGCCCGCAGGCCGCGGCGATGCCGATGACGTAGTAAAAGAGGGTCGCGAAGAGGGAGAGGGAGGCGATGTAGGCGATGGAGCCGGTGCCCACCAGCAAAACCATCAGCCCCCCGATGACGGCCACGGCCGCGGCGGGGGTGTGCCAGCGGGGGTGCAGCCTGCCGAAGACGGCGGGGGCCGCCCCGTCCCTGGCCATGGTGTAGAGGTAGCGCGCCGGGGCCGACACCCCGGCGTTGAGGGTGGAGAAGTCGCCCCCAAAGGCGATGCCCGCGCAGAGGAGCACCAGGGGGAAGCCCACCACCCCGGCCAGGCGCATCCCCTCGGCATAGGGGGCGGCCGCCGTGGCCAGCTGCCCCAGGGCGTCCCCCGGCACCAGGGCCACCAGCGCCCACTGGAACAGCCCGTTGACCGCAAAGACCAAAAACGGGGCCAGGAAGAGGGCCCGGGGCAGGTTTTTCTGGGGGTAGCGGATCTCCTCCCCCATGGCGCAGCAGGTCTCAAACCCGGCAAAACACCACCAGATGAGACAGACGCACCCCAGAAAGCCGCTGGGGGTCAGGCTGGACGGGTCGGGCACCGCCACCGTCCCGCCGCCGGTCAGGGAGGGCAGCAGGGAGAGCACCCAGACCGCCGCCACCCCCCAGAAGAAAAAGAGGAACCCGTTTTGCAGCCGCCCGGTCATCTCCACCCCCCGCACGGCCAGCAGCAAAAAGGCCGCCAGGGTGATGCAGGCCACCCACCGGTCCGAGAGGGGCAGCTCGATCCCCAGGGCCCCCAGCAGGGTGCGCAGGTAGAAGCTGAAGGCCAGGGCCTCGCCGCTGGCCACCGACACCATGGAGATGATGAAGTTCCACCCCGCCAGCATCCCAAAGGGCCGCCCCAACCCCAGGGACGCGTATTGATATGTACCCCCGGAAAAGGGGAGGGCGGCCCCCATCTCGGCGTAGAGCAGGGCGGGGTAGATGCTCACCAGCATGGCCGCCAGGGTGGCGAGGATGGTGGCGGGCCCCAGCATCCCCACCACGTTGGCCCCCACGGTGAACAGCCCCACCCCGATCACCGTTCCCACCGTCAGGGTGATGGTCTCCCGCAGCCCCAGACAGCGCCTCAGTCCGGCCTGCGCCGGGTCGCTTTTGCAGTTTTGCATGGCATTCCTTCCTCTCACAGCAATGTTTGGCCGTCCGCGCGGCCTCCGCCAGTCTACGGGAAGGTGGGAAAAAAGGTGTGCCCGGCCGCGCTCGTCAGCCCCATTGTCCCGCCGGGCGGGATGTGCTATAATCCCCTCATATCCCTTCCCCGCCCTGTGGGCGGCGAGGAGGGGGCGGGGAGGGATTGCAAAATGGTGGAAAACGGCTCCTTTGAAGACCGCCTTTTCGAGGGGGTGCGGCTGGAAGGGGAGACCCTTGCGGGGTGCACCTTTGCCGACTGCACCTTTCGCGACTGCGCCGCCGAAAACTGCCGGCTGCTGGGCTGCACCTTCTCCGGCTGCCGGTTCGAGGGGTGCCGGGTGACCAACCTGCGCAGCGAGGGGTCGGAACTCCGCGGCACCGACTGGGTCGCCTCCTCCCTGGTGGGGGTCAACTGGGGCGAACTGCTGCCCAGCGGCCGCTTTGCCGAGCCGGTCAGCAGCCTGGAGGACTGCCAGCTCAGGTACAACACCTTCACCGGGATGAGCCTGCGCCGGTTTGACTTTTCCAGCTGCGCCCTCCTGCGCTCCACCTTCGGCGAGTGCGACCTCCTCGAGAGCCGCTTTTTCGGCTGCCGGTTGGAGGGGACCGAGTTTTTTAAGTGCGACCTGCGGAGGGCGGACTTCCGCGAGGCGACGGGGTACGAGATCGACGTTCTCACCAGCCGGATGAAGGGGGCCCGCTTCTCCTTCCCCGAGGCCGTCAACCTCCTCCGCTCCCTGGAGGTCACCGTTGAGTGAGCGTCCCCGACAGGCAAAAGAGAGGGCCCCCGGACAGCGCTGCCGTCCGGGGGCCTCTTCCTTTTTTTATCGGGTCTGTTCAGGGCGGCGACGGCGCTCCTGCTCAAAGGAGAAGCCGCGCCCCCGCACCTCCCCCACCTCGCTGAGCACCATGAAGGCCTGGGGGTCGATGGCGGTCACCACCGATTTGAGCCGGGCCAGTTCCCGGTTGGAGACCACCGCCATCACCACCTGTTGGTTGGCCAGCAGGTAGCCGGTGGTGGCCGCCAGCAGGGTGGTGCCCCGCTCCAGCTGTTCCTGAATGGCCTGACTGATCTCCTGGTACTTGGGGCTGATGATCATGGCCTGGGTCTGGCTCTTGCCCAGCAGCAGCACCCGGCTCATCACCAGGGCGCTGATGAGGACTTCCAGCACCCCGAAGAGCACCTGTTCGGCGCTGGAATAGCCGATTTGGCAGAGCAGGATCACCGTGTCAAAGCTGTACATCAGCCCCGCCAGGGGCAGCCCCATCTTCTCGTGGAGGATCACCGGCGGGATGTCCATCCCCCCGGTGGAGGAGCCCACCCGCAGCACCAGGCCGACCCCCAGCCCCACCAGCAGCCCGCTGTACACTGTCTGCAGGAGGATGTTGTCGGTGAAGGAGGTCAGGGCGGGGACAGACTGAAACAGCTTGACAAATAGCGGGTAGAGCACCGAGGAGAGGAGGGTGGACAGGGCAAAGCGCCGCCCCAAAAAGGCCGCCCCCACGAAGAAGAGGACGAAGTTGAGGGCAGAGAGCGCCAACGAGATGTCCACCGGCAGCAGGTGGCTGATGAGCAGGGCCAGGCCGGTGGCCCCGCCGGAAATCAGCCCCCCGGGCACGATAAAGGCCACCACCCCCAGGGCCAAGATGGCGTTCCCCGCCACGATGAAGGGGACCTTCTTCCCCTCCTCTTTCCAGTCGATTTTCATCTCCGGTCACGTCCTTTCTCTCTAGCTTTTCCAAACAGGGCCAGTATACGCGATTTGGCCCCGTTTTTCCAGGGTGAGCGCCAAAAAAGAGGCGCTTTTCGCCGATTTTGGGTGCCCGGTCTGGGCGGGCGGGGAAAATGGCCTGAAAAAGCCGCCTTTTCCTTGACAAATGGCGGCCGGTGCGTGTACAATCATCTTTGTGAAAGACGCTGAAGAGGAAGGCTGTGCGCCTCCCCACCCAGAGAGGGGCCCCTGTGCTGAAAGGGCCCTTGGGCGGGGCGCATGGCTGCCGCCTTGGAGTTTCGCCGGGAGGACCGGCGGCGGGCCCGGCCCCGTTACGGCCGCAAAGAGGCGGGGGCCTTTACGCCCTGCGCAATTTGGGTGGTACCGCGGAAACTGACAGCTTTCGTCCCAGAGTGGGGGCGGGGCTGTTTTTTTGTACGCCGCAACCGCCGGCTAAGGGCAGACCCCTTTGGCGCAACCAACGAGAAAAGAGGAGCGAGTCGATCGTGAAATGGACTGGACTGAATCAACTGCGGGAAGAGTTTCTCGCCTTTTTTGAGGAGAAGGGTCACACCCGCCTCCCCAGCGCCCCGCTGGTGCCCCAGGGGGACAACAGCCTCCTGCTCATCAACTCGGGGATGGCCCCGCTGAAAAAGTACTTCCTCGGGCAGGAGACCCCGCCCAACGTCCGGGTCACCACCTGCCAGAAGTGCATCCGCACCCCCGACATCGAGCAGGTGGGCAAGACCGCCCGCCACGGCACCTACTTTGAGATGCTGGGCAACTTCTCCTTTGGCGACTACTTCAAGAAAGAGGCCATCGCCTGGGCCTGGGAGTTCATCACCCAGCGGCTGGAGATCCCGGTGGACAAGCTCTGGGTCACCATCTACCTGGACGACGACGAGGCCTACGATATCTGGACCAAGGAGATCGGCGTGGCCCCCGAGCGGGTGGTCCGCCTGGGCAAGGAGGACAACTTCTGGGAGATCGGCGCCGGCCCCTGTGGCCCCTGCTCCGAGATCTACTTTGACCGGGGCGAGAAGTACGGCTGCGGCAGCCCCGACTGCGGCCCCGGCTGCGAGTGCGATCGCTTCATGGAGTTTTGGAACCTGGTGTTCTCCCAGTTTGTCAACGACGGCGAGGGCAACTACACCGAGATGGAGCACAAGAACATCGACACCGGCATGGGGCTCGAGCGCCTCGCCTGCCTGATGCAGGGGGTGGACAACCTCTTTGAGGTGGACACCGTCCAGAACATCATGAAGCACATCAGCAAGATCGCCGGCGTCCACTACGGCGAGGACCCCCGCACCGACGTCTCCCTGCGGGTGGTGACCGACCACATCCGCTCCACCGTCTTCATGGTTTCCGACGGGGTGGTGCCGCAAAACGAGGGCCGGGGCTACGTGCTGCGCCGGCTGCTGCGCCGGGCCGCCCGCCACGGCCGGCTGCTGGGCATCGACCGGGCCTTCCTCTACCAGGTCTGCGACACCGTCATCGACGAGAACATCGGTGCCTACCCCGAGTTGGGCGAAAAGCGGGAGTACATCAAAAAGGTCATCCAGAACGAAGAGCTCCGCTTTGAAAAGACCATCGACCAGGGGATGGAGCTGCTGAGCACCATGCTCGACCACATCAGCGCCGAGCAGATCAAGGCCGGCAAGGCCGTCCTCCCCGGGGACGAGGCCTTCAAGCTCTACGACACCTTCGGCTTCCCCATCGACCTGGTGCGGGAGATCGTGGCCGAGCGGGAGATCGGCCTGGACGAAGCGACCTTCAACGAGCTGATGGAGCAGCAGCGCCAGCGGGCCCGCGCCGCCAGGGAGCAGATGGACACCATCGCCTGGTCGGAGGACGTCACCGCCGAGCTGGACCTGCCCCGCACCGCGTTTGTGGGCTATGAAAAGCTGGACGCGGTGGCCCGCCTGGCCTGCATCATCGCAGGCGGTCAGCTGGCCGACAGCGTCACCGCCGGCGAGCAGGCCACCCTCATCTTCGACACCACCCCTTTCTATGCCGAGAGCGGCGGACAGGTGGGGGACCGGGGCGCCATCACCGGCGAGGGGGTCGCCGCCCTGGTGGAGGACTGCACCAAGTCCCCCACCGGCCAGTACCTCCACACCGTCACCGTGCAGTGCGGCACCCTCCACACCGGCGATGCCCTGCGCCTCTCGGTGGACAAGGACTACCGCGCCGCCGTGGCCCGCAACCACACCTCCGCCCACCTGCTGCAGGCCGCCCTGCGGGAGGTGCTGGGCGAGCATGTCCACCAGGCCGGCCAGCTGGTGACCAAGGACCGCGTCCGCTTTGACTTCTCCCACTTCTCCTCCATGAGCGGGCTGGAACTGGCCCAGGTGGAGGAGCTGGTCAACCGCAAGATCATGGAGGCCCTGCCCACCGACGTGCGGGAGATGCCCATTGAGGAGGCCAAGCAGCTGGGGGCCATGGCCCTCTTTGGCGAGAAGTACGGCGACACCGTCCGGGTCTGCTCGGTGGGGGATTTCTCCCGCGAGTTCTGCGGCGGCACCCACGTGAAGAACACCGGCTGCATCGGGCTGTTCAAGATCCTCTCCGAGAGCTCGGTGGCCGCCGGCGTCCGCCGGATCGAGGCCGTCACCGGCTTCGGTGTCATCCGCCAGCTCGACCGCGACCAGGAGACCATCCAGCAGGCCGCCCGGGCCCTGAAACTGCAAAACCCCGCCGACTTGGTGGAGAAGGCCGAGTCGGTGATGGGCGAGCTCAAGCGCTGCGGCAAGCAGATCGAGGAGCTGGGCAGCCAGCTGGCTGCCATCCAGATGGACAGCCTCTTCGAGCAGGCCACCGAGGTGGGGAACGTGCGACTGGTCAGCGCCTCCTTCACCGGCACCGACGCCAAGAGCCTGCGCTCGATGGGCGAGCGGGTGCGGGACAAGGCGCCGCGGATGGTGGCCGTCCTCTCCACCGTGGTCGACGGCAAGGGCACCATCTGTGTGTCCTGCGGCAAAGAGGCCGTTGAGGCCGGGGTCCACGCCGGCAACCTGGTCAAGGAGATCGCCAAACTGGCCGGGGGCAGCGGCGGCGGCCGGGCCGACAACGCCATGGCCGGCGTCAAGGAAATTTTCAAAATCGACGAGGCCATCGCCCAGGTGCCCAGCATCATCGCCCGAATGATCGCCCACTAGCGCCTTTCCCGCCCCGCCTTTGACAGGGTGCGGCGTCAGCGCTTACACAAAATCGCCCGGCGGGCGGGGGAGAGCCCCTGCCCGCCGGCAGAAGGGAGGAGTGCCCAGTGGATTGCCTTTTTTGCAAGATCGCAGGGGGGGAGATCCCCTCAAAAAAGCTCTATGAGGACGACTCGATCCTGGCCTTTTACGATGTCGACCCCCAGGCGCCGGTCCACTTTCTGGTCATCCCCAAGGCCCACATCGCCAGCTGCGACGAGCTGACCGAAGAAAACAGCGCCATTGTCGCCCACATCTTCGCCACCATCGCCAAGCTGGCGGGGGAGCTGGGGCTGAAAGACGGCTACCGCATCGTCAACAACTGCGGCAAGGATGGCGGCCAGACGGTGGGTCACCTGCACTTTCACGTGCTGGCCGGCCGCTCGCTGGCCTGGCCCCCGGGCTGATTGCCCTGCCCTCGCATATCCCTCGATTCAAAGAGCTGGACGCGTCTGCGTCCAGCTCTTTTGCGCGCTTTTCCCCCAATTCGCGGGTGCGAACCCCAAGTGCACATCCATTTGCCGGGAGGTTCGCACTGTAGAATGCCGGCCTTTTGCGGTGGAATGGAGAAATTCGGAGAAAATAGGATTTGCATTTGACAGGATTTTGTGAAAAGAGTATCCTAAATAGGAAAGCAGCGTCTTGTTTTTGTGCTGTTTTGCGGTCGTCCCCCACGCGGGGGACGTGGATTGAAATGAGCTCTCGGAGGACGGTCAAACCGGGCTCTACCAAGTCGTCCCCCACGCGGGGGACGTGGATTGAAATTGTCCATGCTTTTCCGCCGAGATGTGAGGACGTGGTCGTCCCCCACGCGGGGGACGTGGATTGAAATTCTTCATCCTCTCCATAATCCAGCAGCTTGACCGTCGTCCCCCACGCGGGGGACGTGGATTGAAATTTGGGTGACTTCATCCCACGGCCCACTCTTGCTTGTCGTCCCCCACGCGGGGGACGTGGATTGAAATGATTATGAAAACATCAACAAAGAGATTGAAAAAGGTCGTCCCCCACGCGGGGGACGTGGATTGAAATGGAATATATGGAACAGGAGGAACAGCCATGAAAGTCGTCCCCCACGCGGGGGACGTGGATTGAAATGCATATAGTCCCGTTGACGTGTCCGCAAGGAGCGGTCGTCCCCCACGCGGGGGACGTGGATTGAAATTTTACGCCCCGGCGGGTAAAACGCCGGAAGTCATGTCGTCCTCCACGCGGGGGACGTGGATTGAAATTCCAGATTAGAGGCGACTGTCCGGCATTGCTGATGTCGTCCCCCACGCGGGGGACGTGGATTGAAATTTGTTGAAGTAGAAGCCGTATGGAGCTGTTGTCTGTCGTCCCCCACGCGGGGGGCGTGGATTGAAATTTTGAGCAGGCTCTTTGAGCGGGCCAGGGAGAATAGTCGTCCCCCACGCGGGGGGCATGGATTGAAATTATAATAGCATTTACTACCATAAAAAGGAAAACTATTGGTCGTCCCCCATGCGGGGGATGTGGATTGAACTATTTGTCCTTCTGGCGCTACACTTTTTACGGGGGTCGTCGTCCCCCCATTCGGGGACACAACCCAAAACCTCAGCGCCTGCACAGATACAGCCGCTGTGCAAACTTCCTATTCCAAAGCGCAACGCCCTACATACACCCCACAACAAAAAGGAGCTGGAACAGCATCTGCTGCTTCAGCTCCTTCTTTTACCCACTTGATTCGCCAAGCGAGGCTCAGACGATGACGTTGCGGGGCTCTCCCCGGCAGAAGGCGGCGATGTTTTCCCCCAACAGATCGACAAGGCGCTGGCGGGTCTCCAGCCCCTTCCAACCCATGTGGGGGGTGAGGACCACGTTGTCCAGGGTGTAGAGCGGGTTGTCCGGCCGGGGGGGCTCCTGCTCCAACACATCTAGTCCGGCCCCGGCGATCTGTCGGGCGGCCAGGGCCCGAATGAGGGCGGGCTCGTCGATCAAAGCCCCACGGGAGGTGTTGATGAGGAAGGCGGTCGGTTTCATCTTGGCGAGGGCCGCCTCGTCGATCAGATGTCGGGTCTGATCGGTGAGGGGACAGTGGAGGGTCACGGCATCGCTCTCCCGCAGCAGGGTGTCGAGGGGGACATACCGCACCCCCTCCTCGTCGGGCCGAGGGGTGCGGGTGTAGGCCAGTACCTCCATGTCAAAGGCGTGGGCCAGGCGGATGACCGCCCGACCGATGTGACCGGCCCCGACGACCCCCAGGGTCTTGCCGTTGAGCTCCAGGTGGTCGACCTGGAGAAACTGCTCAAAATTGCTGTGATCGCCCCGGCAGAGCATGGCCTGCTGCTTCTGCATGGAGGAAAAGAGGTTGAGCAGCAGCAAAAAGACGGTGTGCGCAACCCGCTGGGTGCTGTAGGCGGGGATGTTGCAGACGGTGATCCCCCGGGCCTTGGCGGCGGCCAGGTCGATGTTGTTGTAGCCGGTCCCCGCCTCGCAGAGGAGCTTGACCGAATCGGGGAACCGGCGGATGCTCTCGGCGGAGACGGACATCTCCTTGGTCACCACAATGTCGTATCCCTGAATGCGCTCCAGCAGCTGCCCCTCGTCGGTGGCGCCGTAGACGGTGACCTGGGAGGCGATGTGGGAGAAGTCGATTTTGCCGTCGTAGTTGATGCGGTCGGCGTTGAGGACCACAGTTTTATCCTTCACAAAAGTACCCTCTTTCTCTCTTTTTTACAGTTTGCCCCTGCCAAAACAGGCATTTCACCTCTTTGGGAGTGGGGCGGCAGGCGGCATGGGTGGGATCACCCGCCGGTGAGCAGGGCGGCCCGACAAATCTACCGCGCGGCTGCAAGCCCTTGCGGACGCAGCGGGGAGCGCCAGAGGGGAAGTGGGAAGCCCTTTCAGCTGGGTTTTGCCGCCTGCTTATCTACCCGCCCTACCCACTGCAAGGCGCGCCGCTGGGCCGCGGGCAGGATGCAGGTACTGGGTGCGCCGCAGCCCGGCAATCTCCGCAGAGCAGCCGCATTTTTGTCATTATACCACAAGCGGCCACAGACGGTACAGAGAGGAGGATAAAAGTCACGCAAAAGGAAAAAATGTACATGAAAGATGACCCTGAAACGGCCGCCAAAAACGAGAACATGAACCCTCCGTGAACGCCGTCTGAAAAGCCGGGGGAGAAAATGAATTTTCCGTGATAAAGTGCGCCCATTTCTTGACAGGCCATGGGGAAACGATTACAATTGATTCAAGCAAGGTCGGCCCAATGCTGCCTCGGGCAGGGTGCCGTCCTTTCTTCTGTGGCTTATCCACCGAGTAATCAAGAGAAATGAGTGCGATTTGTAATGAAAATTCCCTTTTCTCCCCCGGATATCAGCGAACAGGACATCGCCAATGTAGTCGACGCCCTCCGTTCGGGTTGGATCACCACCGGCCCTAAGACCAAACAGCTGGAAAAGGACCTCTCCGCCTACTGCGGCACCTCCCACACCGCCTGCCTCAACTCGGCCACCGCCGCGCTGGAACTCTCTCTGCGGGTGCTGGGCATCGGCCCGGGGGACGAGGTCATCACCTCCGCATATACCTACACGGCCTCCTGCAGCGTCATCTGCCACGTGGGTGCCACCCCGGTCCTCATCGACGTGGACGAGGGCAGCTACCACATGTCGGTCGCCAATCTGGAAAAGGCCATCACCCCGAGAACCAAGGCGGTCATTCCGGTGGACATCGGCGGGGTGCCCGCCGACTACGACGCCATCTTCTCGGTGTTGGAGCGAAAAAAAGACCTCTTCACCCCGTCTGGCGACCTGCAAAAGGCCATCGGCCGGGTGGCCGTGGTGGCGGACGCCGCCCACTCGGTAGGGGCCACCTACAAGGGCAGGCAGATCGGCTCTGTGGCCGACTTCACCTGCTTTTCCTTCCACGCGGTGAAAAACCTCACCACCGCCGAGGGGGGGAGCGCCACCTGGCTGGACTTTCCCGGCATCGACGGGGAGGAGATCTACCGCCAGTTCATGCTGCTCTCCCTGCACGGGCAGACCAAAGACGCCCTCTCCAAGAACAAGTTGGGCGCCTGGGAGTACGACATCGTCTCCCCGGCCTACAAGTGCAACATGACCGATATTTTGGCGGGCCTGGGGCAGAGCCAGTTGGAGCGCTATCCCCAGCTGTTGGCCGAGCGCCGCTCCGTGATTGCGCGCTACGACGCCGCCTTTGCCGGCAAGCTGGAGGTCATGCCCCACTACACCGGGGAATACCAGTCCTCCGGCCACCTCTATCTGACCCGGATCCCCGGCTACAGCCTGGAAAAGCGAAACGCCCTCATCGAGCGCATCGCCGAGAAGGGGGTCGCCACCAACGTCCACTACAAGCCGCTGCCGCTGTTGAGCGCCTACAAAAACCTGGGTTTTGACATTGCCGATTACCCCAACGCCTACGCCCAGTTTGTAAACGAGGTTACCCTTCCCCTGTACAGCACCCTCACCGATGAGCAGGTGGAATATGTGATTGCAGCGGTCCTGCAAAGCCTTGAGGAAGATGTATGATACCAGGGAAACTGACGGGGGCGATGGACGCCCCCATCATCCACCAATACAGGGACAGGCTGCTCAAGAAAAAGGGGAGCCTTCTCTGCAAGCGGGCCTTTGACCTGATCGTCAGCGCCCTGATGCTCATCTGCCTGTCGCCGCTGCTGCTGGTGCTGGCGGTGGTCATCAAGTGCGACTCCCGCGGGCCGGTCTTTTTTCGGCAGGAGCGGATCACCACCGGCGGCAAGCCCTTTCGCATCTTTAAGTTCCGCACCATGGTGCAGGACGCGGACAAGCTGGGCAGCGCCGTCACCGCCCCCGGCGACAGCCGGGTCACCCGGGTGGGGGACAAGCTGCGCGTCTACCGGCTGGACGAGCTGCCCCAGCTCATCAACGTCTTTTTGGGGCAGATGACCTTTGTGGGTACCCGCCCCGAGGTGCCCCAGTACGTGGACGCCTACACCGATGAGATGCGGGCCACCCTGCTGCTGCCGGCGGGGATCACCTCCAACGCCAGCATCAAGTTCAAAGACGAGCAGACCATCCTCAACCAGGCCATGGAAGAGGGCTGCAGCGACATCGACCAGGCCTATGTCACCCGGGTGCTGCCCGCCAAGATGCGCTACAACCTGGAATACCTGCAAAACTTCGGCCTCGGGGAGGATTTCAAGCTGATGTGGAAAACCGTCATGGGGGTTTTCTTTCACCAGGACTAAAACAGAGAAAAAGAGCGCGCGAACACCGTTCGCGCGCTCTTTTGTCGCCTGTCCCTCAGGCGCGGTAGAGGGTCTCGCCCTCGCGGATGGTCTCCACCACCCGGATGTCGCAGATCGCCATGGGGTCCACCTCCATGGGGTCCTGGTCGAGGATGACCAGGTTGGCCAGCTTGCCGGGGGCGATGGAGCCCTTTTCGTCCTCTTCAAAGTACTGGTAGGCGGCGTTGATGGTCACGGCCTTCAGCGCCTCCAGGGGGGAGATGCGCTCCGCTTTTCCCATGTCGGCCCCCGAGAGGCTGATGCGGTTGACCGCGCACCAGACGGTGCGGAGCATATCCGGCTCCAAGACGGGGGTGTCCTGGTGGAAGGTGAAGGGGATGCCCGCCTTTAAGGTGGAGGCGGCGGGGGAGATGCGGGTAGCCCGCTCCTGCCCCAGGTTTTTCAGGTGGGTGTTCCCCCAGAAATAGGTGTGGGCGACAAAGTAGGAGGGCATCATCCCCAGCTCCTTCATCCGGGGCACCTGGTCGCCGGGGCGGACCGTCTGGGCGTGGATCATCACCGGGCGGCAGGTGTCTTTGTCCGGCAGGGCGGCCTTGGCCGCGGCAAAGGCGTCCAGGTACTGCTGCGAGGCGGCGTCGCCGTTGCAGTGGCAGAGCAGCTGCATCCCCTCGCTCATGGCGATTTTGCAAAACCGCTCCACCTCGGCGTCCTTGTAGATGGGGTAGCCGCAGTAGCCGTCCCGCTCGCCCTCGTAGGGGGCGGAGAGCCAGGCGGTCTTGCCCTGGGGCGAGCCGTCGAGGAAGATCTTGTAGCCGCCAATTTTCAGCCGGTTGCGGTATTGGCGCAGGTACTCGGGGTTTTCCTTGGCGATGTCCGCCTCGTCCTTCAAGTCGACATAGCCCACCAGGTCCAATTTCAGGCTGCCGTGCTCGGCCAGGGTGCGCAGCAGGGTGAAGTTCTGGTGCTTGACCATCCCCTCCTGGGCGGTGGTGATGCCGTGTTTGAGATACACCTCCTGCGCCTTTTCGCAGAGGGTCAGCATCTGTGCGAAGGTGGGGGCCAGGCCGGAGGCGGAGGAGGAGAAGGCGATAAAGGCGTTTTCCTCCAGATAGCCGCTGAGCTCCCCGGTGGCGTAGTCCCGTCCAATTTTGCCGCCCTCGGGGTCGGGGGTCTGGGGGGTGTAGCCGCCCTGGTTTAGGGCGATGGTGTTGGCCACCCCCATGTGGCCCGACTGGTGGGTGATGAGCACCGGCCGGGTGGAACTGACCTGGTCGAGCACCTGCCGGGTGGGGTGGCGCCCCTCCTCGAGGCGGTTGTGGTCATAGCCAAAGCCGACGACCCACTGGCCGGGCTCCAGATCCCCGCTGGCGACGGCCTCTCGCAGCCGCTGCACGATCTGCCGGTAGCTGGTGCAGTCCCCCAGGGGGACGGCGTGCAGGGTGTTTGCCAGCATGGAGAGGTGGCTGTGGGGGTCGATGAAGGAGGGGAGGAGGGTCTTTCCCCCCAAGTCCACCCGGCGGACGCCGGCGTCGGCCAGCTGCTCCATGGCGGCGAGCGCGCCGGCCCCCAAAATGCGGCCGTCTGCCACCAAAACAGCCTCGCAGCGGCACTGGTCGCCGGGCTCCATGGTGTAGATGTGGCCGTTGTAGTAGAGCGTTTGTGACATATTGCGTTTCACCCTTCTTTTCTGTGCCGCCGGGAGGGGCGGCCGATATACAGTAGTCTAGTCTCCGGCCCGGAGAGATATGCCGGGCCGTGTTTTCTATTGTAGTGGGCGCTCTGGCGGCAGCTATGAAAAAATTGTAAATTCTGCGCGAAAAAAGGAGACGCCCCCTCTCGGCGGTCGAGAGGGGACGTCCCCGGCAGTGGCATTTGGGCGGGTGGGTCAGTCGGCAAAGACCAGGCTGTCGTCGCTCATCTCCTTGATGACGGCCAGGCTCTCCAGCCGGACGCCGGTCTGGCGCACCAGCTCCCCGCCGTCCTGAAAGCCCTTTTCGATGACGATGCCGCAGCCGGCGATGGTGGCGCCGGCCTGCTGCACCAGTTGGATGAGGCCCAACAGGGCCTGTCCGCGGGCCAAAAAGTCGTCGAGGATGAGGATGTGGTCCCCCGGGTTGACAAACTTGCTCTCCACCTGAATGTCAAAGGTGGTGCCCCGGGTGTAGGAGGTCACCTGGGCGGTGAGGATGTCCCCGTCCAGGTTCTTGGACTTGGTCTTTTTGGCAAAGATCACCGGCACGTTGCCGAAGTGACGGGCGGCGATGGCGGCGATGCCGATGCCCGACGCCTCGATGGTGAGGATCTTGCTGACCGGCACCCCCGCGAACCGGCGCGCAAACTCCGCCCCGATCTCGTCGAGAAGGGGGATGTCCATCTGGTGGTTGAGAAAGCTGTCCACCTTCAAAATGTGGCCGGGCTTGACCTTTCCGTCCTGTAAGATGCGCTGCTTCAAGAGTTCCATAGGCGTCTTTCCTCCTGCTTTCCATTTTCCAAAGTACCACCAGGATACCACGGCGGCAGGACAGAAAGAAATGGGCAAACTGCTCACAAATTTGTCGATTTTTTGGGGGCGGTCTGGCACCGTTGGCATCTGTCCCGAAAAAAAGGCGGCCGTTTGACAGCGGCGGGGCATTTCGACGGCAAACCGTTTCCGCTTTTGGGGCGGTTTTTCGCGCCTCCCCGCACAAAATGGGCAAAGTGGGCAAGGGGGAGAAAGCGCCCTGCGCGCCGATCTGCTATACTGAAAAAACAGAGAGGGGGGAGCGCCGTTGAACAGCGCGCGAAAACTGGCGGCAGAGGCGGTCGCCATCATCGAGGGGGAGCTGCAGCGCCGCATCTCGCTGGCCGAGTTGGCCGAGCGGCTGCACTACTCCCCCTACTACCTGCAGCGGGCCTTTGTGGGGGCGGTGGGGCTGCCGCCCGCCCGCTACGCCCAGCGCCGCCGGTTGACCGAGGCGGCGCTGCAGCTCTGCTACACCCGCCGGCCCCTGGCGGACATCGCCCTGGCGGCGGGGTATGAGAGCCAACAGGCCTTCACCGCCGCCTTTGCCGCCTTCTACAAGCAGCCGCCCCGCGCCTTTCGGGAGGAGGGCCGCTTTTACCCCCTGCAGCTGCGCCATCGCCCCCGGCAGCTCTGCTCTCTGCCAGAGGGGCGCGGCGGTTTGGCGCGGTGCGCCCGGCCCAAAGGGAGGACATCCCCGCCTGGACAGAGCTGGCCTTTTCCACGGTGGAGGGCTTTCCCCACCTGGAGGCGGAGGGGTTTGGCCGCGCCCTTGCGGCGGCGGTGGCGGAGGGGCGGGCCTTCCTCCTGCCCACCGGGGAGGGGGAGCTGGCGGGGGCGGTCATCCTGGGGCGCGCGCCCGGGTGGATCGATTACCTGACGGTGTCGCCCCACTGCCGGCGGCGGGGGGCGGCCCGGGCAATGCTCCGCTTTGCTGCCGCCCGCTGGCCGGGCAGCCCCCTCTACCTGACCACCTTCCGCGCGGGGGACCGGGCCGACCCGGGCTATCGGGTCGCCTTTTTGCGCCTGGGCTTTGTCGAGGGCCCCCTGCGGGTGGAATTTGGCTACCCCACCCAGCAGATGATCCTCTTTTCCCCGGAGGGGAGGCGGCGGGATGGGTAAAAAGAACGAGGGGGCCAACCCCCTGGACCGGGCCTTCGGCCCCGCCGCCCTGCTGCGCTTTGCCCTGCCCACAGTGGGGACCATGCTCTTCATGGGGCTTTACACGGTGGTGGACACCCTGTTTATCGCCCGGCTGGTGGGGACCGACGCCCTCTCGGCAGTGAACATCGTCTGCCCGGTCATCAACCTGACGGTGGGGCTGGGGACCATGCTGGCCACCGGGGGGAGCGCCCTGGTGGCGAGGGAGATGGGGGCGGGAAACGCCCTGGCCGCCCGCCGCAAGTTCACCCTGCTGGCCCTCTTCAGCGGGGCCCTCGGGGTGCTGATCGCCCTGGGAGGGCTGCTCTTTTTGCCCTCCCTCGTCCGGGGGCTGGGGGCCAGCGACCGCCTCTACCCCTACTGCCGCGACTACCTGGCCGTCATCCTCCTCTTCACCCCGGCGGGGCTGGGGCAGGTGTTCTTTCAAAACCTGCTGGTGACGGCGGGCCGCCCCGGGCTGGGGCTGGCGCTCACCCTGGGGTCGGGCTGCGCCAACGCCCTGCTGGACTGGCTCTTCATCGTCCCCGGGGAAATGGGGGTGGCGGGGGCCGCCCTCGGGACCGGGATCGGCTACGCCATCCCCGTGGCGGCCGGTCTCTGGTTTTTCGCCCGGGACGGGGGGAGCCTGCGCTTTGCCCGCGCCGGCGGCGGGTGGCAAGCGGTGGCCGAGAGCTGCCGAAACGGCTGCAGCGAGATGGTGGGCCAGCTGGCGGCGGCGGTGACCACCTTTCTCTTCAACGCCGCCATGATGGCCCGCCTGGGGGAGGAGGGGGTGGCGGCCATCACCGTCCTCATCTACTCCCAGTTCGTGCTCAGCACCCTCTACATCGGCTTCTCCATGGGGGTGGCCCCGGTCATCAGCTACCAGTATGGGCGGGGGGATCGCTCGGCCCTGGCGAGGACCACCCACCTGGCCCTGGGGGCGGTGGGGCTCTCCTCCCTGGCGGTGTTTGCCGCGGCCCTGCTGGGGGGCGGCCGGATCGCCGCCCTCTTTGCGGGGGAGGACCTGGCGGTGGCAAATTTGGCGGCGGAGGGGTTCTCCCTCTTTGCCTACTCCTTCCTCTTCTCGGGGATAAACCTCTTCTCCTCGGCCTATTTTACCGCCCTGTCGGACGGCAGGACCTCGGCCCTGCTCTCCTTTCTGCGCACCTTTGGCCTGCTGGCGCCCGCCATCCTGTACCTGCCCCGGGTCTGGGGGAGGGCGGGCATCTGGCTGGCGGTCCCCCTGGCGGAGGGGGGCGCCTTCCTCTGCTCGACATTCTGTCTCTGGCGGCAGCGCCGGCGGCTGGAGGGGGAGGGAAAGACCCCGAGCGCGCCCCGCTGACTGGCCGCCCTCACCCTTGCCCTCGTGCTCGGCGGCAGGAGGGAAGGCGCTCTCTTTGGTCGGGCCGTCGGGCGAATACAGGCGGCCTCTCCGGCCCTTTGGGGGTCAAAAGGGGCGCGCTGTCGCCCCTTCCTCCCCAGTTGGTGGGAGAAGGGCTTCTGCCGGACATCCAAAGGGCCGCGGGCCGGGCCCAATTCGCGCCGGTCAAGCTGCGGGACAAAGGCTTTGCAGACAATGCCCCGCGGACCGGCCAATGCGGCCGAGGGGCGGGCTGCAACTCTCCCCAGCGCCCTCCTCTTTGACCGGCACAAACCAAAAAACAGCAGTCCCCACCCCAGCTGGAAGAAGGGGCTTTCCGCCCCGAACAGAACAAGCGCCGCGCCATCCCCAAAATGGGGCGGCGCGGCGCTCGCGATTTTGCCGCCTATTTGACCCGGAAGTTCTTGGGCGCCCAGCGGTAGATGAGCACCAGGGCGACGGCGGTGTAGAGGACGGTGGCCCCCAGCACGATAAAGGCAAAGCCGGCGGGCTGGCTATCCAGCTTGAGACAGACAAAACAGGCGATGTAGACCACCATGTTCAGCAGGGTGTAGAAGGGGTTTTTGATGTCCAGCTCGGCGGTGTAGGGCTGGAACACGTAGTAGAGGAACAGGTGGTGCACCGAGAAGAAGACGGCCAGCATCAGCACGGTGGCGCAGTAGGAGAGCATATCCAGCGGGGCCCAGTGCAGCCCGGCCGCCAGCCCGAAGGAGAGGACGTAGAGGCAGATGCCCCCGGCGGTGATGAGGTTGAAGCCGCAGAGCCGCCGCAGCCGGATGTGGAAGTTGCGGAGGATGACCTCCTTTTGCCGGTAGAAGCCGTAACGCAGCAGGCTGATGTCGCAGTTGTAGAACATGGCGCGGCAGGCCTGGTCGCCAATGGAGAGCAGGTACATCAAAAAGACCATCAGCGGCAGGGACTGGGGGAGATATCCCCCCAGGTTGCGGGCGATTTCGGGGAAGAAGAGAAGACAGCCGAAGGAGAGAACGGCCGCCACCGCCACCACCGCCAGGCGGCGGCAGACCGGCAGGAAGAAGAGCCGCTTGTGCCGGTCGAAGAAGATGGCGTTGAGGTAGTCGTAGCCCGTCTTCCGGTCGTACTTGCCGGTCTGCAGGGCATCGCCGGCAAAGTCCTTGTCCCGCAGCTTGACCGACGCGAACTGGGCCTGGTTCGAGGCCTTTTTGGCGTCCAATTGCACCTCGCTCAAGGGCAGGGCCTGCCGGGCAAAGGCGGGGTAGTTGCGGTAGCGAAAGAGGCTGTGGGCGGCCAGCGCCCCCAGCCCCAGCAGGGCGGCCCAGAAGAGGGGGGAGGCGACCACCCGCCCCACCGGGGGAATGGCCTGCAAGAAGGGCGGCAGGTAGGCCGCCAGGGGGATGAGGATCACCAGCACCCACTGGTAGGCCATCTTCTTTTGGGTCAGCAGGCCGAAGCGGTCAAACAGCCAGAGCTGCACCCGCTCCCCCACCAGGTGGGCGGCCACCCACAGGGGGGCCAGCAGCAGCCCCCGCAGGACCCCAAAGCCGATGAGGGCTGAGAAGAGGGCGGTGGCGGGCAGCAGGTAGAGAATGTCCATCAGGTGGGAGAAGAGGCCGTTGACCGGCAGGTATTCCTGTGCGGGCATCCCCATCAACTTGACGCAGGTGTACTTGACGGCGCTGGTGTCCCCGATGGCGGTCTTGATGAGGGCGCCCCCCACAAAACTCATCATCAGCAGAAACCAGAGAAAGGCGTCCACCCGCTGCTGGGGGGTGAGGGTCTCCATCACCACCGCCGCCGGCAGCCAGATGGCCAGGCAGACGTAGAGGGCCTTGTAGAGCACTTGGGTGCAGGCCTTGAGCAAAAAGGCCACGGCGCAGACCCCGTCTTTGAGCGAGCCCTCGGCGTAGAGCCGGTCTTTGAAGAGCTTTCCCACCAGGGGCAGGCGCTGGCACCAGTAGATGAGGGTGTTGCCGGTCACCGCCGCCCCGATTTGAAAGCTCTGGCGAAGGGTGTTAATCATGGCCTTCCTCCTTCAAGAGCTCGACCACCCGGTCCTCAAACTCGCGGCTGTGGATGATGGAGGCGTCCACCGGCTCCAACTCGCCCCCGGTGAGGAGGACGATCTCGTCGCAGAGGTCGGTGGCCAGCTGCAGGATGTGGGTGGAGAAGACGATGATGTGCTCGTCCTTCATCTCCCGCAGCAGGTTTTTCATCTCCAGCGCCACCACCACGTCGAAGGAGGTGAGGGGCTCGTCCAGCAAGATCACCGGCGGCTTGGCGATGATGAAGCAGAGCATCTGCACCTTGTTCTTCATCCCGTGGGAATAGTTTTTGATGAGGCGGTGCCGGTCCTCCGGGGCAAAGCGGATCAGGTCGAAGTAGTCGTCGATCCCCATGGAGGAGTGGATCTTCTCCCGGTTGATGTCCATGAAGAACTTGACAAACTCGTACCCGGTGAGAAATTCGGGCAGGATGGGGGTGGAGAAGACGTAGCCCACGTCCCCTTCCTGCAGGGGGCGGGCCCCCGCCTCGTCCACCAGCAGTGCCTGGCCGCCGTCCGGCGGGGTCTCCCCCGACAGGCAGTTGAAGAGGGTGGTCTTGCCCGCCCCGTTTCGGCCCAGCAGGCCGTAGATCTTCCCCTTTTCAAAGGCGAAGTCGGCCCCCTTGAGGACCTGCTTCTCCCCAAAGGACTTGGTGATTCCCTGCAGTGTCAGCTGTGTCATCTGGTCTCCTCCTCCCCCAACGGGGGAAACACGGGTGTGATTTGGTTATTGTATTACTGGAATAATACAATGATACATAACTGTGATTTGTTTGTCAATCCCCTTTCTGGGCAAATCGAGGGGGGAGGAGCGCCTCTTTCTCGCCCGGCGGTCGCCGGGCGAAACCGCCTCTGCCCGGGCGGGGGAAAGCCCCCCTTTTGCAGGGGGGAGGGGATGTGGTATACTGGTCACAGAACAGCTGCTATACCGGGGATGGCTGGGCGCAGGTGCGCAAACGCCGTTTGCTCCCCGCCCTGTGGCCAAATCCCCACTGCGCGC
Source organism: Bittarella sp. HCP28S3_D9 (assembly GCF_052065655.1). Lineage (NCBI taxonomy): Bacteria > Bacillati > Bacillota > Clostridia > Eubacteriales > Oscillospiraceae > Bittarella (ex Durand et al. 2017) > Bittarella sp. HCP28S3_D9. The sequence goes on along the minus strand of NZ_JBQHTP010000007.1, from coordinate 31,068 downwards.
GGTGCTGGTGGCACAACAGCCCATAAAGCGGCGATGATGCGGCCGGTGCGCAGGGCGGATGGGCGCTGGTGGCGCTTTTGCCCCACTGCGCGGGCGATGCTGCTTTGCCCTTGCGGTACCGCAAAAGGGCATCCCCCACAGCCGCAGGGGAAGTTTGACGAGGGAGAGGAGAGAGCGAGATGGAGCGGACAAACCCCTATCTGCACCTTTACGAGCGCTGCCAGCTCTGCCCCCGGCGCTGCGGGGTCGACCGGCTGGCGGGGGAGACCGGCTTTTGCGGCGCAGGGGCCACCCCCAAGATCGCCCGGGCCGCCCTCCACTACTGGGAGGAGCCCTGCCTCTCGGGCCAGGCGGGGAGCGGGGCGGTCTTTTTCTCCCACTGCACCCTGCGGTGCGTCTACTGCCAAAACGCCGACATCAGCGCCCGCCAGCAGGGGCAGGAGGTCAGCGAGGAGGAGCTGGCCCGGGTCTTTCTCCACCTGCAAGAGCAGGGGGCCCTCAACATCAACCTGGTCACCCCGGGGCACTACCTGCCCTCCATCCTCTGGGCGCTGGAACTGGCCCGGGCGCAGGGGCTCTGCCTGCCGGTGGTCTACAACACCAGCGGGTACGAGCGGGTGGAGTGCCTGCGCCTGCTGCGGGGGAAGGTGCAGGTCTACCTGCCCGACTGCAAGTACCTCTCGGCCGAGACGGCCCGCCTTTATTCGGGGGTGGAGGACTATTTTGGGGTGGCCGTGGCCGCCCTGGACGAGATGGTGGAGCAGACCGGCCCGCCCCAGCTGGACGAGCGGGGGGTGATGACCGGCGGGGTGATCGTCCGCCAGCTGCTGCTGCCCGGCCGGGTGGGGGAGGCCCAGCGGCTGACGGCAACCCTGCACGCGCGCTACGGCGACCGGGTCTACCTGAGTTTGATGAACCAGTACACCCCCATCCTCCCCCAGGTGGCCCCCTGGCCGGAACTCTGCCGCACCGTCACCCCCGACGAGTACGACCAGTGGGTGGACTATGCGGTGGACTGCGGGGTGGAAAAGGGCTTTGTGCAGGAGGGGGACACGGCGGAGGAGAGCTTCATCCCCCCCTTTGACGGCAGCGGCCTGCCCGCCTTTTTGCGGCGGGGGTAAGGGCCGCCCTGTCCCGCCAAGTTTCTCTTGTGAACGGGGGCAAAAGCTGCTATACTGGCCTTGCTAAGCAGAGTAGGGGACCGCGCGTTAAGTGCCGCTCGAACGGGGAGTTGTCGGGCGGACGAAAAGGCGACTTGCGGTGCGGTCCCCGCATCCCGCTGCTGCACGGTGAAGGGGGGACGGGTCCGTCCCGCCCCCGCAATACGTTTCCCGGCCTTGGCCGCTCTCCCCACTCGTTGGGGGGGCTGGGCTGGGGGCACTCCTTTACGCGATGTGGCAATACCGGCTTGTACGGGGCGGCGCGCTTTGGCGCACCGCCCCTTTCTGCTGTCAAGAAAGGAGTGTGTGTCCCATGCAGGAGACAACCAAGACCAAAAATCGATTTCGGCTGGCAGCGAGGGAGTTTCGGACCCTGTCCAGCCTGGCGGGGGCGTCGATGATGACCGCCCTCAACGTGGTGCTCAGCTTTTTCACCCTTCGCCTCTCCGAGCTGCTCAAGGTGGGCTTTAGCTTTCTGGCGGTGGCGGCCACCGGCTTCCTCTACGGCCCGCTGCTGGGGGCGGCCGCCGGGGGAGTTGGCGACATCATCAAATACCTCATCCACCCCGACGGGCCCTACTTCATCGGCTTCACCTTCAACGCCTGCCTCTCCGGCTTTCTCTACGGCCTCTACCTCTACAAAAAGCCGGTGAAGCTCTGGCGGGCGGTCTGCGCCAAACTCACCGTCTCCCTGGTCATCAACCTGGTGCTCAACCCCCTGTTTCTCTCCATCCTCTACGGCAAGGCCTTTGTCCTCATCTCCACCGTGCGGCTGACCAAACAGCTGGTGATGTTCCCGGTGGACACTGCCCTGCTCTACGGGATGTTGCGGCTGCTGGAACGGGTGCGGGTGCGGCAGGCGGGGGGGCCCTTTTCCCGGTAGCACAGTTGAAGCGGTTGCGTACCTCCGCATTTCAAAACCCAAAATCGAATATGCACTCTCAAACGATTGGAGAGTATAGCTCAGCCGAGAAAGTGCCTGAATGGCATCTAGGAGATCAGCAAGCCGACCCCGCTTCTCTCCGCCAAAGGAAGTCCTCGAAAACACTGTGTTTTCAAGACTTCCTTTTTTTGTGTGCCGTCCGGGCTTTGGTGTACAAACGTTGCACCCAACGCAGACATACTCTCATGTTTTGGAGTATTGTCCAATTTATATAATTAATTTTTGTGCAGTCTGCTGTTCTCTGTCTTATTTTCTGTATGCAATCCAGCCGCCTGCGCTTATATCCGCTATATCCTCCTCGCTCCATTCGGCGCGCCAGACGCCGCCGCAGTCGATGAAAATACGGGAGATCAGCTACTCCAGAAGCCTTTTGTATCCTGGAAAAGCAAGGGAATCCATTTCCGGTAGACCCCAACGCGGCTTTTTCTGCTCCGCCTTAAGCTCGTCGGAAGTTTTCTTCTACGGCACCCGGTTATCCGGGCGCGGGCTGTTCAGCCTGTTTTGTGGCTTCCCGCGCCGCCGCAAGGTTAATTGCTGCTGTGGAGGGATTGGGGACTTCCTCCATGCCAGGATCGTGCCCTGTTCCACCTCCTGATCCATTACAGAGAGGGCAGGGGAGCGTTGGGAATATCCGACGAGGGGGCCTCGGGAACGTTGGGTTTCCCCAGGCCCGTGTTATTTTTCTCGTCTGTCATTCGCTAACCTCCTTTTCGTGGCACAAAAAGACCAACACAATGGCTGGCCTTTTGGGGAGAGACCCCTTTTTCTAATGGTATAGGTATAGAGATGTCATCCGTAGTCCGTTGAATGACATAATCTTGTGGAATCTGATTGCCTTTTGTGGTGAATAATGTATAATATACTTGTATTTTGTAAGGTGGAGGATAAAATTTGTGTATAGAAGTGAAATCAGACCATCTCAAATCAAAAAATTGTTTGATAAATGTCGAAAGCTTAATTATCAAAAATATTTGAGTAAAGTCGGCTTAGTGAAGTGCAGAGCATTCGTCAACCAACAAATCACATTTGACTTTCCTGTAACTGCACTAATTGGCCCAAATGGTGGTGGAAAAACAACTATTTTAGGTGCCTGCGCTTTGATTTATAAATCCATAAGTCCCCGCCAATTTTTCACCAGAAGTCGTCAATTGGATGAGGAAATGAAAAACTGGTCTATTCAATATGATATGATTGACCGGGAAAAAAGCAAAATAGATATAGTTAAACGTACAGCTTCTTTTTCTAAAGAAAAGTGGTATAGAGATGCGGTGAGTAGACCAGTTCTATTTTTTGGTGTTTCGCGCACTCTACCCGCTGTTGAACGAAAAGATTTGTCTAAGTTTACAAATAGAAATGTGATTTTTAAGAAAGAAGAAATCCAAACATTAGGCACAGAGGCTGCTACACATATTACCAAGATATTAGGTAAAGATGTTAGCAAGTATTCTATTATAAAAACAGATAAATACGGCAATATTGCTCTCCTATCAGGGCAAACAGAAAAAGATGCATCCTATTCAGAGTTCCATTTTGGAGCAGGAGAGTCCAGCGTAATTAAAATGGTATTAGGGATTGAGCGTATTGTAGATCAGGGACTCATTTTGATAGAAGAAATTGAAAACGGACTGCATCCGTTGGCAACAGCTCGGTTGGTTGATTATTTAATTGATGTAGCCGATAGAAAAAGCGCTCAAATTATTTTCACTACACATTAGGTTTCTTTACAAAGGCATAATCATAAATCACAACAAAAACCGAGCCAACCTACATTAAAACGTCGCTTTTTTCAAGGAAAAGGCGGCGTTTTTTCATGGCCCGGTTTTGGAAAGGAGTGGTGCTGACTTTATACTAAAACGAAAGGGGGAATTTTTTTAGCTGGCCGGGCCGGGAGGTCTGGCCTTTTTTCATCTCACGAAAAAGGAGGTTAGCCAATGGCAGATGAAAAAGTAAACGTGAGCCCGGAGGAAAAGAAAGCCCCGGAAGCTCCGGCCCCGTCCGGGCCGGGCGATCCGCCTGCGCCGAAGCACACCGAGGGGCCCGCTGTCCCTGGTGGAGATCAGACGGCCCCCGCTCATGTGGAGCCCGCCATGCCGGAAAAAACGGAGGGGCCCATCAAGCCAGAGCAGTCTGTTATCCCTGGTATGGGTGAGGACACTCCCGCGCCGTCCGGCAAGGTGATCAACCTCTCGGACATCCAGGCCGCTGATAAGGGCGGTAAGGAGGCTTCTGCTCCCACCCCGGAAAAGAAAGCGCCGGAGGCGGATAAGCCGCCGAAGCGCCGGGGCCGCCCGCCGAAAGAGCAGACCGGGCCGACTGTGGAGAAAAAGTCGAAAGCGGCGGAGCCCCGCACAGGCCGCCCGTCTAAGGTTGACAAGGCGGCCCGTGAGGAGGCTCCGCCCTCTGTTCGGGACAAAGTGTCCAGAGGTAAGAAAGCCGACAAGGGCAAGGAAACGGGTTCCGGCGGTGCGCCTGCGTCTAAATCCGCTAAGACGGTAAAGCCGGGCAAGACCGCTCCCGTCAAGGAGGCGGCAGTCCCGCCGCCGGAGATCAAGCTGCCGCCCACGCCGGAGGTGCCGCCCCGCCCGGTGGAAGAGGGAAAAATCGTCTATTTGAAGATGTCGGAGCTCCATCCGTTCCATACGTTCCGGGAACACCCCTACAAGGTGCAGGACGATAAGGCGATGGACGATCTGGTGGGGACGATCAAGGAACACGGCATTATGACACCCGCCACTGTCCGCCCGGAAAAGGACGGCAAGGGCTATGAGATTATCGCGGGCCACCGCCGCCATCATGGTGGTGCGCGGGCCGGGCTGGAGGAAATGCCCTGTATCGTCCGGGAAATGACCGATCTTGAAGCTGTCCGGGAAATGCGGAACAGCAATAAACAGCGCGGCGATCCGCTCCCCAGCGAACTGGCAAAGCTCCTGGATTTGGAGGTGGAGGCCATCAAGCGCCAGGGGGCCCGCCCGAAAACGGAGAAAGAGGCTGAGGCCCTGGGTAAGCTCTCCGTGGAGATCGTGGGTAAGGATCACGACATGAACTATAAAAAGGTCATGCGGTATATCCGCCTTAATTCCCTGGTGCCGGAGCTTCTGGACAAGGTGGACACAAAGCAGATGGGCTTTATGCCTGCGGTGGAGATCTCGTATATCAGGCCGGAAAACCAGCGGCTGATTGCCGTTTCCATTGACGGGGAGCAGTCCTCCCCCTCGGTGGCCCAGGCGAAGCGGCTCCACGAGCTGGACAAGGAGGGCAAGCTCAACGGCGATGTGATTGACGGTATTTTGAGTGAAGAAAAAAAGGAGGATCGCGGTGTGATTATTTCGACTGCTGAACTGTCTAAGTATTTCGGCAAGGAGGTCACTCCTGCCAAAATGAAGGAGCAGATCATGGCCCTGCTGGACGAGTGGAAAGAGAAACAGCCGCCCGAACTGGCGAAGCCGGACAAGAAAAAGGACTTGGAGAAGTAACCGGGCCCCGCTTCTGGACACTTTGTCCAGAGGTAAGCGCCCCGCGCTTGGGATGGGCTCTGTGGTGATATATCCCCCGTCGCCGCCTCTATTCCTGCACAGCCGGGAGTGGGCCGTCAAGGGTGCAACGCACCGCCGCTCGCGGCGGCTTGCCCTTGACGGTCTGCCCCGGCTGTGCTACCTCCAGCGGCGCGGCGGGGGTATATATCCTCCAGAGCCGCCCCCTTTCCCTGGGATAGGGAAAGGGCGGGGGGATAGGGTCGAACTACCTATTATAATATCGGAGGTGTTGATGATGAAACGATCCCTTGCTTATATTACCGCCGCATGGCGCGGCGATCCTGCGGTGGACATGGAGCAGGCGGCGCATTACTGCCGCGTGGTCTACGATGCGGGCTATTCCCCCATCTGCCCCATGCTCTATCTGCCGCTGTTCCTCAATGACGCGGTGCCGGAGGAGCACAAGAACGGCATCGACATGGGCCGTGACCTGCTCCGGCGTTCCCGTGTGCTGGTGGTGTGCGGCCATACGATCACCGAGTCCATGAAAAATGATATTGCCGTGGCCCAGCGGCTGGGGATCACCGCTACCACCCTTGAGGGCATCCTGACCGTCAAGGGACAAGGCCGCCGCTGATATGGCGTCCCTGTTTGAAGCCTACATCACCAACCTGGGAAAATACAACGAGGGCGAGCTGGTCGGTGAAACCTTGAAATTTCCCACTACCACGGAGGAGGTGCAAGGACTTCTGAAGCGCATCGGCGTGGACGGGGTGCGGTACGAGGAATTTTTTATTACCAGCTTTGACGGTGATGTGCTGGGGCTCTACGACTACTTAGGCGAATATGAAAACCTGGACGAGCTCAACCATCTGGCCTGCCTGCTCTCCGAGCTGGATCAAGGCGACTTGGAAAAGTTTGAGGCGGTCATTGACAGCGGCGGGCATACTTCCAGCGTGGCCGATCTCATCAACCTCACACAAAATCTGGATTGCTTTGAATTTTATCCCGATATTGAAAATGAGGAGGATTTAGGCCGCTATTTTACGCAGGACTTGCCGATCCCGGAGGAGCTCAAAGATTACTTTGATTATGAGGCTTACGGACGGGATTTTCTAATCAATGAGGGCGGCCATTTGGCTCCTGGCGGCTATATCGTCCAAACCAGCGGTGACTTCAAGGAATTTTATCACGGGATCGAGGACATTCCCGCCGAGCACAAGGTTTTCGCGTTCCCGCAGCTCTCGGTGCGGGAACAGATGGCGGCTTACAAAGAAATTATTGACGGCTCCTCCCTGGAGGGCTATCGGAAGATCGCCAAAAAGGAGCATGAGGAGCGATAGCGGCACTTCTGGACAGTTTGTCCAGAGGTGCTTTTTTCACGGAAAGGAGGGATACGGCTGATTGATGAGGACGTTTCCAGACGTACCATAGCAGTTTCCATCAAGGCGACGAAACTCACGGGCCGGGTGCTGGCCCAGGCGTGTCTGGCGGTGGGCCGGAAGATCAAGAAAGCGCACCGGGCCCGCCAGACACCCCACGGCAAACAGACGGTGCGCCAGCTCATGGGCCACGGGGCCGCCACGAACAGCATCGAGGTGGAGTCCCCAAAGGACTTTGACCGGGTAGCCCGGAAATGGAATGTGGACTATGCTTTTTATAAGACCGGGCCGGACAAGTACCTGCTGTTTTTCAAAAGCGGGCAGGCCGACGCCATCACCGCCTGTTTTTCGGAATATTCCCGGCGCGTGATGAAGCGTTCCAAGTCCCGGCGCGTCCCGATCCGGGAACAGCTCAAACGGGCCGCCGCTGAACTGGCCCGCCAGCCGTCCTACAAGAAAGAACGTGCAAGGGAGGCGGTGCATGAGGACAGATAGTATTAAGAAATATGTGATACCCAACATCCCGTACCTGTTTATTCTGTGGGCCTGCCTAAAGCTGGGGACGGCCTACCGCCTGGCTCCCGGAGCGGACTTTGCTCACAAGCTGATGGGCCTGGGCCAGAGCATCGGCCCGGCCTTTGCCGACTTTGCGCCGGGGCTCCACCCCCTTGACTGGCTCATCGGCATTGTGGGCGCGGTGGGCTTCCGCCTGCTGATCTATATGAAAAGCAAGAACGCAAAGAAATTTAGGCGGGATGAAGAATACGGGTCGGCCCGCTGGGGCACCGAAAAAGACATCAAGCCCTTTGTCGATCCGAAGTTTGAGAGCAACGTCATTTTGACAAAGACGGAGTTTCTCACCATGAACACCCGGCCTAAAAACCCGGCCAACGCCCGCAACCTCAACTCTTGTATCATCGGCTCGTCCGGGTCAGGCAAAACCCGCTTCTGGCTCACGCCCCAGTTACTCCAGGCGCACAGCTCCTATGTGTGCGTCGATCCAAAAGGCGGGGTGCTCTCCCAGGTGGGGGCTTTCCTGCAACGCCGGGGCTATCAGGTCAAAGTGTTCAACAGCATCGACTTTTCAAAATCCATGCACTACAATCCGCTGTCCTACATCCACAATGAGGCCGACATCCTAAAGTTTGTCGATACCCTCATAGCGAACACCAAAGGCGAGGGCAAGGAGGGCGATCCGTTCTGGACAAAGGCAGAAACGCTCCTTTATTGTGCGTTGATTGCCTATATCATCTTTGAAGCTCCTGCCGAGGATCGGAACATCAATACCCTGGTGGACATGATTTCCGGCATGGACGTGAAAGAGGATGACGAGTCCTATATGAACGCGGTGGACTATATGTTCAAGGGCCTGGAAAAGCGCAAGCCGGATTGCTTTGCCGTGAAGCAGTACAAAAAATATAAGCTGGCCAGCGGCAAGACTGCGAAAAGCATTTTGATTTCCTGCGGCTCCCGGCTGGCCCCCTTTGACATCCCCCAGCTCCGGGAGATCATGAGCTATGACGAGCTGGAGCTTGACCGCATCGGGGATCGGAAAACGGCGGTTTTCTTCACCATTTCAGACACCACCCCGACTTATAACTTCATTGTTGCCCTGGCCTTTTCGCAGATGTTCAATCTTCTGTGTGAACGGGCGGACAATGTTCACGGGGGCCGCCTGCCCCATCATGTGCGGGTGCTGTGGGACGAGGCGGCCAACACGGGGCAGGTGCCCTCCCTGGAGAAGCTGGTGGCCGTGATCCGTTCCCGCGAGGTAAGTCTGTGCCTGTTCTATCAGCAGTACGCGCAGTGCAAGGCCATTTACAAAGACAACGCGGAAACGATCTTAGGCAACATGGACAGCGTGATCTTCCTGGGCGGGCGGGAAAGCTCCACTATCAAGGAAATATCCGAGAACTGGCTGGGAAAGGCCACAATTTCCATGCAGACCGAGGGCCGCTCCCGTGGGCAGTCGGAAAGCTACAACCAGAACACCCAGCGGCTGGGCCGGGAGCTGATGACCCCCAGCGAGCTGGCTACCATGCCGGGCGACAAGTGCATTTTGCAGTTGCGGGGTCTGCCCCCGTTCTTTTCGTCCAAATATGATTTGAAACAGCACCCGAACTACAAGTACACGGCTGAGGCCGATAAAAAGAAAAACGCCTTTGACCTGGATAAGCTCATCAACCGCCGCAGGAGGCCTGGGCTTAACGAGGCTTGTGAGGTGTACGAGGTAGACGTATCCGAAGCGGGGCCCGTAAGCGAGGACGAGGACATCCTCAACTACGACGACGTGGACGATCCGGATGCCTATGTATAAATCACTTCTGGACAAAGTGTCCAGAGGTCGCAACCTGCCGCCCAAACGGGCGGCTTTTTTCATGGCCGGGACAATCCCGGAGAAATGGAGGATATATGGAATTTTTTGCTTCTGCTATCACGACTTTGCAGACTCTCGTTGTTGCGCTGGGCGCTGGCCTGGGCGTGTGGGGCGTTGTCAACCTGCTGGAGGGCTACGGATCGGACAACCCTGGCTCCAAAAGCCAGGGTATGAAGCAGCTCATGGCGGGCGGCGGCATCATCCTGCTGGGCACCACCCTGATCCCTCTGCTGAGCGGCTTGTTCTAAGGTAACGGCCTATGGATTTTCTCACCGACTGGCTCACGGACTGGCTCAAAGAGCTGTTGATTGGCGGGATCATGGGGAACCTGGAGGGGCTCTTTGATTACGTCAATACCCAAGTCGGAGAGATCGCGGTACAGGTGGGGACTACCCCGGCGGCGTGGAACGCCGAGGTATTTTCCCTCATCCGCCAGCTTTCCGAAACGGTGATTTTACCGATTGCTGGGCTGGTACTGACCTTTGTTGCCACCTATGAGCTCATTCAGATGCTTTTGGAAAAGAACAATATGCACGAGTTTGACGTGGCGAATATCTACAAATGGATGTTCAAAACGGCTTGTGCTATCTTCATTCTCTCAAATACTTTTGACATTGTGATGGCCGTCTTTGACGTGTCGCAGACAGTGATTGCCCAGGCGGGCGGCCTGATACAGGGCTCCACGGACATCACGCCGGATATGATGACAGAGCTTCAAACCACCCTGGAGGGGATGGACTTAGGGCCGCTTCTCGGCCTGTGGCTCCAGTCCTCGATCATCGGCGTTACCATGTGGGCGCTGGGCATCGTCATTTTCGTTCTGGTCTATGGGAGAATGCTGGAAATATATTTGCTCACCAGTTTGGCCCCGATCCCTATGGCAACCATCTCCCACCGGGAGGTGGGCCAGATGGGGCAGAACTATCTGCGCTCCCTGTTTGCCGTTGGCTTCCAGGGGATGCTCATTCTGGTGTGCGTTGCAATCTATGCGGTGCTGATCCAGGGAATTGCCACGGGCGGAGATCCCATCGGGGCGATCTGGGGCACCGTGGGCTATACGGTTTTGCTCTGCTTCATGCTGTTCAAAACCGGGACAATAGCGCGCAGCATCTTTAGCGCGCACTAAAGAAAGGGGTGTTATATGCCGAGAAGATATGGGCCCGACGGGACGCGCCTGTGGTATGGGAAAGCGCCGGAGGACTTTAACAAGGCCGATGTTGCCCGCTTCATGGCGGAAACGGAGGCCGTTTTACAAAAGCGGGAATTGCTGGGCGGCAGGGATGACGCAAAGACGATTGCCCAGCAGTTAGCCGAGGGGCGGGCGCAGGCCGCCCGTGAGAACGCCGCCCGGCCCGCCCCGGCAAAGGGCAAGGAGGCCAGGAATGACCGATAAGGGCACCTCTGGACAAAGTGTCCAGAAGTCCCCGGAACCCCCGGAGGGGCTGTTCCTCATGGATGGCATCGAGGGCCTGCGCTCCCTGCCCCGCCATTCTGTGGATATGCTCTTGACCGATCCGCCCTACGGCACAACCCGGAACTTTTGGGATGTGCCCCTGCCGCTCCCGGAGCTGTGGGAGGCGGTGAAATGGGCGGTCAAGCCGGACGGCGCGATCCTGTTTTTCGCGCAGTGCCCCTATGACAAGGTGCTGGGGGCATCCAACCTGTCCATGCTCCGCTATGAGTGGGTGTGGTACAAAAGCCGCTCTACGGGCTTTCTCAATGCCCGCCGCGCCCCGCTGAAAAAGACGGAGAACATCCTGGTATTCTACCAGAAGCTCCCTCTTTACAACCCGCAGTTTGAACAGGGCAAGCCCTACAAGCGGAGTCTGACCAACAACGGGGACAGCCCGAACTATGGAAAATTCGTCCGTACCACGGGCGGCTCGGAGGACGGCCTGCGCTTTCCGGGGAATGTGCTCACGTTCCCCACCGTCCAGCGTACCGTCCACCCCACGCAGAAGCCGGTGGCCCTGTGCGAGTATTTCATCAAGACCTATACGCGGCCCGGCGAGCTGGTGGCGGACGTCTGCACGGGCTCCGGCACAACGGCGGTGGCCGCTCTCAATACGGGCCGCCGCTTCATCTGTTTTGAAACCGTCCCGGCCTACTATGCCGCCGCCAGTGAGCGCATCCGCGTGGCGGGCGCGGCGGTGGAGGCCGGGGAGAAAGGAGTGTAATTATCGGGAAATATTCTGTGATCTACGCCGATCCCCCCTGGCGGTATGCTCAAAAGGGCTTGCAGGGGGCGGCGGAAAAACACTACCCCACAATGGGGATTGACGAGTTATGCACGCTCCCGGTGGCGGATCTGGCGGCCCCGGACAGCGTGCTTTTTTTGTGGGCTACGTTCCCGCAGCTTGCGGAGGCCCTACGGCTGATCAAGGTGTGGGGCTTCACTTACAAGAGCGTTGCTTTCGTCTGGCTGAAGAAAAACCGCAAGTCCGAGGGCTGGTTCTACGGCCTGGGCTTCTGGACGCGGGGCAACGCGGAGATCTGCCTGCTGGCAACGCGAGGACACCCAAAGCGGCAGGCGGCAAACGTCCACCAGTTTATCATTTCCCCCATCCAGGAGCACAGCCGCAAGCCGGAGGAGGCCCGTGATAAGATCGTGGCCCTCATGGGCGACGTGCCCAGGGTGGAGCTGTTCGCCAGACAGTCCCCGCCCGGTTGGGACGTGTGGGGGAACGAGGTGGAAAGCACCATCCCGGACTTCTGGACAAAGTGTCCAGAGGTGGCCGGGCCGGAAAGGAGTGAGTAAAAATTCCCTATGTAAATGTCCCCAACGACTTATCCAAAATCAAGACCAAACTTGCCTTTAACCTGACAAAGCGCCAGCTTGTGTGCTTCGGGATTGCGGCGGCGGTGGGCATCCCGTCCTACCTGCTGGCCCGGAGCGCCATCGGCAACACGGGAGCCATGTTCCTGATGATGGGGGTGGCGCTCCCGGCGTTCCTGCTGGCGATGTACGAAAAAGACGGGCTCCCCTTTGAAAAGGTGGTGCGGAACGTCCTGCGGGCAAAGTTCCTGCGGCCTGGGGTGAGGCCCTACCAGACGGAAAATATCTATGCCCCGTTTACCCAGCGGGGCGCTGTGAGAAAGGAGGATGCGATTGCAGAACGCAAAAAGCCCAAAGCGCGGCCCCGGAAAGGCCGCTAAACGGAAAGCGGCGCTCTCCGCCCAGCAGACGATCCCCTATCTGGTGATGCACCCGGACGGGGTGTGCCAGCTCCCCGGCGGGCTCTACACAAAGACGGTGGAATATGAGGACATCAATTATTCCGTGGCAAGCACCGAGGATCAGACGGCGATTTTTGGCGGGTGGAGCTCGTTCCTCAACTACTTCGACAGCTCCCTGCCGTTCCAGCTCTCCTTTATCAACCGCCGCTCCCGTTCCCGGAGCAAGTACAAGGTAAACATTCCCCCGGCCCAGGATGACTATGACAGCATCCGGGCGGAGTTCACGGGGATGTTAAAAAGCCAGATTGCCAAAAGCAACAACGGCATCGAGCGGTCAAAATATATCACGTTCGGCCTGCCCGCCGAGGGGATCGCGGAGGCCCGCCCCCGCCTGGAACGAGTGGAGGCCGATGTGACAGGCAACCTCAAACGGCTGGGCGTCCCCTCTGTCCCGATGGACGGACAGGCGCGGCTGGCCCTGCTCCACGGCCAGATGCACCCCGGCAACCGGGAGCAGTTCCGCTTCTCCTGGCAGGACATCCCCAAAACCGGGCTTGGCACAAAGGACTATATCGCGCCGGACAGCTTCGACTTCCGGCAGTCCCGGACGTTCCGCATCGGCCAATACTGGGGCGCGGCATCCTACTTGCAGATTTTGGCGTCCGAGCTCTCCGACAAGCTCCTGGCGGAGATCCTGGAGCTGGATGCGGAAATGACGGTTACGCTCCATATTCAGACGGTGGATCAGCTCAAGGCCATTAAGACCATCAAGGGCAAGCTCTCCGACATCGGCAAAATGAAGGTGGAGGAACAGCGCAAGGCGGTGCGGGCCGGGTACGATCCCGACATCCTGCCCCCTGACCTGATTACGTTCAGCAAGGACGCGGCGGAGCTCCTGGCTGACCTGCAGTCCCGCAACGAGCGGATGTTCCTCTTGACGTTTACGGTTATCAATATCGCGCCCACCCGCCAGAGGCTGGAAAACGATGTGTTCACGGTGGGCGGTATCGCGCAGAAATACAACTGCGCTTTGAAGCGGCTTGACTGGCAACAGGAGCAGGGCTTCGTGTCCTCGCTGGCCCTGGGATATAACGAGGTGGAAATCCAGCGGGGCATGACTACCAGCTCCACGGCGATCTTTATCCCCTTTATGACCAGGGAGCTGCGGATGGCCGGGCCGTCCCTCTACTACGGCATGAACGCCCTTTCCCACAACGTCATCATGGCTGACCGCAAAAAGCTGAAATCGGCCAACGGCCTTTATCTCGGCTCCACGGGCTCCGGCAAATCATTTGCCGCAAAGCGCGAGATCATCAACGTGTTTCTTGCCATCCCCAAAGACCGCATTATCATTGTCGATCCGATGGGGGAATATGCCCCGCTGGTGCGCAGGCTGGGCGGCCAGGTGGTGGAGATTGCTCCCGGCTCCCCCAGCCATATCAACCCGATGGACATCCAGCTTGATCTGGACGATGACGAAAGCCCGCTTTCCATGAAAGCGGATTTTTTGTTGTCCCTGTGCGAGCTGGTGGTAGGCGGCAAGGACGGTTTGCAACCCATCGAAAAGACGGTGATTGACCGCTGTGTGCGGCTCATTTACCGGGACATGGCCCTGGGCCTGGGGGACGGTAAACCGCCCTTGCTCCAGGACTTGTACGAGGAGCTTCTCAAACAGCCGGAGCCGGAGGCCCGCCGGGTGGCAACCGCCCTGGAGCTCTACTGTACGGGCTCCCTTAACCTGTTTAATCACCAGACCAACGTAAAACTGACGGCGCATATTGTCTGCATCGTCCTCAAAGGGCTGGGAGAAAACCTCCGCAAGATCGCCATGCACGTTACCAACGACTTTGTAACTTCGGCAGTCAATGTGAATTTCCACAGCGGCGTTTCTACCTGGTGCTACTTTGACGAGTTCCACATCCTGCTCCGGGACGCGCTGACCGCCAGCTACTTTGTGGCGGTGTGGAAGATGCTCCGCAAAAAGGGCTGTGTGCCCTCAGCTTTAACGCAGAATGTCAAAGACCTTTTGGCCAGCCGGGAGATCGAGGCCATTCTGGACAACACCGACTTTATGATCCTGCTGTCCCAGGCCCAAAGTGACCGGGCGATTTTGGCGAAACAGCTCGGCATTTCCGAGCATCAGCTCTCCTACATCACCCACTCCAATTCCGGCGAGGGCCTGCTGTTCTATGGCGATGTGACCATCCCCTTTGTGGATCGGTTCCCCCGTGGGGAGATCTATAACCTGCTGACCACGCGCCCGGAGGACTTGAAGAATGAAGCGAAAACCGAATAAACCCGAACAAGAGCCCAGGGAGCGCCCCGGCTCCTGGGAGGAGCCCGCCGATCCCGGCGGCGCTTCTTCCGGGGGCGCTGGGGGCAGCTCCCCAGGCGGTGCCGGGACAGAGGGCACTTCTGGACAAAGTGTCCACAAGTCAAAGTTTCGGCAGAAAAGCAAGCAGGAGCAGGCTGCCGCTTCTAAGCTCCGCATGGAAAAGCGCGGGGAAAAGCTGGAGGCGACCAAAGACAAGCTGGCAAAACAGAAGCCCCCGAAAAAGCCAGGCCCCATCCGGCGGGTGGGCCGCGCCGCTGGCGGGGCCGCCCACGGTTTTGTGCATGGGAAGATTTATGAGAACGAGCAGGAAAACGTGGGCATCGAGGGGGCTCACCGCTCTGAGCTGGTGGGCGAGTCCGCCCTGCGGCATGGCTCCCGGTTTGTGAAGCGGAAAGTCCGGGAACACCCGGCAAAGGCCGTCCAGCGGGCCGAGTCCAAATATGTCAAGGCCACGGCGGACTATCACTTCCGCATGGCCGCCCAGGAGCACCCGGAAATGTCCGGCAACCCGGTTTCCCGGATGTGGCGCAAGCACCGCTTGAAAAAGCAGTACCAGAAGCGGGCGCGGGAGGCGGTCAAGACCGGGGCGGCAGGCGCGGCGAAAAAGACCGTCGCCGCCACGGAAAAGGCCGGGGCAAAGGCGGTGGGCTTTGTGAAGCGGCATCCCGTGGGGGTGGTGCTGGCCCTGGCCTGCGTTCTCCTGCTCTTTATGATGCAGTCCTGTTCGTCCTCCCTGGTGACGCTTGGCAACGCCGGGGCAGGCGCGGTGGGCGCGACTACCTACCCATCCCAGGACGAGGAAATGCTGGCGGCGGAGTCGGCTTATGTGGGGCTGGAAGCGGAGCTTGCGGACTACCTGGACAGCTACGAAAGCACCCACGACTATGACGAGTACCACTTCGACTTGGACAGCATTGAGCACGATCCCTATGTGCTGATCTCCATTCTGTCTGTGCTCCATGAGGGGGAATGGACGGTGGACGAGGTGCAGGGAACGCTGGAAACCCTCTTTGACCGCCAGTACATTCTCACCGAAGATGTGGTGGTTGAGGTGCGCTATCGGACGGAAAGCCGGACGGACAGTGAGGGCAACTCCTACGATGTGGAAGTCCCCTACAATTACTACATCTGCTATGTGACGCTGGAAAACCGCAACCTGTCCCATCTGCCCCTGGAAATGATGAACGAGGAGCAGATGTCCCGGTATTCCCTCTATATGTCTACCCTGGGAAACCGGCCTGACCTGTTCCCGGAGTCGGCCTATGTGGGGAAATACGTTACCAACCCGCCCGCCGGATATGACGTGCCGGGGGAATATCTGGACGATGAAACCTTTGCGGCCATGCTCACCGAGGCAGAGAAATACCTGGGCTATCCCTATGTGTGGGGAGGTTCCAGTCCGGCCACATCCTTTGACTGCTCCGGCTTCGTGTCCTGGGTCATCAATCACTCCGGCTGGAATGTGGGCCGCCTGGGGGCCAAGGGGCTCTATAACATCTGCACCCCTACCAGCAATCCAAAGCCCGGCGATCTGGTGTTCTTTGTCGGCACCTATGACACGGCGGGCGTATCCCACTGTGGCATCTATGTAGGGGACGGGATGATGATCCACTGTGGCGATCCCATCCAATATGCAAATCTGAATACAAGCTACTGGCAATCCCATTTCTACGCCTACGGGCGTTTACCCTGACAAGGAGGTATCTATGGCGGTAAGCAAAAGCCAGAAAATCCAGGCCGAGATTGATAAGGTCAAGGCCAAAATCAGCGAACAGCAGGCCCGGCTCAAGGAGCTGGAAAAGAACAAGCAAGAGGCCGAAAACAGCGAGATTGTAGACATCGTGCGGGGCATGAGTATTTCCCTGGAGGAGCTCCCCCTGGTGCTCCAGCGGCTCCGGGACGGCACTTCTGGACAAAGTGTCCAGAAGTCCGAGGACGGCGGAAAGGAGGAAAATTGAAGATGAAACGCTTTCGGGTGATGGCGGCGGCGCTGTGTGCCGCCGTTCTTTTATGCGGATTTAGCGTCCCGGCGTATGCCTATGCGGACGGCGGCGAGGGCGCGGACTATGGCGATCCCACCATGACCGAGGAAACCCAGGCCCCGGAGCCGGAGCCCACCATCGAACCGGGTGAGGGCTTTTCGGAGGAGGGCAACCTTGTAACCCGCGATCTGCTCTATGACGAGCACACCAACAAGCAGTTTATTACGGTGCAGACGGCGGGCGGGAACACCTTTTACATCGTCATTGACTACGACAAGCCCGTGGACGAGGAGGGCGAGCAGTATGAAACCTACTTCTTCAGCGTGGTAGACGAGGCCGATCTGCTGGCCGCAGCCGAGGCCGCCGGGGTGGAGCAGGCGGTCTGCTCCTGCTCTGAAAAATGCGCGGCGGGTGCCGTGAATACGGAGTGCGCGGTCTGCTCAGTCAATATGGAAAAATGCGTGGGCGTGGAGCCGGAGCCCGTGGAAACCGAGGAACCTGCCCCGGAGGAGGCCGAGCCGGAAACGGGCGGCAATACGGGGATGCTCCTGGCGGTGCTGGCCGTGGCCTTAGTGGGCGGCGGCGCGGCGTTCTATTTCAAGGTACTGCGCCCCAAACAGCAGAAAGCCGCCGAGCCCCAGGAGGACTATGGCGACGAGCTCCCGGACTATGACGGGCCGGACGGCTACGGGGACGAGGACGGCCCGCCCTGGGACGAGGAGGATGATGACGGAGAGGAGGCGGACAAATGAGGTTTACCGACAGCCCCTTTGAAAAAATGATGAAGCAGAAGCCCCGTCCCCAGGCCCCGGCCCCGGCGAAGCCGCCCAGGGGCTCCCGGTGCTCCGGGTGCCCCTACTGGCGGGGCATCGGCTGTGTGTCCTGCTACCGGGAACTTTTGAAAGCCCCGGCTGGCGGGAGGTGACGGCTTGGCCCGTGAACTGACACGCGAGGAAAAAAAGAAAATCCGCGCCCTGGTGGTAAAGTGGTGCGCCAACTATGACAAGGAATACGGGTGCCTGCCCCTGGAGTGCGAGTGCTATATGTTCGGGAAATGCTGGACGGGCGCATACTGCCGCTATTTCCGGGAGGCCGTCCTGCCCCTTGATCCGGCGCTGGAGGCGGCCCTCTTGACCGAGGGGCCCAGGCCGGAGTTTAAGCCCTGCCCCATCTGCGGCGGGGCCGTTGCCCCGGATCGGCGGCAGGCATACTGCTCGGCGGCCTGTGCAAAGAAGGCCCACCGCCGACAACAGCGGGAATATATGCGGAAAAAGCGGGGCTGGGGTGTTGACAATTAGGCCCCGGAAAATCCCCGGTTTACAAGGCTTTCCGTGGCCGTTTTCGGGGCAGGCCGTATGTTTCTACGGTCTGCCCCTGTTTGGCCCGGATGCTGTCAACATTTTGGAAAGGAGGCGTTTATGCGAAAGCCGGAGGAATATAAGTATTACTCCACCCAGCGGCCTGTTTCTATTGGCACATTTCCAAAAGACCATTTCAAGGCCCCGATCCGTCTGCAAAACTATGATGGCCGGCTCCCGGTAGAGGGCGGCGCGTTCCGGGCCTGGGGCGAGGTGGTATATGATACGCCGCTGACCGAGGGGGAGCTGCGGAGCTATGAGCTCCGGCCCTCCCGCAACAATCCAGACATCCGGCGGCAGATGGACGCTCAGGCCCAGGTGGTAGGAAAATGGGAGGACGCTCACCGCGTCCCGGATCAAAAGCGGCTGACCTGGTTTTACCCGGACTTCGGCAGTTATGTGGCAAAAGAATACGTCACCCCGGAGCAACTGGCCAGCTTTGCCCGTGGCGTGGAACGCCAGGAGGCGGCGCGGGCCCACAAGGAGGCCAAACGCCAGCCCCCGATTGCGGAGCAACTGAAAGCGGCCCAACGGGAGACCCAGGAGCACCGGACCCCGGACGGCCCAAAAAAGAAAGCCCCTGACCGGGGCGACAGATAGGAGGACTGTTATGGAAAAGAAGCGTGAGCAGGATTTTGCAAACCAGGAAGCTCTGCGGCTCTCCGGGGTATTTAATACGCCGATCCCCGCCCAGCCCCCGGAACGGGAAAAGGCGCTGGACAAGGTAAAGGAACCGCCCCGCGTCTGCCGGAGCCTGGAACGGGAGGAGCGGTGACAAAGAAACGCCGCCGCCCCATCCATCTCCATGTGATGGTGTCCGAGGAGGAGCTGGCGCTGATCCGGGAGCGCATGGCAGAGGCGGGCATCCGCAATATGGGGGCCTATATGCGGAAAATGGCCCTCAATGGGTATGTGCTCCATGTTGACCTGTCGCCTGTCCAGGAGCTGGTGTCGCTCCAGCGGCGGTGCTCCAACAATCTAAACCAGGTGGCGATCCAGGCGAATACCTACGGCGGAATTTACCCGGAGGAGATCACAGCCCTCCAGCGGGACTATGAAAAGCTGTGGCGGCCCCTTTCCGATCTGCTGGAAAAGCTCTCCGCCATTGTGCGGCTCTGACCTGCCGAAAAGATATACAAAGCCGCCCTGCTTTTATCCAAACCGTCTAATAGCAGGGCGGCTCAAGTAAATTTACCCATCGTCGAATAGGAACAAATAATCCCTACTATTAGGTGTTATCCGTATGCAAATCATAGGCTACAACATTCATTGCAAAACGTCGGCCCTTAATATGAGCTGAAATATTTGTAATTAAAAGCATACAAATCAGATATACAACAGATTCTACATTCCAGTAAAATACAGAGAGAACACTACAGGAAATTACATAACATATGACAATAATGATCGTTGATATGTAAAGATCCCTGCATAGAAGATAGTCCCTATTGGAAACAAATATCATGGGTATGTCGCGATAGCGATTATATATTCTATACCAATGATCGTTTTCATAGCGATATTTTTTTTGCATATCTGTTGGCATACCATCATAAATCTTTTTATATTTTTCAAGCAAATGTTCTGTTGAAAAACGCAAGTCGGTATTATTCTTTTTAAGTGTACTAAATATCGTTTCTCCGGGTAAATGCCCCCAGAAGTATAGCATTTTCATTTTTATGCTACTGCTAAATAGCGCATCCGCTAAAAAAGCGAATATATAAATAGTTGAGGATAATAAAGATATATCAACTAATTTGACAAACGCATCAATCCAAGGGATTTGAAAATTGAGAAAATCAGGTAAATCGGATAATAAGATTAGAACAAAAATATTAGCAATGATATACATTTTTTGCTCTTTATCTCGATAATCTTTAATATTATTCATTGCTTCTCGCCCTATTCTTTGATTCAATTATTATTTATTATGAGTATCAAATGAGCCAATATAATATTCATTGGCTCTGTCAGCACATCCTTCATCTGTTAAGTAACCAACTGAATAGTTGGAACTTGACACAAAAACATGCACTTTTCCAGTGTTACATTCAAAAACAATATTATGCGCAGAATTTTGAGTAATTGTATTATATCCTTTATAGTAGTCTAACATTGTAGAGTCGGCCTCACCAATGACAATAATCTTTGGGTCGATAGCAGATAACCAATTTGATGGTAGCTTTCCGCTGCTTCTGCCGTGATGAGGTGCAAACACGATGTCTGCCTTAGGCAAAGAAATTTCATCACTAATTGTATTCATAAACTCAGATTCTAAATCTCCAAACCATAAGGCAACAACACCATTTTCAAGTGAATATTTTATAATGGGAGAAATATTATTCGCGTTTCCGCCATCTTTCGCAATTTTTAGCTGTTCTTTGAATTGTGTATTTTCTGTATCTGGCCATAAAATATTTATTCCAGAACATCTTCTTTCTTCGCTATTTTGATTCATCCACTTTCGGCTACACCCTTTATAAATATAAAAAGCCTTTTTTGTATCATCTCTCAAACTGCAATAATGTTTGAAGGATTCTGAGTCATCTGTTTTCGTAGCTTCATTTTTAACACAGTAAAAATTGTAAATATGGAATCTTTCATCAAAATACTCAATCCCATGAAAATGATCTTCATCAGGGTGAGTAGAAATAAACCGCATTATCCCTTTACTTCCACCAATCTTACATATTTCGTCCATGATTTCTTCTTTTTGTTCGCTGTCCAAATTACAATCAATAATACTAAAATTATCTGACCCATGCTCAATATAGAACATATCCCCATTTCCAACAGAAAATGACTTAATGATACTCATATTTTCACCTTTCCTTGAAACATTCTTTCAGTTTTCAAATATTATGGTATAACCCCTGTTTGATACAGTAGAAAATTGTCATTTTTAGTGTATCACATCGCTTTCTCACATACAAGACTTTAAAAACTCTTATCGACAAGTTGAATTTTATAGCAATCCAAACTTCTGGACAAAGTGTCCAGAAGTGCTGGGAAAGGAGGTGCAGCTATCGCTACAACTTATATCCGGCCCTACAAGGTGGCGGCGGGAAAAACGGCTGTCCAGACGATGGAGGATCGGTTTGCCTACGGGCTTAATCCGAAAAAGCTGGGGGCCGTGTCTGCCTACCTCTGCGATCCGGCGTCGGCCCCGGCTGAGTTTCTTCTGACAAAGAGCCAGTACCAGGCGGAAACGGGCCGGGCCGTGGAGCGCGGGGCCCTGTTCTTTCAGATCCGGCAGGCGTTCCCTCCCGGCGAGGTCACGCCGGAGGAGGCAAACAAAATCGGCTATGAAACAGCCATGCGCTGGACAAAAGGCAAGTACCAGTTTTTCGTTTGTACCCATATTGACAAGGGGCATCCGCATAACCATATTTATTTCAATTCCACGGCTCAGGACTGCTCCCGGAAGTTTCATAACTTCATCGGTTCGTCTTTTGCTCTGCGGCGGCTCTCTGACCGGGTGTGCATTGAGCATGAGCTTTCTGTTGTCCAAAATCCGAAACAACACAGCAAGGGCCGCTTTCTCCATTATGGCCAGTGGATCGGGGAAAAACCACCCTCTGCAAAACAGCGGGTGCGGCTGGCTATCGTGGAGGCCCTGGGGCAACGGCCCGCTGACTTCCCGGCGTTCCTGCGGCTTATGGAGGAGTCCGGCTTTCAAGTAAAGCATGGGCGGGGCGGCGCGATCTCGTTCCTGGCCCCTGGGCAGGATCAGTACACCCGTCTGCGGGCATCCACCCTGGGCCCTGGTTTCGATCCGGATGACATCCGGGCGGTAATTGCCGGGGAGCGTCCCATCCCGGAGCTCCCGAAGGACGGCCCGGCTCCGCCCCAGCGTGTCAATCTGATTATCGACATTAGGGAGCGCATGGCCCAGGGCAAGGGGCCCGGCTATGAGCGGTGGGCCAAAGTTTACAACCTCAAACAGATGGCCGCCGCGCTCCAGTACCTCCGGGAACACGATCTGATGGATTATGACGCGCTGGCCGCCAGCACCGAGGCGACGGTGGATCGCGCCCACAAGCTGGCCGGGGAGCTGCGGGACACAGAGGCGGCCCTCTCTAAAACTTCTGAGCTCATGGGCGCGGTGGTACAGTATGCAAAGACGCGCCCTGTGTTCGACGGCTACAAGGCGGCCCGGTATTCTAAAAAGTACCTGGCCCAGCACGAGGCAGAGCTGGCTGACTACCGGGCGGCCAAAGCTACTATGAGCGATCTTTTAGGCGGGGCGAAGCTCCCGAAAATGGATGCGCTGAAAAAGGAGCGCCGGGAGCTCTCCGAAAAGAGAAAGGCCCTTTATGCGGAATACCGCAAGGCCCAGGCGGAAATGCGGCAGGCCGTGGCGGTCAAGGCGAACATTGACCATCTGCTCGGCCATACGGATGGGCGTGAAAATAAGGCCCAGGAGCGATAGCTCCGGGCCGCAGACAACCAGGGACTTCTGGACAAAGTGTCCAGAAGTCCGGCGGGTTTGGGGAGCTCCCCAACAAGCATTTTCACGGGCCTGCGGCCTGTGAAAATTTCGGAGTGTGGCCACACCCGAATTGCTTGCCGAAACGCGCAATCCCCGAAGTGGCGCGAAAAAACGGAGGCATACGCTTTTCTTACGCATCCTCCGTTTCACGGGCTTTTTGCAGTCCCTCTGCTGTGTATTTCATTACGGTTAGTTCTTTTTCGTCCATTGAATTGAGCATAACATCTATCTGCTTCCGGCAGGTGCTCTCTCCGTTGAGCTTGTCCGGGAAAAAGAATTGATCCACGGAAATTTCCAGCAGGGTGACAAGCTGGTAAAAAACATTGAGGCTTGGTTTCTGGCCCCGGTTCTCCATATACATGATGGAGCGCGGGGTGCGATCCACAAGCTGAGCCAGGTACTCCTGCGTCCAGCCTTTTGCTTCCCGTTTGCGTTTGATCTCACGGCCCAGGGCATGAAAATCAAGATGTTTGTCGTATTGGTACATTCTCATATCACCCTATATTATTCTACATTTCGGGTGAGGCTATGAGAACGAAATATAATTTGACTTAAAGTAGTATTTTATTTCATATTATTGATCGAAAAGCCTGCTTTTATATTTAGCGATCATTTGTTGTGCAACTGTGATTTCAGTTTCAACAATAAGCGCATTGTGCTGCACATTTCCGATGACATAATAGGGAATATCCTTTTCCACTTCCAATTCTTCGATTTGTCTTGTAAGCCCTTTGCTATTTTTTTTCAAATAATCAAGGCGTTCTTCCAAACACTTTATAGCTTCGTCTACTCCAATACTTTCGGCAAAAAAGCTCGCAATCATAAATGGAATAAGATCGTAATCAAAATGAGTAAGAAAAAATTTAATAGCTGTATTCCATTCTTTCGTGCCAGCATCGGTTAGCGAATAAACTGTCTTATCAGGCATATTTCCATCTTTTTGTACTCTGCCAGTGATATATTGTTTTTTTTCTAAGGATTTAAGTGTTGCATAAACTGTGGAGTCTGCAATATCATACCAATCTTTTAATTGAAAGCGCGATAGCATTTTGATAAGTTCATACGCATTAACTGGATGTTTTTGGATTATCCCCAAAATAATAGTTGCCGTTTTCGTAAGCATAGTTTTACTCCCTTGACATTAGTCTTGAATTGTAGTACTCTATATATAGAGTGCTACAACTACATATTAATTTTAGTATATCAGCAAAAGCAAGAAATGTAAAGGAGGAAAACTATGCCGCAATTAAACAAAGGCGGGAAATATGTATTTGGATGGTCAGTAATAGGAGCAGAAGGGACGATACATTTTCCGACAATGGCACTATCTGAATACAATTTGACCAGTGAACCGGAAATCATTATTTTCACTGGTAGTAAAATAACTGGCGGTTTTTGCGTCACAAATCAAAGGATGTTAGCATCTTCAAAATTAAAGCACATCATAGATGATTTGCCGGGATTGACAGGGGAACATTCAGGTAGTGCGGGCCAGTTTATTCCATATAAGGGAAGAAGCTATGCGTGGCTTCCATTATCCAAAGAAGGAACAGTGCAGCTACCCCCAAAAACGCTGAAATTTCTTAATCTTAAAGCCGGTGATCGGTTAATGTCCATTCGTAGTAGCGACATCGCTTTTACAATGGGAGCTAAAGGGCCTCTTATTGAAAAGGGAATGAATTATCCTGGACAGATAGAAGTTTTCTGACTTTTCTAAACCTTACAAGATTTACCGCCCAACGGGATAATAAAAAAACCGTTGTTTCGGCGGCTGGGTATTCATGCGCCAAAACAAAATACAGTAGCCTTACGGCGGTTTTGAAATAACAAATTTCAAGCCGCCGTTTTCTTTTCAAAAAATGAGATTACGGGGGGTGTGTTAAAGTCGCCCTTTTTTAAGGATACGGCGGTGTCCAGGAGGTATCGCCGTGTCCTTTTTCTTTTTCCATCCCCCTAACCTGTCAAAAAAAGCCCACCCGCCCAGCAGGATCAGTCCGGCGGTGGACGCGAAAATTGGCAGTACATAAATGAATTTGTCATTTCATGCGCTTGCGTGGCTTTGCGTCGCGCAGGCGCATTTTGTTTATCCGACTTCTGGACACTTTGTCCAGAGGTGCGGGGCGGCTCCCCTGGGTGCCGCTCTCCGCCAGCCCCCGTTTCGGTCACTCGTTCACCCAACACCGAAACGGAGGTTTATAATGACTACCATCAATCTGAAAGATTTTTATTATTGGTACACGCAGGATCAGTTTATCGAAGTCACCGAGGAAGTGGCCGAGGCGCTCCGGGCCAGCGTCCGCTATGAAGCGGCCTACCAGCGGCGGCTCTCCCGGCACAAGGCGCAGTATTCCCTGGACTGTGAGGACGGGATCGAATACTCCGCCTGCCTGCATGAGCCCACGCCCCAGGAAGTCCTGGAACTCAAGGAGCGGTTTATCCGGCTGTGGAACGCGCTCAATTCCCTGCCGGAGATCCAGGGCCGCCGGATCGACGCTCACATCATTCTTGGCATAAGCATCAAAGCGATTGCCGAGGCCGATGGTGTGCATGAGGAGTCCGTCCGCCAGTCTATCAAGCGGGGCCTGGAACGCATGAAAAAAACTTTTTGATTTTTGCTGTTTCCCCACTTGAAATTGATGTAAAAATGTCTTGGTTATTAGAGAGGGAAAAATAAACCTCTCCGCAACGGAACGGCGGCGGCCCTGAGCATAGCGCGGGGAGCCGGGCGGCGGGTGCGCGGTGACTTCTCTCCACGGAGAACGAGCGATAAACACCAGCGCCGCAGGTGGGCCGGGCCAACCCACGGCCACGATCCGCCATTGGACAGGCTGGCCGCCTGTCCCTCCGGGCCGCCGTTCCCCGTTGCGTGGGGATGCCGCGCCGAGCATGGTTGTCTTTGGACAGGTCAAGGAAACGGGCGCGGCACTCCCTAATTTATCAAGAAAGAGGGGAACGCTCTATGAACTATGATCCAGAACTGGCGGCCTTGCTCTCCCAGCCGTGGAGCAACGATGCCTGCCGGGGGTACGTCATCGCCGCGATGGAGCGATGCGGCTTTAAGCCGTCCGACATTGAACAGGTGATGGTCGAGCTTTACGAGGTATTCGACTATACCACTTTGCAGGAGGCCGAGGCTTACTACGAGCGGAGCCCCTACTAAGTTCCGGACACTTTGTCCAGAGGTACATATCCGGCCAAAGGCCAGCACTTTCCCGGTGCTGGCCTTTGCCATGTTTCAAGACATTCTTTGATTGTATGGGAGGGATTTTATGCAGGCACAGGTCAAATATGAAAGTGAAATCAAAACTGCTGTACTCGGAGATCGCACGATCACTGTCAAAAATCTCACCCCCGTTTTTTCCCCGCAGGAACAGGACAAGCGCAACCGCGAGATTGAGCGGCGGCTGTTTGACGTGTTCCGCAAATATGCCGGGCGGGGGTAGGCCAGAGTCATCCTTGTAGTAAGGGGGCGGCAGAGGTACAATATAATTGTAGGTTGGCTCCCGTTTAACGGAAGGGAGCTAATTATGGATAGTAGAATAGATGCAATTTATGGGCGGCAGTCGATTGACAAAAAAGACAGTATCAGCATTGAAAGTCAGTTTGAATTTTGCCGCTATGAGCTTAAAGGCGGTGAGGGTAAGGAATACAAAGACAAGGGCTACTCTGGCAAGAACATTGAGCGCCCCGACTTCCAGCGGCTTCTGCAGGACATCCGGCTGGGCCTGATTAAGCGGGTGATCGTCTATAAGCTGGATCGGATTAGCCGTTCCATCGTGGACTTTGCAAAGCTCATGGAACTGTTCAAGCAGTATGATGTGGAGTTTGTATCCTGCACAGAAAAGTTTGACACTTCCACGCCGATGGGCCGGGCGATGCTCAATATCTGCATTGTCTTTGCCCAGCTTGAACGCGAAAGCATCCAGATGCGTGTGCAGGACGCTTTCTATTCCCGGTGTACCAAAGGCTACTATATGCGGGGCCGGACGCCATACGGTTTTGATACCGAGCCCATCGTCATGGACGGGATCAAGACAAAGAAGCTGGTGGAAAATGCGGAAATGGATTTTGCCGAGCTGATGTATCAAATGTATGCGGAGCCGGGCAATTCCTACGGCGACATATCCCGGTACTTTGCCGAGAACGACATCAAGGTTTATGACAAGTCCCTAAAGCGCGGGTTTATTGCTCAACTGCTGAGAAACCCCGTCTACGTCCAGGCCGATATGGACATCTACGAATACTTCAAGGCCCAGGGCGTAAAAATCGAAAGTCCCCCGGAAATGTTCACAGGGGACAATAGCTGTTATCTCTATCAAGGGCGCGAGGGCGAGGAGCCGATCCTCGTGATTGCTCCCCACCAGGGGCGCATCCCCTCCCAGCTCTGGCTGACCGTTCAGCGCAAGCTCTCACAAAACACCACATTCCAGAATGGCCGGAAATGCCATAACACATGGCTGGCCGGGAAAATCAAGTGTGGACGTTGCGGCTATGCCCTGGCAAGTCTGAACGCCAGAAATGGTGTCACCTACCTGCGGTGCAAACAACGGGCAGACAATAAGAGTTGCGAGGGAGCTGGTACGCTGACCGCGCAAAGCATGGAGGCGTTTGTTTACGGCGAGATGGTTAAGAAGATGCGGAAATTCCACACGCTGAAAGGCGGTAAGGAACAAAGCTACAATCCGAAGCTGACCGCCGCCCGCGTTGCTCTGGCAAAGACAGAAAGCGAGATCGAGAAACTTCTGGACACTTTGTCCGGCGCTAATCCGCTTCTCCTGCAATACGCAAACACCCGCATTGAGGAACTGGATGCGGAACGGCAGAAACAGCTCCGGCTGGTCGCAGACCTCACCGCTAATTCTGTTTCCGCTTCACAGATTGATAGCATTACGGGCTATCTCGATGACTGGGAGTTCGTGAGCTTTGACGATAAGCGCAAGGTGGTTGATATACTCATATCACAGATTGACGCTACCAGTGAGAGTGTTACAATCCACTGGAAAATCTAAAACCTTTTCACTTGGCATTATGCCCTTGTAAAAAATAGTTTCTGAATATGCAACTGCATCATTACCATCGGAAGCGGTTTGGGCTGCGGTTGACGGTACAGCAATACAGGGTAAGTTGGATATTCACTCGTTAAGAAGTCTGACCGGTGAAGTTTCATCAAAATTAGTCGTTTACACGGAAGATTCCTTTTCAAAAAAATGGATGGAAGCTATTATAAGATTGGATGCACAAATTGCGTTTGATGCGGTCGAAGTGTATCCCATGGGAGGTGACGAAACTGCTGTAAAAGTCAACGAATACCATAATCTTGATCCAAGTAATAAAGTGAAATCCATTTGTATAATTGATGGTGATTCAAGGCAAGTAGAAGATCCAGATAAACTGGTATTTCGCTTGCCAGGAGAAGCTCCAGAATTACATGTTTTCGATGAAGTGTCAGACAAACTGGAAGATTGCGCTCCTATTTTGGCGGTTCGCGTTATGCGTAAATACGCTGATGCTGAAGCGGTAAAAGCAATAATCAAATCAATTAGTAATACAAATAGGGATCATCATTTGATTTTTTCTCAAATAGGAGAAAAAGTCGGCTTTGTCGCAGAAAATATAATAATTGATGCATTTTTAACTACATGGTGTGAACAATATCCTGATGAAGTGGAGCAAATTTTGAATCCAATTAAGAAGTTTTTGCCACATGTATTAGACAAAACGGATTGACCTTTACATATGTTAAGAAGCATCTTCCTGCGTATCAAAAGCGTTTCTCCGACGTCCCCTTTTGAGGTGTCATAACACGCTTATACTGGAAGAGCCCCTGAATGGCATCTAGGAGATCAGCGGGCCGGTCCCGTTTCTCTCCGCCAAAACAGCCCTGAAATCCTGTGATTTCAGGGCTGTTTCTTTGTATTGACTGTCTTTGGGAGAAGGGTCCCTCTCCGGCTTAACTGTGTTGCTTTCTCCAGCGGACTTGACAGTGCTATAAGAGGGGAGAAGGCCTGCGCCTTCCCCTTTTTTATCTCTTACCCCAGCACCTGCAGCGGCCCCTGGGCCCAGTTGCCGGCCAGGTCGCGCACCTTCAGGGTGTAGCGCCCCGGCGGCAGGGAAAAGCGGACGGCATCCTCGCCCTCCGCGTGGGGCTGGGGGGCGTAGACCTCCCCCGTGGGCGCGCAGGCGACGGGGGAGGCCCAGTCCACCCCCGAGCCGCTGTCTTGCAGGGCAATCAGGGTGTCGCTTCCCTCCCTCTCGACCCGGAGCAGGGCGGGGGCCTCGGTGTCCAGGGTGTCCACCGCCACCGAGGTGATGGACAGGCGGCTGCCGGCCGCCGCCTCCACCCGGTAGGTGCCGTTTTGCAGGGCGGTGGCCAGGTAGAGGCCGTCCCCCTGGGGGGCAAAGTCCACCGCGTTTCCCTGGGCGTCGATCAGCCGCACCCGGTCGGCGGTTCGCCCGCCCAGGTGCACGGCGATGGTGGCGGCGTTGGCCGGGGCGCTCACCTGGGCCTCTGCCGACTGGATGGCGGGGGGCAGGGCCTGCCAGACGGCGGCGGTGAGGGCGCCCACCCCCAAAACGGCGGCCGCCGCGGCCCAGCGGGACACCCGGCGGGCCGGTTGGGGGGCGCGGCTCGCCATCCGCACGGCCACCCCCAGGGGCAAAACGGTGAGCAGTCCGCTGCCCAGGGCGGTGCGGAGAGCGCCCTGCGCCTCCCGCAGCAGCCGCTGCACGGTGCTCTGGGAACAGCCCATCTCCCGGGCGGTCTCCGCCAGCTTTTTGCCCTGGTAATAGCGCAGCTGCACCGCCTGGCGCTGGCGGTCAGGCAGGCTGTCCAGGGCGGCCTGCAGCCGCCGCAGTCGGTCGCTGCGGTCGGCCTGGGCCTCGGGGCCGTTCTCCTCCGGCTCGGCCAGGGTCAGCAGGGCCTGCTCCCCTTCGGCGGGGCGCTTCTCCCGCCGCAGCACCGCCAGGCAGGCGTAGTAGGTGGTCTTGTTGAGGTAGGCCACCACCGCCTTGCCCGAGTGGATGTTCCCCATCGACCGGAAAAAGGCGAGATAGCTCTCCTGTACCGCTTCGCCGGCCAACTCCGGGTCCTTTAAAATCCCTAAAGCCCGGCTCTTTTGCAGGGGGGCGGTGGCGTCGTAGAGGGCGCGAAATGCCGCCTCGTCCCCCTGGCGGGCCGCTTCCAGCCACTGGGCAAGCTGCCCGTGCGTTGCCTTTTTCACCTGTTATTTCCCCTTTTTTCGACAAGTCGGTTTTCCCCATTGTAACAAATAAATTTTTCTTTTCAAGTTGTGACCACTTTTTCATCCATCCCTTCTCTTAGAGAAAAGAAGGGGGAGATATGCCGTCCGTTAAGCCCCGATGCGGGCCGGGAGAGGGGCGGCAGTGCCCCCGAACGCGCGACAGAAAAATAATGGAAAAAGGGGAGAGCAGACAATGAGAAAGCAAAAATGGAGGGGACTGCCCGTGCGGCTTGTGGCTTTGGGTTTGGCGGCAGCCCTCTGCCTGGGGATATCCCCTGTTTCGGCCCTGGCCGAGGGGGAGGGGGATCCTTCCGGCGACGACAGCTCCTCGGAGTTTGTGGGGAGCGACTCCTTTGAAAACTTATTTGGTTTCGCAGTAGCTAAAGATCAAAAAGCTTATACTTATCAAAACTTTCTTGCACTGGCAAACCCTCGGAAGAATGACCCCATGACTTATGGCAGTTATAATACAGACGGAAATCTGTACAGTGACTCTCAGGCATATAGTAAGGCAAATATTTCTCTACTTGCAGATTGGGAATTTGTAAGCGATTTTACTATTATTAGTTCAAATGTTTGCAACCATGCGTTTGCAGGTTTTTCAGTGGGGGGCAATTCTGTACGCATTGGAACAAGTCGAGGAAAAAATGAGATTTCTCATTTTGATGGAGGTGCTGATGCTACGGTATTACAGCGCACACCGCTGGATTTAGACAAAGACATAAAAGGAACACATGTTTTAAAAGTGACCTACAAAGCGGATGGGCGAATTCTCACAGTTAGTTATGGACATGAACCAGAGAATGCCTCGGATTTAAAGCCCACTACTTCATGTGCTCTAGGACCTCATGCAAAGGGAGATACAGGAAGCATTGCTTTTCAAGGTCAGATTGGCTGGCCCAAAAGTTCGGCAGTCCCCGAAGGCACTTCTATACAAGGAAATTTTATATCAATGAGGTACACCCACTACACGCCGCAGTTCGTGAGCACCGAGCTTTTGGATGAAGACGGGAACACCATGAGCGACGAGGAGAAGCTGGCCCTGCAGGACGGGGACGTGGTCACCGTCCGCGCCACGGTGAAGAACACCCACCCCGACGCGGGCAACGAGATCGTCTACGACCACCTGACCCTGGTGCCGGAGGACG
>NZ_JBQHTP010000006.1:0-110308 GCF_052065655.1 Bittarella sp. HCP28S3_D9 | reverse complement strand
CCCCCCCCCCCCCCCCCCCCCCCCCCCCCCCCCCTCTTCATTATAGATAAAACAGCCGTTTACAGATTCCCCGTCAAATACATCACCACGGCCGCCGCCGCCAGGGGGGCGGTCTCACAGCGGAGGATGCGGGGCCCCAGGGAGGCGATCCCCACCCCGCGACCCGCGGCCAGGGCCACCTCCTCGGGGGTCAGTCCCCCCTCGCTGCCCACCAGCAGCCCGCAGCTGCCCACCGGCCCGGCTGCCTGGGCCAGCAGCTCGCCGATGGGGCGGCCGCCCTTCTCGTAGAAGAGGAGGGGGAGGTCCTTTTTCGCCAGTTCCTCCACCGCTTGCGCAAAGGGCAGGCAGGGCGAGACGGTGGGCAGCACCCCCCGCCCGCACTGCTTGGCCGCCTCCCAGGCGATTTTCTGCCAGCGCTCTGTCTTGTTTTGCAGGCTCTTGGGGTCGGGGCGGGAGACGCACCACTCGCTGGTCACCGGCACGATCTCCCGGCAGCCCAGCTCCACGCACTTTTGCACCACCAACTGCATCTTGTCCTGCTTGGGCAGGGCCATGTAAACGGTCAGGTCCAGGTCGGGTTCGGCGGGGCAGGGGCGCTTTTCCAGCACGGTGCAGACCACCTGGCCCTCCTCGACGGTCTCGATCTGGCAGTCGTAGTCAAACCCCGCCCCGTCGCAGAGGGTCACCGCGTCCCCCGGGCCCAGCCGCAGCACCCGGGTCAGGTGTTTGACGTCCCCGCCGCGCAAAATTCCCCGCTGCCCGGCGATGTCTTCGGTAAAAAACTTGGGCATCCCGCATACTCCTTTAACAAAGCTGTCCACCGCCCGCAGGGGCAGGCTTTAGGCCCGGCAGGTGATGGCGTACCAGCCCTTTTCCTCCCGCACGTCCAAAACGGTCAGCCCGGCCTGCTCCATGGCCGCCAGCACCTCATCCCGGCGCACGTCCACGATCCCCGAGGCCACCAGCACCCCGCCCTCGTTCAGGTGGGGCTTCACGTCCGGCAGCAGCCGGATCACGATGTCGGCCACAATGTTGGCAAAGATCACGTCAAAGCGCCCCTGCACCCCAGTGGCCAGGTCCCCCTGCACCACGGTGCAGCGCTCGGCCACCCCGTTGAGGGCAGCGTTCTCCCGGGCCACCTTGACCGCCGTCTCGTCGATGTCGCAGAGCACTGCCGAGCCGGCCCCGCACAGCAGGGAGGAGATGGCCAGGATCCCGCTGCCGCAGCCCACGTCCAGCACGCTGCAGCCGGGGCGCACCACCTCCTGCAACCGCTCCAGGCAGAGCTTGGTGGTGTGGTGGGTGCCGGTGCCGAAGGCCATCCCCGGGTCCAGGGTCACCACCACCTGGCCGGGCGATTTTTCGTAGTGCTCCCAGCTGGGGCAGACCACCAGCCGCTGGCCGATGGGCAGGGGGTGGTAGTACTTCTTCCAGCCAAAGGCCCAGTCCTCCTCGGCGATCTCGCCGGTGGAGAGGGTGTGGCCGATCCCCTCCTCCTCCAGCCGCCCGGTCAAAAAGGAGACGGCCTCCATGGGCGCCTGGTCGGCGGGGATGTAGAGGTGGATGACCGCGTGCTCCCGGTCCCGGGCCAGCAGCTCCTCGTCGATCAAGTCGATGTGGGCCACCTGGGGGGCGACCTCCTCCAAATCCGAGTAGTCCTCGATGTAGATGCCGTAGGGCACCACCATGTGGGCAATGGCCGAGGCCACCTCCACGTCTTTGGCGGCGACGGCGACCTGAATCTCTGTCCAGTCCATCTTCTCTGTCTCCTCTCTCCAAAAGAGCGCCCGCGGCAGACAGCCTGCGGGCGCCCCGGTCAACTGTTTTGCAGGTAGTCGGCCAGCTCTGCCACGCTGTGCACCAGCGCGTCGGCCTCGATCTGGCTCTCCTCCATCCCCAGGTAGCCAAAGCCGTAGGTGGCGGCGGCAAAGCGGCAGCCCACGGCGGCGGCCCCCTCCTCGTCGTAGGGGCTGTCCCCCACCATCAGCACCTTGTCGGCGTCGGCCTCGTCGATCCCCATCTCGGCCAGCGCCTCCCGGATGATCCCCTCCTTGGAAGGCGTCTTCTCCGGCACCGAGCCGCAGATGGCGTCAAAGAGGGGGGTCAGGCCGAAGTGGTCGGTGGTCTTGCGGGCAAAACCCACGAATTTGAGGGTGGCCACCCCCAGCTTGACCCCCTGGGCCTTGAGGGCGGGCAGCAGGCTCTCCCACCCGGGGTAGAGCCTGCCGGCGGCGATGTGCTCGTCCCGAAAATGGGCCTTGTAGCTGGCCACTGCCCGGTCCAGCAGCGCCTCGTCCTCCACCCCGGCGACAATGCGGAAGCACTCCTTCAGGGGCGGGCCGATAAAGCGGTGGAAGGTGTCCTCCGGGGGGATGGGGATCCCCAGTTCCTCCATGGCCTCTTTGGCACAGGCGATGATCCCCCCCGAGGAGTCGATCAGGGTCCCGTCCATATCCAGTAGCAGCGCGCGATAGCGCATGGCAACGCCCTCCCCTTCTTTTCATGGGTTGATTCTACCATATTTCCCAGCAAATATAAATAGATAAATTCTGCAACATCCCTTTGTCCAATATTCATAAATCGTTAAAACACAATTGCTTGTTTGTTCATTTTATGTTACAATCCATAAATACAAGGGCGCTGTTCTGCAAGAAAAAGAAGGCATAGGTTGCATTTACTAAAAAAACCTGTTGTTTTCCGTCATTATCACCAATGACTGGCAGCCGCGCTTTAGATTAGGAGGCGATCAAAATCATGTCGGTACGGGACGACATCTGCAAGTTGGTGGACGACAAGGCCGCTCTCTTCACCCAGGTCAGCGACAAGGTCTGGTCTACGCCGGAGCTGGGCTTTAAGGAGTTCCAGTCCTCGGCCGCCCTCATCGAAGTGTTGAAGCAGGAGGGCTTTGCGGTGGAGACAGGGCTGGCGGGCATCCCCACCGCCTTCTCCGGCACATTCGGCAGCGGCAAGCCGGTCATCGGCATCCTGGGCGAGTTTGACGCCCTGCCCTCTCTCAGCCAGGAGGCGGGCTGCCCCTCGAAAAAAGAGGTGGTCAAGGACGCACCCGGCCACGGCTGTGGGCACAACGCCCTGGGCGCGGGCAGTTTGGCGGCGGCTGTCGCCGTCAAGGACTACCTGCAGTCCACCGGCAAGAGCGGCACCGTTATCTACTACGGCTGCCCCGGCGAGGAGTTCGGCTGCGGCAAGGCCTTCATGGCCAGAGAGGGCTGCTTTGACGGCCTCGACTGCGCCTTCAGCTGGCACCCCGGCGACTGCTTCGCCCCCATGGGGGTCAGCTCCCTGGCCAACATCAGCGTCTTTTTCAGCTTTGTGGGCAGGACCTCCCACGCGGCCGCGTCGCCCCAGCTGGGCCGCAGCGCCCTCGACGCCGCCGAGCTGATGAACATCGGCGTGCAGTTTTTGCGCGAGCACGTCAGCCCCGAGGCCCGCATCCACTACGCCTTCCACGATGTGGGCGGCACCGCCCCCAACGTGGTGCAGGACCGGGCGAAGCTCCACTACTACATCCGCGCCCCCAAGATCGCCGAGGCCAAAGAGCTCTTTGCCCGCATCGAGAAGATCGCCAAGGGCGCGGCCATGATGACCGAGACCGAGTCGATCATCCAGATCAAAGACGGCCTCTCTGACTACGTCCCCAACGAGGTGCTCACCGCCCTGTTGACCGAGGCCATGAACGAGGTGGGCGAGGTCCCCTTTGACGAGGAGGACAAGGCCCTGGCCCAGTCCTTCCGCGACACCCTCACCCCCGCCGAAAAGGCCGCCTCGGCCCAGCAGTTGGGGATGTTGGGCGGCCCGGAACTGGCGCAGAAATACGCCGACAAGGCCATCTGCGGCGAGGTCTTCCCCTACCGGCCCATGGGCAACATCGCCATGCCGGGCTCCACCGATGTGGGCGATGTCAGCTATGTCACCCCCACCGCGCAGATGACCGCCCCCACCGCCTGTTTGGGCACCCCCGGGCACTCCTGGCAGCAGACGGCGCAGGCCGGCTCCCGCCTGGCCCACAAGGGGCTGCTGCAGGCCGGCAAGGCCATGGCGCTGGCCGCAGTCAAGGTCATTGAGGACCCCTCCGTCCTCGGCCCCGCCCAGGAGGAGTACCTGAAAAAGACCGGCGGCAAGTACAACTGCCCCTTCCCCGACGACGTCAAGCCCTATTTGGACTAACGGTCTCAAACAGCGAGCGGTAACTGCGCTGTTGCGATAAACTATGAAACAGAAATGAGGAGTGAATCAAATGACATTCAAAGAACTGTCAAACAGTGCCTGGCTGTGGATTTTGGTCATCGCCGGACTGCTGTACGTAGCCGGATTGGCCGCCGCCTTTATGGTGAAGGCCCGCAAGCGCTGCCTGGAGTTGGGCATTGAGAACACGACCATCAAAAAGGTCATCAGTTCGTCCTGCACCTTCTCCATCGTCCCCTCCCTGTCCATCGTCATCGGCCTGATTTCCCTGGCCGCTGTCCTGGGCACCCCCTGGGCCTGGTTCCGGCTCTCCGTCGTGGGCGCTGTCTCCTATGAGCTGATGGCCGCCGACATGGTCATTCAGGCCATGGGCCTGAACTTCGCCAGCGCCGGTGCACAGCCCGCCAACGTCTTTGGCGCCGTGATGATCGTCATGAGCATCGGCATCATGTTCGGCATCATCACCAACATCATTGCCGCCAAGAAGATCACCACCAGCATGGCCGACTACAATCGCAAGAGCGGCGGCTGGGGCGCTGTCTTCTCCGGCTGCTTCATGATGGCCATGATGTCCGTCATGATGCCCCTGCAGGTCTACAACCCCGCCACCGGCTGGAACTTCGTCGGCACCCTGACCCTGCTCACCAGCGCCGGCATCGGCCTGCTGATCGCGACCATCGCCAAGAAGACCGGGGCCAAGTGGCTCAACGACTTCAACCTCGCCATCGTGTTGATTTTGGGCATGGCTTCCTCCGTGCTCTGGACCAACGTGGTTGGCATGTTCGCTTAATAGGGAAAGGAGGACTATACAATGAACAACGAGAAATACATAAAGTCCATCCATCGCCTGGGCCGGCTCGGCAGTATTGGCGCCCTCGGCTTCATGGTGGGTATCCCCCTGGTCATCTGTGCCATCTATAGCTGCTTCCCGGACTTCGGCCTGGTTTTGCAGAGCGGCACCGGCCTGCTGGCCATGTTCATCCCCATCGCCATCTCTGAGGTGTTCAGCTACGCCCCCGTGCTCGGCTCCGCCTCTTACATCACCTTTATCACCGGCAACGTCATGAACCTGAAACTGCCTGTGGCCATCAACGCCATTGACATCGCCGGCGTGGAGCAGTCCACCGACGAGGGCGACGCCGTTGTCACCGTGGCCGTCGGCGCCTCTTCCATCGTCACCATGGCCATCATCGCCCTGGGCGTCATCCTGCTGGTGCCGCTGCAGCCCATCTTCGCCATCCCCGCTGTCAAGACCGCCACTGGCTACATGCTGCCCGCTCTGTTCGGCGGCCTGGCCCTGGGCATCTTCAACGGCCGGTCCGGCAAGTACAACATCAAGGGCAAGCTGCTGGGCGCTGTCCCCGCCGTCATCATCGTCATCATCCTGATGATCATGGGCGTGCCGCTGAGCACCTACCAGGGCTTTGTCATCGTGGGCATGATCCCCGTCACCATCCTGACTTCCTGGCTGATGTACAAAAAGGGCATCATCAAAGTTTTCGAGCAGGGCAAGACCGAGCCCGAGCCGGTCGCGTCCAAGAAGTAATCACCCCCTTTTCGCAGTTGAAAAGGGCCGGGGCAGCTGCCCCGGCCCTTTTTTGCGCCCCGCTCCTTGCGCCCTTTTAAAAGGAGGGGTATACTGAAGTTACAACAGGTCCTGCCGGGCCGGTCCGCCGCGCCCGCAGAGGAGAGAAGGAGGCCTTTTCATGGAGATGGAATACAGACAGCTGGGCAATACCGGATTTTCCGTCAGCGCCGTGGGGGTGGGGGGCGAGCACCTCTGCACCCGCGACTACCCCACCGTCGAGGCCACCGTGGGCGCCGCTGTGGAGCGGGGGGTCAACATCTTCGACCTCTTCATGCCCGAGGTGGAGTACCGCCAGAAGATGGGGGACGCCCTGCGCCCCTACCGCAAAAACGTCTACCTGCAGGGGCACATCGGCGCGGTGCTCCAGGGGGGGCAGTACGCCCGCTCCCGCAAGGTGAAAGAGGCCGACACCTATGTGCGCGACTTTTTGGAGAAGTACCACACCGACTACATCGACCTGGGGATGGTCCACTTTGTCGACACCCAGAAGGACTGGGACGGCGTCTTTGAGAGCGACTTTATCGACTACGCCCTCCGCCTCAAGGAGAAGGGGGTCATCCGCAAGCTGGGGGTCAGCTGCCACATGCCCGCCACCGCCATCAAGCTGGTGGAGACGGGGATCTTCGACCTCCTCCTCTTCTCCATCAACCCCGCCTACGATTTTGAGCCGGCCGAGAAGACCCTCGACCAGCTCATCGCCGCCACCCCCACCCAGGGCCAGCTCTCCCCCGAGCGGGAGCGGCTCTACCAGCTCTGCGGGGCCCGCGGGGTGGGGATCACCGTCATGAAGGCCCTGGCCGCCGGCAAACTGCTGGACCCGGCCACCACCCCCTTCCACCGGCCCCTCACCGTCGCCCAGTGCATCCACTACGCCCTCTCCAAACCCGGGGTGGCCAGCGTGCTGCTGGGGGTGCAGAGCGTGGCCGAGCTGGAGGACGCCCTTGGCTACTTCGACGCCAGCGAGGAGGAGCGGGACTTCTCCTTCCTCGCCCAGGAGATGCAGGGCTCCCTCTCCCACCGGTGCATGTACTGCAACCACTGCCTGCCCTGCCCCCAGCACATCGACGTGGCCGCCGTTCACAAATACCTGGACCTGGCCGAGGCGGGGGAGGGGCTGTCGGTCCCCGCCACCGTGGCCGCCCACTACGAGGCCCTGCCCGTCACCGCGGGGGAGTGCATCGCCTGCGGCTCCTGCGAGAAAAACTGCCCCTTTGGGGTGCCGGTGATCGAGAACATGGCCCGGGCCACCCGCCTTTTTGGGAAATAGCCGGTGCGCCCCTACGTCTTTGACAAGACCAAGCGCCGCTACTGCTATCTGCGGGAAGGGGGCCGCTGCTTCTATTGCGGCAAACCCCTCTCCTTTGGCGGCGGCACCCTGGACCACCACCTGCCCCGCGCCCGCGGGGGTCCCTCGGCGGTCTACAACCTGGTCCTCTGCTGCCGCTCCTGCAACCGGGAGAAGGGGGACGCGGTCCCTTCCGACTGGGAGGGGACGGTCTGCGCCCTCTTCTCCCGGGCGGTGGGCGACGGGGCCCTTCCCCTCCCCCGGGGGGAGGGGAGACGGCTGCCCCCGGCGGTGGCGCAGGGGGTGGCGGGGGTGCGCCCCTGGTCGGCAGGGCTCTGCTTTTTCGGGCCCGCCTTTACCGCCTGGTGCGATGGGCACCGGGTCACAAAAGTTCGCTATCCCCCGCCGCGGCGGGGGGAGAAGCGCCCGCCCGACACCCCTGCCGGCGGCGGGCGCACAGAATGGGAGGAAGACAATTGAAATTGGTACCAGTCGGCCCCGCCGGGGCAGAGGAAACCGCCCGCATTGCCATTGAAGGGGCCAAGGCCCGGGGCATCCGCCACCTGGTGGTGGCCAGCTCCTCCGGCGCCACGGCCGAGCTCTTTCGGGATTGCGGCTTACAGGTGACGGTGGTCACCCTGGCCTACGGCTCCAAGGAGCCGGGCAAAAACGTCATGGAAGAGGCCGAGCGCCAGAAGTTAAAGGACTGGGGCTTTTCGGTCTGCACCGCCGCCCACGCCCTCTCCGCAGCCGAGCGGGCCGTTTCCGGCGCCGCCGGCGGGATGTACCCGCTGGAGATCGTCGCCAACACCCTGCGGATGTTCTCCCAGGGCACCAAGGTCTGTGTGGAGTGTTCCACCATGGCCATGGACGGCGGCTATCTCCCCTTTGGCGAGGACGTGGTGGCGGTGGGGGGCACCAGCCTCGGCTGCGACACGGCTTTGGTCCTGCGCCCCAGCTACTCGTCCAAACTCTTTGCCACCAAGGTCAAAGAGGTGCTCTGTCTCCCCGGCAAAGAGGGGGAGTAAGTACCCCTCAAAAGGCCCTCGGCGCCCTTCTGCGGCGGCGAGGGCCTTTTTTGGCGGTTTTCCCAGATTTTGCGGCCTCTTCCCCCTGTGATTTTTGCACCGCCCCTCTTTTTCTAGAGAAACTTCTAAAAAGAGCGCACTGCGGCTGTGGAGGCGGTACAAAAAGCATTTTACCACAGAAAAGAGTAATTTTATCCAAAAAATAAGTGGACAGTAAAATTTAGTTGACAAATTTGTTTGTTGTATTTAAATTAGAAGGCAAGGAACAGTTTCGTATAGGATTTCTTTCGCCCTAAAAAATGAGGAAATTTAACTAAAAGGTTGGCATTGCTAGTGAAATGTCGACCTTTTTTCTGTTTTATCCCCCTTTCTAGAGTGAATGAAAATCTATACAATTCTGAACAAAAAAGAGAGAGCGAGGGAAATGAGCAATGAAAAAAGCGTTGGCGATCCTGTTGGCCGCCCTGACGGCGTCGTCGCTGCTGATGACCGGCTGCGGCGAGAAGGACGAGGGCAACAAGGACGGGGAGAAGAAGTACCGGGTAGTGATGATCTGCGGCGCCCTGGGGGACAAGTCCTACTACGACATCGCCTATGAAGGGCTCAAGCGGGCCGGCTCTGAATTGGGGGTGGAGATCAAGGTGGCCGAGATCGGCACCGACAAGGCCAAGATGGAGCCCGCCATTCAGGACGTGGCCGACGCCGGGTACGACCTGATCTTCTTTGGCAGCAGCGAGTACATCCCCATCATCGAAAAGCACCAGGACGAGTACAGGGAGTCCAAGTTCGTGGGCTTTGACATCGAGCCCAGCACCGAGATCAAGATGTCCAACATGTTCTGTGTCACCTACCTGCAAAACCAGGTGGACTTTCTGGCCGGCGTCCTCGCCCAGAAGATGTCCAAATCGGGCACCATCGGCTTTTTGGGCGGTACCGAGGGCACCATCATCAACGACTTTTTGATTGGCTTCATCGAGGGCTCCCTCCTGGCCAACCCCAAGGGGAAGGTGGCATCCTCCTACATCGGCAGCTGGACCGATGCCGCCAAGGGCAAGGAGATGGCCCTGGTGCAGATCAAACAGCTGGGGGCCGACCTGCTCCACCCCTGCGCCATGGGCGCCGGGCTGGGAGTCATTGAGGCCTGCCGCGACAACGACCTCTGGGCCATCGGCGTGGACGCCGACCAGCGGGAATTCTTCATCGACAGCAAGAAGGACATCGCCGACGCCATTCTCACCTCGGCCATGAAGCGGGGGGACATGGTGGTCTACAAGGTCATTAAAGACACCCTGGCCGGCACCCAGGAGTACGGCCACCTGGAGAAGTGGGGCCTGAAGGAAGAGGCCGTGGGCCTGGCCAAGAACGACTACTACAAGGAGCACACCCCGCAGGAGATCCAGGACTATGTGGACAAAGTGGAGAGCCAGCTCCTCGACGGCAGCCAGGAGGTCTCCACCGCCTACGGCATGAGCCAGGAGGACTTTGTCGCCATCCGCGAGGGGGTCAAGCCCTGACGGCGCACACACTGCCTCCGCAAAAAAGAAAAAAATTTAAAAAAGTTGGATTGGTGGCCCTAAAACTTTTCCAGGTTTTACCTAGATGTTTTTGCCAAGAAAAAAAGAAGGCTTTTGTATCCCCACACAAAAGTGGAGTCGATCTTCCGCCAAAAGGGACAAATCCCGCCCTCTGCAATTGGAGGAAACGGCGAGAAAATAGGCTTTTTCCCAGTTTGTCAAGGCCTTAAAAAAATCTGTTCAAGCGGGACAATTGTCCTAGCTCCCCCCCTTTTCAAGGTCTAGGATGGGATTGTGAAGAACGGGTGAACGCCCGTCGAAATCGTAAAAATCCAAATCAAGAGAGCGAGGGAAAATTGTGAAAAAGGCACTGGCAATTCTGTTGGCCGCCCTGACGGCGTCGTCGCTGTTGATGACCGGCTGCGGCGAGAAGGACGAGGGCAACAAGGACGGGGAGAAGAAGTACCGGGTGGTGATGATCTGCTCGGCCCTGGGGGATAAGTCCTACTACGACATCGCCTATGAGGGGCTCAAAAAGGCCGAGACCGACCTGGGGGTGGAGATCAAGGTGGCCGAGATCGGCACCGACAAGGCCAAGATGGAGCCCGCCATCCAGGACGTGGCCGACGCTGGGTACGACCTGATCTTCTTTGGCAGCAGCGAGTACATCCCCATCATCGAAAAGCACATGGACGAGTACAAGGAGTCCAAATTCGTGGGCTTTGATATCGAGCCCACCACCGAGATCAAGATGTCCAACATGTTCTGCATCACCTACCTGCAAAACCAGGTGGACTTTCTGGCCGGCGCGCTGGCGCAGAAGATGTCCAAGTCCCACACCATCGGCTTCCTGGGCGGCAGCGAGGACACCATCATCAACGACTTTTTGATCGGCTTCATCGAGGGTTCGCAGCTGGTTGCCCCCAACGGCAAGGTCGCCACCTCCTATATCGGCAGCTGGACCGACGCCGCCAAGGGCAAGGAGATGGCCCTGGTGCAGATCAAACAGCTGGGGGCCGACCTGCTCCACCCCTGCGCCATGGGCGCCGGGCTGGGAGTCATTGAGGCCTGCCGCGACAACGACCTCTGGGCCATCGGCGTAGACGCCGACCAGCGCCAGTTTTTCATCGACACCAAGAAGGACATCGCCGACACCATCCTCACCTCGGCCATGAAGCGGGGGGACATGGTGGTCTACAAGGTCATTAAAGACACCCTGGCCGGCACCCAAGAGTACGGCCACCTGGAGAAGTGGGGCCTGAAGGAAGAGGCTGTGGGCCTGGCCAAGAACGACTACTACAAGGAGCACACCCCGCAGGATGTGCAGACCTACATCGACGGGCTGGAGAAGAAGCTCGTCAGCGGCGAGCAGAAGGTCTCCACCATGTACGGCATGAGCCAGGACGAGTTTGTGAAGATCCGCGAGTCTGTCAAGCCGTAACAGGCGCCCCTGTTTTCTGACACGTGAAACGCACCGTCAGCGGCGGCCAGGGCCATTGGCCGGGCCCCCCGCTGCTCTGTTCAATACCGATTTGAGGGAGGTACCCCATGGAACGCGAAAACACTGTATTCATTCCCCAGACCACCTACATCTACCGGGTGGTACACCGGGTGATGGAGGGGGACTGCCAGTGCGAGCACGGCCCGATGCCAGTCACCGTCGGCCCCCTTTACGCCGACGTCTACCCCGTCACCAACGCCCAGTACTACCAGTTTGTGCAGGACAGCGGCTACCGGCCGGAGGACGACCGGGGCTACCTGCGCCACTGGGTGGACGGCTGCTACAAGCCCGAGGACGCCGACAAGCCGGTGGTCTGGGTCAGCCTGGAAGACGCCAGGGCCTACGCCGCCTTTTATGGCAAGCGGCTGCCAAAGGACTACGAGTGGCAGTACCTGGCCGCCGGGGACGAGTGCCTCGAGTGGCCCTGGGGCAACAGCCCCGACTACAGCCGGGCCAATGTGTACAGCCACGGCCTCACCCCGGTAGACGCCTTCCCCCAGGGGGTGTCCCCCACCGGCTGTATGGACATGTGCGGCAACTGCTGGGAGATGGTGGACGAATTCCACTTTGACGGCAGCCACTACTTCCAGCTGCTGCGGGGCGGCAGCTTCTACCGGGCCCACCACTACTGGCACGCCGAGGGCGGGCCGCAGAAGAACAACACCCACTTGAAGATGCAGTTTTTGGGCGGCGCCATGAGCCGCAACGCCACCGTTGGCTTTCGCTGCGTAAAGGAGGGAGACTGATATGCTGCAATACGACCAGAACACCAAGCGGGCGGTCATCCGCAACAACACCCTCCAGATGACCCTGAATTTCGCCGACGGCATCCTCATCGAGGAGTGCTCCAACCTCCTCACCGGGGACCTGCAAAACCCCCGGCGGGAGCTCTTCAACCTCACCTTTATGGGCGGGCAGTACTCCTCCCGCGACTTTGCAGTGGGCGAGGTGCTCACCTGTCAGGACCGGGTGCACCAGCTGCTGACGGTCCCCCTGGAAAACGAAGCCCTGGGCCTCTCCATCCGGGTGCACTTCCTCAACGACAAGAAAGAGACCATCTCGGTCATCGTGCAGATCCGGGACCGCTACAT
The DNA here is from genome assembly GCF_052065655.1 of Bittarella sp. HCP28S3_D9. Taxonomy (NCBI): domain Bacteria; kingdom Bacillati; phylum Bacillota; class Clostridia; order Eubacteriales; family Oscillospiraceae; genus Bittarella (ex Durand et al. 2017); species Bittarella sp. HCP28S3_D9. The sequence goes on along the minus strand of NZ_JBQHTP010000006.1, from coordinate 98,098 downwards.
CCACGGCGTCCCCTACGAGCTGTTCCTGCACAGCCCCTTTTTGGCCCAACTGTCCATGCGGGGGGAAGGGGACCGCTACTACTACCCGGCCAACGCCGTCGAGAGCCCGGACGGCACCCCGCTGCTAAAGATGATGCGGGAGAGCTTTTACAACAACGACGTCAAGCTGCCCCTGGTCTGCTGCGACAAGGGCGGGAAGAGCGGCTTTGCCGTGCAGTTCCCCTCCAAGGCCGACTTAGACGACTGCGGCGCCATCCAAAACCGCAACATGCAGTTTTCCAAGATCGCCAGCGCCGAGGAGCTGCACACCCACCAGATCCTCTGCAACCCCGACAACACCTACAACGACACCTTCGAGTTCGAGATCACCGGTCTCTCCGGCGGCTGGGTGGAGGCCTTTGCCCGCTTCCGCCAGCAGTGGGAGAGCGGGTACGACTTCTCCGAGTACGAGAAGGAGGATCTGAAGTGGTTCAACGAGAAGTTCCTCCACCAGTTCTCCTTCCTCTACGGCACCGAGGCCTATGACGCCGAAAACCAGAGGATCGACCCCGAAAAGCTGCTCAAAGAGGGGGAGGCGTTCGGCGGATTCGACACCGTCACCCTCTGGAACCAGTACCCCCGCCTGGGCGTCGACAAGCGCAGCCAGTGGGATTTCTACAACGACTTCCCTGGCGGGATGGCCGCCTTTAAAGAGGCGGTGGACGCCTTTCACGCCAAGGGGGTACAGGTCTTCATGCCCTACATCCCCTGGGACGCCGGGGCCGAGGAATCCCCCGAGACCCTGGGCGATCACTTCGCCGGGCTGCTGGAGCAAACCGGCGCCGACGGCTACCAGCTGGACACCCTGGGCGACATCCCCGACTCCTTCCGCGAAAAGTGCGACGCGGTCCGCCCCGGGCTGGTGATGACCACCCAGCACCACCCCGACAAGAAACACCCCATCGAGAAGATCACCACCTCCTGGGACGAGTTCTGGGACACCCGCCCCATGCCCAAGGTGGATATCTTCCGCTTCCTCTGCCCCCGGCACATCGCCCCGGTCATCTCCCGCTGGTACCGCAAGGAGGACAAGGACCTGCTCATCCAGTACAGCCAGTTCGGCGCGGCCCCCCTGGTCATCTGGCAGGACATCTTCGGCCGCTGGATGCCCTTCTCCGCCGAGCAGAAGGCCGCCATCAAGGGCTGGAAGGAAGTCTATCTGGCCCACCGCCTCACCTACCAGTGCGCCCTGCCCACCCCCTTCTACCCGGTGGCCCCGCGGGAGGTCTACTGCAACCTCTTCCCGGCCGACAGCGGCAGCGAGCAGATCTACTCCCTCTACAACGACGGCGACCTGCCCTTTGACGGGGCCCTCTGCGAGCTCTTTGTCCCCGGCTCCAAAGCCGAGGTGATTTTGGGCAGCGGCGAGGCGTCGGTCAAGAACGGCAAGCTCTACGCCCAACTGCCCCCCAAAGAGGTGGTGCACATCTCGGTCAAACCCTAGACACCCAGCCAAACTGACCCGCCGCGGCCGCCACACAGGCCGCGGAGAGGATCTCCATCCAAATGGGGAGGGGCGCTGCCGGCTTTTGCCGGCGACCCCCCTCTGCGCTTTGGGGAAAGGGGCTGGCAAGCGCCCGCCCGCTGTGCTATAATAGCCCAGGTAAACGACGCGAGAGAAGAAAGTGGGGAGCGATCGATCATGCGCATACGCAGAAAACCCTGGGCCCGCCCCGAATTGGAGGCCTGCCCCTTTTACGTCGCCCAGCCGGGTGAGAACCGGGGGCGCTGGCGGCAGCAGTTTGCCCGCCCCGACGCCCCCCTGCACCTGGAACTGGGCTGCGGCAAGGGGGGGTTCATCTCCCAGCTGGCCCCCCAGCACCCGGAAAACAACTATCTGGCCATCGACATCAAGAGCGAGATGCTGGGGCTGTGCAAGCGCAAGGCAGAGGCCGCCTATGCCGCCGCCGGGCGGCCGGTAGATAACCTCTACATCTTCGCCCAGAACATCGAGCTGCTGCCCCAGGTGCTGGCCCCCGAGGACAGGGTCGAGCGCATCTACATCAACTTCTGCAATCCCTGGCCCAAGGCCAAGCACCAGAAGCGGCGGCTCACCCACCCCCGCCAGCTGCAAAACTACCGGGCGCTGTTGGCCCCCGGGGGGGAGATCTGGTTCAAGACCGACGACGACCCCCTCTTTGCCGACACCATGGTCTATTTTGACGAGGGCGGGTGGCGGGTGCTCTACGCCACCACCGACCTGCACGCCCAGCAGCTGCCCGACAACATCGTCACCGAGCACGAGCAGATGTTTGTCGAGATGGGAAAGACCATCAAATTCTGCAAGGCCGCCCTGGACGGCTGAACACCGAGAGGAGGGATTTCCCGTGCAACCCGAATTCATCGCCCTCTACGAGCGGGCCAAGGCGGTGCTCCGCCCCCGCCAGCTCTCCAAAAACAGCTTTGCCGGCTCGGTGGCGGCCGCCATCGAGACCCCCAGCGGGGCGGTCTACACCGGTGTCTGCATCGACACCCCCTGCTCCATGGGCTTTTGCGCCGAACACGCGGCGGCCGCCGCCATGGTCACCGCCGGCGAGAGCCGGGTGGTCCGGCTGATCGCCGTGTACGAGGACGGCTCGGTCATCCCCCCCTGCGGCCGCTGCCGCGAATTCCTCTGCCAGCTCCACGACGAAAACCCCGCCTGTTTGGTCCAACTGGCCGACCGGGTGGCCACCCTGGATGAACTGCTCCCCGACCGCTGGGGATGAGCTTGCCGGAAAACCCGCAAAACGGCCGGGCCCGCAGCCGGAAAAACGGCGGCTTTGACCGAGCCAAAGCCGCCGAAATAGCAGGATATCTCTGCCGCGCGACAGCCCTCTGTGCTGTCGCGCGGCTGTTTCTTTCATTTTTGGCGGAAGATCTGACTCTCTGTCTGTGCGGGGGGCAAAAGCATTCTTTAATTGCTGGGAAAACACCGCAGGCCCGGCCTGGCGCCCGCCGCCGGCAGATGGCTTTTCGATGCCCCGCCCCTGAAAAATTTCAGGGACAGGCAGATGCAGACCGCGGCGATGACAAGCGTGACCGCCAGCGGCACAAGGGCGCTGCCGGCCGGGGTGTTGAGAGAGGCCGCCTCGAGCAGCTTGACCCACTGCGTCAGCGGCAGGATGTCCGCCAGCCTTTGCGGGGCGGCGGGCATCCTCTCGTAGGGGAGGGTCGCCCCGGGGAAGAGCAGCATGGGAAAGTAGAGCGCGCCGGCAAGGACACCCGCCACCTCGGCTGTCTGGTAGGTTTTCATCGGCGGGAGCGCCCCCTTTCGGGATGCCGTCATGCCAGGGCAGGGGGGTGGTGACGCAGTGGAGGATTTTGGCGGGACAGCGGGTTGGGCCTTTGCACCACCCCCGGCCGCCGTCCCGCTGCGCACAGGAATAAAAAGAGAGGGGAGGAGCGGCCGGTCCCCCCCTCCCGCATTCTGTTTTTTATAGCCGCCCGGCAGAGGCGGGCGGGTTTTCTTTGGCTCGCTCTTAAGCGCGGGCCCGCTCCACCTCGGCCATGTAGCGATTGGCCCGCTCGGGATCGACCGGGTTTTGCAGGCTGCCGTTTTTGATCCAGGCGCCCACGCAGACCCCGTTGTAGTGCTGCAGCAGCTCGTAGACATTGTCGCCGGTGGTGCCGCCCCCCAAAATCAGGGGGACCTCCACCAGCCCCCGCACCGACTGGGCGTACTCGATGCTCTTTTCCGGGGTGGGGGCCGAGAGGAGCAGCCCGTCGGCATGGGCCCCGGTCACCGTCTCAAAGGCGTTTTGCGGCAGGGGGATGGGGTAGGCCGGGGTGCCGTGAAACTCGTAGATGTCTGCGTAGATGGGCATTTTGGAGCCCAGCTTCTTCTTGAGCTCCAGCACCTCGACGCACTGGCCCTCGATCATCCCGCAGAGGGTCATCTCCGCCCGGGTGTAGACGTGCTCCACCCGCACAAAGTCGCTGCCGGCGGCCTCGGCCACCGCCAGGGAGGCGACCCCGTCCCAGTTGACCAAAATGCCCTGGACCATCTCGGGGAAGGCCGCCTTCAGTCGGGTGGCCAGGGCGGTCATGCAGGCCACCGTCTCGGGCCCGCACTGCTGTTTGACCGGGCCGTCGGCGAAGTTTTGCAGGATGTAGCCGTCAAAGCCGTATTTCTGCAGGGTGCCGGCCTCGTTCAGGGTGTAGTCCAGGATGGCGCCCATCCCGCGGCCATCGTAGAGATAGCTGCCGGGCAGCGGCGGCGGCTGCACCATCCCCAGGGCGATCTTCTTCTTTCCAAACAGCTCCATTTACAGTTCCCCCTTTTCCAATTTTGCGGCGTATTCCCGGGCGACGCCGAACATGGCCGTCCCCGGCACGATGCCCACCTCGGTGATGTAGCCGGTGATGTACTCCGGCCCGATGATCGAGAGGTCGGGGCAGGTGAAGTCGGTGTGGGCGCGCAGGTTTTCGTCCCAGTGGGGGGCCAGCAGCCCCGACAGATCCTGGGCCAGGTCCCGCTTCACGATCCCCTGCAGCCCCCGCATGTCCACCTTGATGAGGGTGGTGGGGATGTAGAAGGGGACCCCCGCCTGCTTGCAGAGGATGGCCAGCATGTCGGTGCCCACCGTGTTGGCGGCGCTGCCGTCGGGGTAGAAGGTCTCCACCCCGATGAAGGCCATGTCGCTTTTTTTGAGGAAGTGGTAGATGGCCACGTCGGGGAAGAAGTGCACCCGGTGCCCCATCTCCACCGCGGTCACCGCAAAGGGTTTGCCCCCGTCCAAGACCCGGCTCTCGGGGATGTAGATGTCCATGATCTGCCCGTTCAGGGCCGCCTGCTTGGCGATGGCGTCCACCGAGGAGGAGTAGTCGAACACCAAGATCCCCTTGCAGCCCTTGATGAGGTTGTAGCCATAGGTGACGATGTTGTCCATCCACTCCCGAGCCTTTTCGCCGTAGCGGTTGCAGCTGTCGGTCACCCGCTTGCAGGCCTCGGCCAGGGGGGCCTCCCGCAGGGCGGGCAGGCCGCCGGTCATCAGTTTGATGGCGTTGGTCACGGCCACGGTGCTCTCGCCCCGCAGCTTGTCAAAGTACCCGGCGATCGCCAGCACCCGGTCGATCATCTCCCCGGCGGAGAGGCCATTTTCGGCGGCGTGGGCGGCGATGTCCTTGAGCATGTTGCCGATGGAGACGATGTTGGCGCTGGCCCCCAGCTTTCGGGCGAGGACGATGTCGTCAAAATCGTCCTTGGCGCTGGGGGAGAGGTACTCTTTCAGGGTGTCGGGTTGGTACATGGGTTGTCCTCCTTTTTAAAGGGGCCGTCAGGCGGCGCCCGCAGTCAACAAGATTAAATATGTATTTTCATTTATACAAGTTGTATAATATGGATCAGAAAGCGGGGGGCGCGACCCGCAGGCCGGCGTGATCGCGGGCAAAGGCCTCCACCTCGGCCACTGACACGGCCCCGGTGCGGGAGCCCACCGAGAGGATGGAGCGGTTGGCGGCGGCGGTGGCGAACTCCCCGGCCTCCCGCAGGGTCATCCCGCTGCAGAGGCCGTGCAGGAACCCGGCGTTGAAGGTGTCCCCGGCGCCGGTGGTGTCCTTGGGCTTGACGTCGTAGGCGGGGATGGCGATCTCCCCCTCCCGGGTCTTGACGATGCAGCCCTTGGCCCCCAGGGTCAGAAGGACGATCTTGTCGCTCTCGCCGATGAGCTCGTCGATGGCCGCCAGCCCCCGCCCGGCACAGAACTTTTCCAGCGAGGCGTCGTTGAAGGAGAGGACGGAGGCGCGCTCAAAATAGAAGCGGTCGTCCGGGTCGTCGTAGGAGGTGAAGGTGGAGCGCTCGGCGTCGTACATGATTTTGACCCCGTGGGCCACCAGGTCGTCGATCAGCTCCCGGTTGCCGGCGATCTCCTTCATGTTGACCATGGTGGTGTAGATGTAGGAGGCCCCCTCCATCAGCTCCCGCTTCTGGGGGGTCATGGTGATGAAGGGCTTGTGGTTTTCGTAGAGGAGCACCGTCTTCTCGTTGCCCGAGAGGAGGATCTGGGCGCGGATGTTCTCCTCCCCCGGCAGCACCTCGATGTAGTCGGTGTCGATGCCGTGGCTGCGCAGGTCCTCTAGCAGCATGGGGGTGTACTGGTCGTCCCCCAGCGAGTCCAGCAGGTAGGTCTTGGTGCCAAAGGCGCTGAGGATGACCGCGCTGTTGGCCGTCAGCCCGCCGGGCGAGACCGACAGCTGGCGGATAAAGCACTTGTCCCCCACCACCAGCGGCTGCACGCACTCGTAGTACTCGTCGATGTCGTTGGGCCCCACGGCCACCACGTAGCCGCTCGGGCGGTTTGTCTGATTCATGGCAGTTGCCTCCTTTATATTGCAGCGCGCCGCGCTAGCGCAGCAGCAGCTTTAACAGGTCCAACTTTTCGCCGTAGGGCGGGTAGCGCACCGGCAGGTCCAGGCTGCCCCGCAGCACCACCGGCTTTTGGTGGCTCATGGCCAAAAAGCCGTGGGGGCCGTGGTAGCGGCCCATCCCGCTGGCCCCCACCCCGCCGAAGGGGAGGGTGTTCCCGGCCATCTGCACCACCGTGTCGTTGACGCAGCCCCCGCCGAAGGAGAGCTGTTCGCAGACCCGGCGCACCGTCCCCGCGCTGCGGGTGAAGAGGTAGAGGGCCAGCGGTTTCTCCCCCGCGCGCACCAGGCGGATGGCGTCGCCCAGCCGGTCGAAGGTGACCAGGGGCAACAGGGGGCCGAAGAGCTCCTCTTTCAACAGGGGGTCGCCCGGCTCCGCCTCGACGACGGTGGGCTCGATCTTCAGCTCCTCCCGGCAGACGCCGCCCCCCACCAGGGGGGTGCGGCCGATGAGCAGCCCCGCCAGCCGGTCAAAGGCGCGGGCGCTCGCCAGGCGGGGGTAGTCTTTGTTGCGGGCAAAGTCGGGGCAAAGCAGCGCCAGCTGCCGCCGCAGCTCTGCCACCAGCGCCTCCTTCACCGAGCGGTGCACCAGCAGGTAGTCGGGGGCCACGCAGGTCTGCCCGGCGTTGAGCAGTTTGCCCCAGAGGATGCGCCGGGCCGCCAGGGGGATGTCGGCGCTGGGGGCGACGATGCAGGGGCTCTTCCCCCCCAGTTCCAGGGTCACCGGGGTCAGGTGTTCCGCCGCCGCCCGCATCACGATCTTCCCCACCCGCTGGCCGCCAGTGAAGAAGATGTAGTCAAACCGCTCGGCCAGCAGGGCCTGGGTGGTCTCCACCCCGCCGGGGATGCAGCTGACCCACCCCTCCGGCAGGGCCAGCCGCAGCAGCCGGCAGAGGGCCTGGGCGGTGGCAGGCGCCCCCTCGGAGGGCTTGAGCACCGCGCAGTTGCCCGCGGCGATGGCGTCGATGAGGGGGATGAGGCAGAGCTGTACCGGGTAGTTCCAGGGGGCGATGATCAGCACCAACCCCCGGGGCTCGGGGCGGAGGAAGGCCCCCGCCGGGAAGTGGAGGGGGGAGACCGCCGCCAGCTTGGGCCTGGCCCACCTTCGCAGGTGGGCCAGGGTGTAGCGCAGGTGCTGCCGCACCAGCCCCACCTCGGTCTCGTACCCCTCAAAGGGGTGTTTGCCCAAATCCCGCTCCAGGGCGGCCAGCAGGTCGCCCTCGCTCTGCTCCAGCGCCCGCAGCAGCCGGCGCAGGGCTGCCTCCCGCCGGGGCAGAGGGCGGGTCGCGCCGCTGTCAAAGTAGACGCGCTGCCGACCTAGCCGCTTTTCCAGATGGTTCATCGCTCTGTCTCCCCACTTGTCAAATCGTTTTTTTCACTCTGTACACCTAGTATAGCACAACCTGGCCCCTCTGTTTCGGCGCTTTCCCGGTTGTCCTCCATTCTCTGTGCAAGTTCACAAAAGATTCACAAAGAAATTGTTGCATATCGCCAACAGCCGACGTATAATAAACCACATTGATAATTTACATACTGAACTATTTGCAGGGGAGGAACGGGAGATGCAGGACGACCGCGCGTTGGCGGTGCAGATTTTGAAGGAGACCCACCGGTTTGGCTACCGGCGGATGGCCCGGGCGCGGGACGCCGCCCTCTTCCAGGGGGAGATGGCGGTGCTCGGCTGTCTTTACGGCTGCACCGAGGGGGCGGAGGGGCCCCTCTCCCCCTCTCAAATCAGCGCCGAGCTGGGGGTCAGCCGGGCCCAGGTGACCTCGGCCCTCAACTCCCTCGAAAAAAAGAGGCTGTTGCAGCGCCAGCCCAGCCAGTCCGACCGCCGCCGGGCCCAGGTCACCCTCACCGAGGAGGGGCGGGCCTTTATCCAGGGGCAGACCGACCTCTTTGTAGAGAAGGTGACCCACATCATCCGCCAGATGGGGCGGGAGGACTTTTTGCAGATGATCTCGCTTGTCAAGGCGGCCTTTCAGGCCGCGTTTCAATACGACCGGGAACACCCCGAGCAGTCGCCCAGGGGGCCCCGGCACACAGGTGAAGGGAGAGAGAGAGATTGACCAAACTGACAAGGTATTTCAAGGCCTACTGGTCGCAGATCCTGGCGGTCTTGGCGCTGCTGTTCCTGCAGGCTATGTGCGACCTGTCGCTGCCCGACTACATGTCGGACATCGTCAACAACGGGGTGGCCGCCCAGGACCTGGCCTACATCCTTCCCGCCGGCGGGAAGATGCTGCTGGTGGCCCTGGTGGGGGCCGGCTGCACCGTGGCGGTGGGGCTGATCGCCGCCCGCATCGCCGCCGGCATCAGCCGCGACCTGCGAAACGACGTCTTTTCCAAGGTGGAGGGGTTTTCCCTGGCCGAGTTTGACCGCTTTGGCGCCTCGTCGCTGATCACCCGCACCACCAACGACATCCAGCAGATCCAGATGGTGACGGTCATGCTGCTGCGCTTCGTCCTCTACGCCCCCATCCAGGGCATCGGCGGCGTCATCAAGGCCGTGGGGAAGAGCCCCTCCATGAGCTGGCTCATCGCCCTGGCGGTGCTGGTCATCCTCGGGGTGATCTTGGTGCTGTTCTCCATCGTCCTGCCCCGTTTCAAAGTGGTGCAGAAGCTGGTGGACCGCCTCAACCGGGTCACCCGCGAATCCCTGGTTGGGATGCTGGTCATCCGCGCCTTCAACAACCAAAACCACGAGGAGGAGCGCTTTGACGAGGCCAACCGCGACCTGACCCACCTCAACACCTTTGTCCACCGGATCATCGCCGCCATGATGCCCACCATGATGCTGGTGATGAACGCCCTCACCGTGGGCATCGTCTGGTTCGGCTCCCACTATGTGGACGCCGGCAGCATGCAGATCGGCGACATGATGGCCTTCATCCAGTACGCCATGCAGATTATCATGAGCTTCCTCATGGTGTCCATGGCCTTCGTCCTCCTCCCCCGGGCCAGCGTCTCGGCCGAGCGCATCAACGAGGTGCTCACCTGTGAGCCCGCCATCCGCGACCCCGAGGGCGACCGCTCCGCCGAGGGCGGCAACACCCTCCCCGGCACGGTGGAGTTCCGCAACGTCTCCTTTGCCTACCCCGGGGCCGACGACGAGGTCATCAAGAACATCTCCTTTGTCGCCAAGCCCGGGCAGACCACCGCCTTCATCGGCTCCACCGGGTCGGGCAAATCGACCCTCATCAACCTGATTCCCCGCTTCTACGACGCCACCGAGGGCCAGATCTTGGTGGACGGGGTGGACGTGCGGGAGCAGAGCCAGCACGCCCTGCACGACAAAATCGGCTATGTCCCCCAGAAGGGGGTGCTCTTCACCGGCACCATCGCCGACAACCTGCGCTACGGTGACGAGGAGGCCAGTGAGGAGGAGCTGCGCCAGGCCGCCCAGGTGGCCCAGGCGCTGGACTTCATCGAGGAGAAGCCCGACGGCTTTGAGACCGAGATCGCCCAGGGCGGCGGCAACGTCTCCGGCGGGCAGAAACAGCGCCTCTCCATCGCCCGCGCCCTGGTGAAAAAGCCCGAGGTCTACATCTTTGACGACAGCTTTTCCGCCCTCGACTTCAAGACCGACGCGGCCCTGCGCCGGGCCCTGGCCCCCCAGACCAAGGACGCCACCGTCCTCATTGTCGCCCAGCGCATCTCCAGCATCATGCACGCCGAGCAGATCGTGGTGATGGACGACGGCCAGATCGCCGGCATCGGCACCCACCGGGAACTGCTGGAAAACTGTGAAGTCTACCGCGAGATCGCCCAGTCGCAGCTTTCAAAGGAGGAATTGGCATGAGTGAGAAAACCACCCACCGCCCCCGCCGCGGCGGCCCCATGGGCGGCGGCATCAAGCCTGCGGGTGAAAAGGCCAAGAACTTCAAGGGCACCATGGGTCAGCTGGCGCGGTACATGCGCCCCTACTACCTGAAAATCGCCGTTGTCTTTCTCTTTGCCATCGCCAGCACTGTCTTTGTGGTCATCGGCCCCAAGATCCTCGGCAACGCCACCGACGCCATTGTGGACGGCTTTGTGCAAAAGGCCGCCTACGGCCAGATCATGGAGCACCTGCCCGAGGGCGTTCAGCTGCCGGAGGGCACCACCGCCGGCCAGCTGCTGGCGCAGATGCCCGAGGAGGCCAAGGCCAAGATCCCCGAGGGCACCCTTGAAAAGATCCAGGAGATGGACCTCTCCCACGAGCCGGGCATCGACTTTGGCCGGGTGGGGGGCATCCTCCTCTGGCTGCTGGGGCTCTACGCCCTCAGCGCGGCCTTCAGCTATGTGCAGGGCTTTATCATGAACGGGGTCTCCCAGCAGGTGTCCTACAACCTGCGGCGGGACATCTCCAAAAAAATCAACCGGCTGCCCCTGGCCTACTTTGACCGCCAGACCCACGGCGAGGTGCTCAGCCGGGTCACCAACGACGTGGACACGGTGGCCACCACCCTCAACCAGTCCCTGACCCAGATGGTCACCGCCGTGGCCACCCTGGCCGGCGTCCTCTACATGATGCTGTCCATCAGCGTCTGGATGACCCTGGTCGCCCTGGTGATGCTGCCCATCTCGGTGGGGCTGATTTCCACCGTGGTCAAAAAGAGCCAGAAGCACTTTGTCGGCCAGCAGAAATACCTGGGCAACGTCAACGGCCACATCGAGGAGATGTACTCCGGCCACAACGTGATCAAGGTCTTCAACCGGGAGGACGTCTCGGTCAAGAAGTTCAAAAAAATCAACCGCAAGCTCTACGACTCGGCCTGGAAGAGCCAGTTCCTCTCGGGGCTGATGATGCCCATCATGACCTTCGTGGGCAACCTGGGCTATGTGGGGGTCTGCGTGCTGGGCGGCTACCTGGCGGTGCAGGGCTCCATCAGCATCGGCAACATCCAGTCCTTCATCCAGTACCTGCGGCAGTTCAACCAGCCCATCTCGCAGATGGCGTCCATCGCCAATGTGCTGCAGAGCACTGCCGCCGCGGCGGAGCGGGTGTTTGAGTTTTTGGCCGAGACCGAAGAGGTTCCCGAGAAAGATCCCCCCAAAGAGCTGGGCGAGGTGCGGGGCCAGGTGGACTTTGAAGACGTCTCCTTCGGCTACCGCGACGACAAGATCATCATCCACGACTTCACCTCCCACATCCAGCCGGGGCAGCGCATCGCCATTGTCGGCCCCACCGGCGCCGGCAAGACCACCATCGTCAAGCTGCTCATGCGCTTTTACGACGTCAACGGCGGCGCCATCAAGGTCGACGGGGTGGACATCCGCGACCTGCGGCGCAGCGACCTGCGGGATGTCTTCGGCATGGTGTTGCAGGACACCTGGCTCTACGGCGGCACCATCCGCGAGAACATCCGCTACGGGCGGCTGGACGCCACCGACGAAGAGGTGGAGGCCGCGGGAAAGGCCGCCCATGTGGAGCACTTTGTCAAGACCCTGCCCGGCGGCTACGATGCCGAGCTCAACGAGGAGGCCAGCAACGTCTCCCAGGGTCAAAAGCAGCTTTTGACCATCGCCCGGGCCATGGTCAGCGACCCGAAGATCCTCATCCTCGACGAGGCCACCAGCTCGGTGGACACCCGCACCGAGGTGCGCATCCAAAAGGCCATGAACAACCTGATGAAGGGGCGCACCAGCTTCATCATCGCCCACCGGCTCTCCACCATCAAGGACTGCGATTGGATCTTGGTGATGAAGGACGGCGACATCATCGAGCAGGGCACCCACGACCAGCTCATCGAGCAGGGCGGCTTTTACAAGACCATGTACAACGCCCAGTTTGAACAGACCGCATAAGGGCTTGTCCGACAGACAAAAGGGGCCCGGCGCCATTGCGCGCCGGGTCCCTTTTTTTGGAAGCGGTGCCGGGGGAAGAGGGAAAAAGCCGCCCCCGGCAGGCGGGAACGGCTTGACAGGCCTTTGACCATTACATGGCCAGGATCTGGGCCAGGGTGTTGGCCTTTAATTCTGCAATCAAGACATTTTGAATGCGACAGAGTTCTTTGTGGACGGTGCAGACCTTTTCCCCGCTGTTGTTGATACAGACATAGCCCCCTTCCAGGCACTCGTTGAGCAGCAGGTTGCCGCCGATTGCCCGGGCAATGTCCAGCAGGGTCGTCTCGTTGAGATCACAGAGCAGGCGGTAGCCGCCGCCCTGGCCGCGGATGACAGTTACGATTTCGCTGTGACTGAGCTTTTTGAGAACTTTGTAACCGAACTCGGTGGGGATGTCCTCCATGCTGCATATTTCTTTGATGTTGTGTTTTTCGCCATCGGCCAGTGCGCGCACCGCCCGAATGGCATAGTCCATTTCCCGCGTGATTAACATGATACACCACCTTATTGAAGAACTGTTGTCTGCACAGCGGAGGACAGGCCCTCGCCGTTTAACTGTACCAACATTCTAACAAAAAAGGCAATAATGGTCAATAAATGGGATTGCTTTACAGAAAATGGATGAAAAGGAAGAAGTACTTCCTGTGCCGGGGGCCATTTCCTGATTTTCCCCGGCGAGGTCCCCGCAGGGCAATCAGGTGCCGGCGGGGGGCAGAAGGGAGGGCCTCTGTCCGGACCAGGGGAGGCCGCGCCGTTCGCGCAGCCCTTTCCGGTTTTTGAGGAGTATTTTCTCTGTCGCCGGGCGCACACTCGCCGCCATTTTCATCTAGTGCCGCAATAGAGAGAAAAGGGAAAGGCTTCCGCCAGTTGATTGCCGCGAAACCCCACGCCAAAATGGAAAAGCGGGGTCACCCAAGGCGGACGCAGGGCGACTTGCCCTTGTGTGGCGGCTTTCGACCGTGTTATACTGGCGGTAGAAGGAGGCGAGCGCCTGTGAAGACAACGACCCGCTTTTTCCAACTGCTTTCCCTCTGCGCCCTGGCGGCCCTGCTGGCCGGCTGCGCGCCCAAAGAGCCCCCGCCCCTCACCGCCCGGGCGGGAGAGACCGCCCTCCCCACCGTCTGTGCCAAGAGCAGGTGGGGCGGTGCGGTGTACGACCGGGAGGACGTTTTTGCCGCCCTCGCCCAGCAGGAGGGGTGGGAGAACCTGCCCGAACTGGCGGAGGGGGAGGAAATCGTCCTGCGGCTGGACGGCCGTTCCCCCGGTGAAATGGCGGTGGGGGGCTGGACGCTGGACGAGCAGGGCCGCCGGCTGGAACCCTTTTCCGCGGCCGCCCCTGTCTGGGACGGGAAGGACGGCAGCTGGACGGTGCCCGCCCTGCCGGAAGGCGAGGCGGTTTGCGGCGTGTTGCTGGCGTGCAGCTGGGGCGAAAACACCCGCTGCGAGTACGCCTTTGCCTACCGACGGTAGCCGCAAAGTTTCGCCGCTCCCCTTGTGTGAGGGGGGCGGCCCTCTTTTTACCGCCCTGCTGGGTGGGGAGACTGACTGTCGGGCGGCGGTACCCCCTACCCTTTCCCGGTGGACGGCGTCAGGGTGGGATGCGGGACGGGAGGCCGCCGCGTAGTGGATGCCCTTCCCTGCTGCTGGAGCGGAGGGGGGCGACCGACAGAAGCGACGGGGTCCAGCTCCCCCCATGCCTTTTCCCCCCACTGGACGAGTAGGAACCGACCGCTGAGCGGTGTTTTTCCCCTTTTCCCCCTGCCGGTGAACGGTGCCAGAGAAGGAGGGGGCGAGACTGTTGCGGATCGTGTCCCCTCTCCTGCCGCTGGCGGGTCGTGCAGAGAGGGTCGCTTGGGGAGTTGGCAGGGGCCGGGCTGCTTTTTCCGCCTTCCCCTCTTGCTGCCCTGCGGGTGGGAGGGGAGGACTGCCGGGCGGTGTTCCCCTCTCCCCTTTTGCCCTTTCTGGCGGACGGCGTCAGAAAGGGATGTGGGGGGAGAGGCCGCCGTGGGGTGTCCGCCCTCTCACGCCGCTGTCGGGAGGGAGAGGGCGGCGGAAGATGGGGAGCGGTAAAGCCTGTCCTTCCCTCTGCGCACCTTTTTTATGCCCTGCTGGATGGGGAGAAACCAACAGCTGGGCGGCCGTGCTCCTCTGCCCTCTGCCAGCGGGCAGCGTCGGGGCGGGATGCAGGGAGGGACCGCCGTGTGGCGGATGCCTTCCCCGCTGCTATCGGGGCGGGAGAGGGGGTGGTCTCTGGAGAGTGACAGGGGCTGGCGGCCCTCCCTCTGCGCGCCTTGTCCCCTGCCGCTAGAGGGGGATGCGGTCCCCCTCTTTTATAAAAGAGAAAGCCCTTCTCTACCTGGCGGATGGGGTCGATGGGGAAGAGAACTACTTGACTTGCACACCCTTTTGTAGCTCTCGTTTATAAGGGGGAAAAGACGTCCTCGGTTTGACGATGTGGGAAATGTGAGCTGTTTGGATGGCGAAAAAATTTCCCTGCTCCCCGCTCTCGTTCATTTTCCCAGCCAGGGAACTTTGGATGGGGAAATGACGAGATCGGCGATTTGGCGGAGCGGTATCGCCAATTGAGTGAGGAGGACTGGGCGGTTTCCGAAAGACCGCCGAGACTCTTTGAGAGGGGCAGGCGGCCCGCCGCGACCGGAGGGCGAGGAGAAGGGGAGCGCACCTTCTCTTTTTTTGCGGGCCGGTTGCAAAGGGCGTCGAAATTTGTTAGACTTGGAGTATCTTTTCAGAAAGGGAGTATGGCCCATGTCTTGTTCCACCAGTGCCAACAAGGACACCTGCCCCTGCACCGCCGACTGCAAAAATCACGGCCACTGCTGTGAGTGCATCAAGCTGCACCGGCAGGAGAACATCCACGAGGCGGTGGCTTGCATGCAGTGCAAGTTCGCCGAGAAAAAGTAGGATTTCCCGGCAGGAGGGGGCGGCCCGGCAGGCGCTGGGCCGCCTTTTTTTTGCGCCGTCGGCCAAACTGTGCTATACTGAACGAAACGACAGATCGCCCCCTGGGGGCGGGGAGGAGCCGACTGTGATCAAGTGGTTTAAAAAGCTGCCCAACACCACCAAAATGCTGATGATGTCGGGCGTGGTGGCCCTGCTGGCCATTCTTTTGGTGACCGTCACCGTCCTGCAAAACGCATAAAAAGGGCCCGCCGGAAGCGGGTCCTTTTTTGTGCTTACGGGAGCGGGGGCACGGGGCCTGCGGAAGGGCCCGCCATGGGGTTGAATGGCGAGAAGAGGCGGCAGACGACAAAAAGGGCGCCCGCGAACCCCGTTCGCGGGCGCTTCTTTATGCGCGTCAGACCTGCGCTGTCTCCGGCAGGCGGATGCGATCGAGGGCCGCCTGGTCGGCAATCATCCGCCCGGTCTGGCGGAAATCCACCCGGTAGATGGTGCAGGCCAGCTGGATCACCGTGTCGATAAAGGGGGTGGGGATCCCCAGCAGCCGCCCCACACTGGAGATGGGGACCAGGCCGGTGGGCACATCCTCCCAGACATAGCGGCAGTCGGTGGACTGGGGGGCGTAGACGTCGGCGTAGGCGGGGTTTTTCTGAATGGTCTCGTAGAGGTCTGCCCCCGGCTCGATGCCGTAGGAGCGCACCAGCCACTCCAGGGCGGTCTCCACCTCCAGCCCGAGGCCGGCGGCCACGGCCACCCGCTCGGCGTCCACCTGGCTGATGTACTGGGCGACCATGGGGGTGATGGCCTCTTTGTAGTAGAGGAAGGTCTGCCCCGACTCGATGCGGGTGTAGTTGAGGAGGATGGGGGTGGGGTGGAAGATCATGCCGATGTTGGTCAGCCCGGTGTAGAGGATGGAGGGCACCCCGTGGATCCCGGAGAAGAGCTCCTGCATCAGCTCCACCGCCGCCGGGGTCCGCTCCGGCTCCAGGCAGGCAAGGCGGATGTCCTCTTTGATGGAGTAGATGATGGGGTGGTTGAACTCCTGGTTGCGGCAGGTGAACACCAGGGTGTCGGTCTCGGCCACGGTGACGTCGGCGGTGCAGCTGCAGCTCTCCAGGGTGTGGGCAAACTCGTAGGCGCCAAAGGTGCGGCCGGGATTGAGGACCACTGTCTGCCCGCTCTTCAAATAGGGGGCCATTTTGGTGGCGATCTCCTTGTGGGTGTTGGCAGGGGTGGCCACCATGATCAGTTCGCTGCCGCGAATGGCCTCCTCCATGTCCAGGGTCACCAGGCCCACCGGCACGGTGGCATTCACCACGCCGGCCAGGTTGATTTCCGGCTGGGCACGGTAGAGTTCCACCTTCTGGGGGGTGCGGGTGAACAGCTTGACCTGGTGGCCCAGGTAGGTCAGGTAGCCGGTAAAGGCGGTGCCGCCGTTGCCGCTGCCGATGACAGTAATTTTCATCCTGAATCCCCCTCTGCTTATGCGTGAAGGGGAGCGGGGTCCAAGTGTCCCTCAATCGGGATCCCCTCTTTTTCGCAGAGGTGGGCCAGCCGTTCCCGCTCGGTCAATTCCCGACCGGCCTTCCGGTCGTACGCCACGCAGCGGCCGCCAATGATGGTGGTGAACAGGTCGCCGGTGAATTCGCCGCCCTTGACGATGTGCGGGGCGTCGATAAAGCCCCGCTTGATGCAGTCGGCGATGACGGCCGGCTCGCAGAGGGGGTCTTGGTAATTGCTGTAAAATCGCTCAATAAAGGAGAGGAGGAAGCGGGCCTCCTTGAGAAGGTGCTCTTTGCGGGTCTGCACCCGGGGGTCGTGCACCAGGTCGATCTGGTCTTCCAGGCAGGTCTTGATGACCCCGCGCACGATCTTGCAGCTCTCGATGACGTCTTTGGGGGAGGCGATGTGCTCCGCCTCGCAGAAGCCCACCACGTGGATGATGTGGGGGTGCACCGCCATCTGCATATAGGTGGTGGCCGCCAGCTGGCCCTTGGCCACGTCGAGATCGGCGCTGAGGAAGGGCAGGCCGGCCCGGGTCTCCCGGTAGAGGGTGAAGGTGTCGTCCTGCAGGCTTTCGGTCAGCTCGATCATGGCCAGCACCCGCGCCAAGTCCATGGGGAAGGAGAGGGAGTTGGGGACGTTGAACATGTACTGGCTGACGTAGTGGCGGACCCCCGCCTTTTTGGCGTTGCGGGCGCTCAGGTAGGCCATGACCACCGGAATGACGTCGTGGGCGTCGCGCAGGCCCCAGTGGTGGGGTTCGTTCGCCTCGACGGGGATGCCCCGCTCGGCGTGCCAGCGCATCAGCTCCACCGCCTCTTTGACCGAGGTGTCGATGTCCCGGTCGCCCCGGCCGTCGAGCTTGTTGTACCAGCACAGGGGGACGGCGCACCAGGCGTTGTTGAGGGTGTCTTTGAGCAGCTGCGCCATGTCGAAGACGTCGGCAGTGCCGCTGTAACAGCGGATGAGGGGCTGGTTGCCAAACTTGGTGGCGGCCTTCAGGGCCTCGAATTCCTCCCTTGTGCGCAGGGGGACGCCGCCGGCGCCCTCGTACTCGGGTTTGCGCTTTTCGGGGTGGAAGTAAAACTGCTGGGTGTTCTGGTCGGGGCCGACGGAGATGACGTCCAGCACCCGGCTCTCGGCGATCTCGCGGATGCCGGCGACCGTCTTTTCCACCGAGGGCTCGCCGTAGTGGTGGCGCAGCAGGGGGTAGGGGTACTTGGCGCCGATACGGGCCACCAGGTCGTCGGGGAGGACCTCATCTTTGGTGGCCTTTTTGCCGTTGCGCAGAAAGTAGAGGGAGTCGTCGATGTCGTCGCTCCCGTCGGAGATGTAGTCGAAGAAGTCAAATTCCTCCGCCACCCGGGCCACCGGGCCGGTGCCGCCAAAGGACCAGACGGTCTCGATCCCCCGCTCTCTCACCTTTTGCACCAATTCGGCGATCAGGGGGCGGGCATTGTCGGGGGTGAGCCGGTAGCCGACAGCCACCATGGCGGGGTGGTGCAGCTCGATTTCCCGCAACAGGTCGTCCACGGGGATGGCGGGCCCCAGGTAGATGGGGGTGTAGCCCTCCCGCTCGGCCAGCTGCAAAAAGTGGGCCACGCCGCCCACGTGCACGCAGTTGCCAAGGGATGCGCCGAGAATGATTTTTTCCATAGTCATTTCCTCCCTCCGAGAAGAGACAGGGCGGTCTTTCGACAAAAAAGCCCCGCAAAACACCCGGGCGGGGCGTTTTGCGGGGCAAACCCGCTTCAGGTATAGCGCAATCAATGGATTTTTGGTGCCGGGTCATTCGCTTGTTCCGCTATCTGCTTCAAAACGCCTCCAGGTGTGTGTTCACCTCTGTTAACTGTTGTTTGTATCGCAATTATTATAGCAGAATTGCCGGCCCTTAACAATCAACATTTTGTGAACAAAAGGGCCCACACAGAAAAGGCGGAGGAGAAATATTGGGGAATTTGACGAAAATTATGAAAAATCATTGTCGCGTTTCAATGGTTTGGGCTGGAAAAGACTGGTGGATCGACCGCTGCGGGCGGGACGGCGATTACTTGTAGGACTCGCACTTGACGGCGAAAAAGCTCTGGGGGTGGTGGCAGGCCGGGCAGATGGCCGGGGCCTCTTTTCCCTCGAACTGGTAGCCGCAGGAGCCGCACTGCCACAGCACCTTTTCCCCCTTTTTGAAAACTGCCCCCTGGGAGAGGTTTTCAATTAGGGCGCGGTAGCGCTCCTCGTGGGCCTTCTCCACCGAGCCGACCTTGGCAAAGAGGTCGGCGATCTCGGTGAAGCCCTCCTCCCGGGCCTCCTTCTCGAAGCGCTCGTAGAGGTCGGTCCACTCGGCGTGTTCGCCGCCGGCGGCGTCCAACAGGTTCTCCATGGTGGAGGGGATGCCCGCGTGCAGCAGCTTGAACCAGACTTTGGCGTGTTCCAACTCGTTGGCGGCGGTCTCGGAAAAGAGTTTGCCGTAGGCGTGCAGCCCGTCCACCCCCGCCTGGGTGGCGTAGAATTGGTACTTGGCGCAGGCCTGTGTCTCCCCGGAAAAGGCGGCCCGGAGATTTCGTTCGGTGGCGGTGCCTTTGAGTGATTTCATGAGATGTTCCTCCTCGAAATGGTTTGTGGGCGCTTTTGCGAGGGAGCGCGAAAGCCCTTCAAGCCATTTGTATGCACTGCGGGCCATTTTTGAACCGATTTGGCGCAAAAATGGAACAGAAAGGAGAGAAAAGGGCCTCTTTGACCGGGCGTTTGGGGGAGAGAGGAAGGGGCAAAAAAATCCCGCGGCGGGTGGCCGCGGGGAAGGGGTGCGTGAAGGGAAAGGGAGAAGGGGGAGGGGCGGACTAGCGCTTGAGCCGGGCGGTGACGGCGTCCACCCCCTTGGCGATCTCCTCGCGGGCGCTCTCCAGGGCGGCGGTGGGCGAGGCCCCCTCGGCGGGCTCGGGCCCCAGGGCCAGGTAGAAGAGATAGTCGCCTGCCCGCACCACCTGGGCGGCCTGGGCCTTGGGGCTGTCGGGGTACTCGCGGACGGCCTTGTCCTGGTAGGCGGCCAACTCCTCTTCCAGGGCGTCGGCCTCCCCCTCCTTGGCCTTGATGGCGATGAAGGCGTCGGGGTGTTCGGAGAGGGCGGCCTCCTCGGCGATGACTTCGTCCATCTTCTCGCGGGTCAGGCCGTACTTGCGGGACAGGGTGTCGTTGTCGATGGCCAGGGAGGGGTAGTACGCCTCGCCGTAGAGGGCCTTGACCTCCCGGTGGATGGCCGAGAGGTCGGCGTCGCTGGAGGAGCCGTTGGAGTCGTTGCCGCAGCCGGTAAAGGCCAGCAGGGCGGCCAGGAACAGGGGGAGCAGGCGGGTGATGGGGGTGTGGCGCATGGCGGTCGTACCTCGATTCTCGATTTCAAGGCCGCCGGGAAAGGGCGGCCCTTTTTCCAGAGTGTTCCCCGGCCGAGCGCCGTTATGCGCAAAAAAGCCGCCGGCGAAGGCGGGCGGCTTTTTTGTGAAAAGCGGAAATTTAGCGGGAGAAGCGGGCGCAGATGTCGAGCAGCATCTGGTTGAATTTGTCGCGGTCAGCGTCCAGGGCGACCCAGCAGTTGTCCGGCAGGTTGTGGAGCTTGCGGGTGTCCACGATGGTCTGGCCGTCGGCAAAGCCGCCGGAGATGTCCACGTCCACCCGGGTGTGCAGCAGGCCGGGGAGGACGCTGGGGTCGATGACGTAAGCCACGCAGAGGGCGTCGTGAATGGGGCAGAGGTCGGGCTCGTGCAGGGGCTGTAAGAGGTTGTAGGCCCGGGTGCGGATCTCGATGAGCTGGGCCACCATCTCCCCCACGGGGGTGTGCAGGTCGCGGTAGAGCTGGGCCTCCTCCAGCCGGGTGGAGGCCTTGTGGGTGGCGTCCAGCGGCACCAGCACCACCTTGGCCCCACAGGTGAGGACGATCTCGGCGGCCTCGGGGTCCTTCCAGATGTTGAACTCGGCCGCGGCGGTGGAGTTGCGCTCGGTGTGGCCGCCGCCCATGATGACGATCTCCTCGATATTCTCCACCACGGTGGGGTCGGCCCGCAGCACCATGGCGATGTTGGTCAGTGGCCCCACCGGGATGAGGGTAACCTTTTCGGGGCAGGACTTGATGGTGCGGATGTACCAGGGGATGAAGTTTTCATCCACCGGCTTGAGGGTGGCCTTGGGTAGGTCGAACTCCTTGGGGTGGTAGCAGATCTCGCGGCCCTGGTCGTCGTACTGGGTGGTGGGGGTCATGGGCTGGTGCAGCCGCCCGGGGTTGAGCTCTTTGACCAGGGGGACGTCCATCCCCTTGACCACGGGGATGCGCTCCTGCGCCCCCAGCAGCTCGACGATGCGCAGGGTATTTTCCAGGGTGTAGCACAGGGGCTGGTTGCCGTTGACTGCGCAGACCCCCAACAAGTCGATGTCGGGAGAGAGGTCGGCCATGATGATGGCGATGGCGTCGTCGGAGCCGGTGTCCACGTCGAGGATGACTTTGCGGGGTGTCGATTGCATGGGAAAAACCTCCTTTGATTGCCTTGGCTTTGGATTTTAGTATAGGGGCAGCTTTTGGGGGAGGTCAAGAGAAAAGAGGGGTTTTCTCCCAAACGCTGCAAAGGGGCGGGGCGGCTTTGTGAAAAGGCCACAGTTGCCCGCAAAAAAGCCCCCCGCAGCGCAGTGCTGCAGGGGGCTTACAGGCGCGGGAAAACCGGCCGCCCTCACACGGGGATGAGGAAGGTGGAGAGGAAGAGGACGGCGGGGATGGTGATGACCGAGCAGATGGTGGTGACCGCCACGATCTTGCCGGCGTAGACGTCGTCGGCGCCGAAGATGTTGGCGAACATGGCCGTGGCCACCGCCGAGGGGGTGGAACTGGCAATCAGGTTGACCATCACCGCGAACTCGATGTTTTCGATGCCGGTCTGGCAGAGGAGCCACCCCAGCCCCAAGATCAGCAGGGGGCAGAGCAGCAGGCGGGCCGCCGCCACCTGAAAGACCTCCCTGTTTTTCACCAGCTCTTTGGGCTTTACGTTGGAGATGAGGATGCCGATGATCAGCATGGAGGAGGCGGTGTTCAGGTTGGCGATGTTCTGAATGGCCCCGGTGAAGACGGTGGGCGGGGTGAAGCGGCAGATGTAGAGCAGAAAGCCGATGGCCGCCCCGATGTTGCTGGGGTTGATGAGGGCCTTTTTCAGGTTGATCTTATAGCGGCCATTTGACACCTCTTTGGCGCCGTTGGTCCACATGAAGATGCCCGAGGCCGCCAGGAAGCCCACCAGCAGGAACACCCCGGTGGAGCCCAGGCTGGCCTGCACCAGGGGGATGCCGATAAACCCGGCGTTGGAGTAGCCGGTGCCGTAGCGGTTGATGCCGTTCAAGGGGTCGCCCTTTTTGCGGAAGATCAGGGTGCCGGTGAGGACGCAGACGCCCTGCACCACCACCCCCAGCGCAAAGGCGTAGAGGAAGAGGCGAAACTCGGCCGCGTCAAAGGGGCGCAGGAAGGAGTTGATGATCAGCATGGGGGAGACCAGGTAGAGCAGGATGTTGCTCAAAGGGGTGGTGAGGGCGTCGCTGATCTTGCCGGTCTTTTTCAGCAGGATGCCGCAGACGGCAATGATGACCATCACCACGACCTGGCCGGATACTGCAAGGGCAATTTCCATAGGGGGTGCACTGTCCTCTCTGTGATGGGATTTGGGGCGGCCCGCCGCAGGGCCGAAAAGGGCGGGGTTTAGAGGGCGGGCTCGTCGTCCGGGGCCTCGATCTCCAGTTCCATCAGCAGCTCTTTGAGGGAGTAGAGCTCCTCCTTGGTGATGGTGACGCCCTTGCCCATTTTGCTGTGGTCGGGGGACCACTCGCGGATGTCGTACTTGGGCTCCCGCTCGTTCCAGCTGATGAGGTTGAGCTCTTTGGTCCAGCCCTTGGCGTTTTCAGAGAGAACGCCGATCATGTCCACGATTTCGTATTTGAATTCTGCCAATTTGAAATACCTCCTGAAAGTCGGCGGGCGCTCTTCGCCCGGCCGCTGTGTTCTCGCTGGCGCTGCGCCGGGGGCGGGGGATACCGCGCTTCCCGGGCGCATCCATTTGTATATCATAGCACACTCCCGCCCGCAAAAAAAGCATGAAAACCAATTTTTGGCCCCTTTTTCGACCGGGGGAAGGGGGATGCGTCGGCGGGGGAGGGGTGGGTACAGTGGGGGCGGCGACGGCAGCCGCCTCTTTTATGACCGGGTGAAGAGGAGGTTGCCCCTACGGAGGGGGGATAAGGGGGAAATGGCGAAGTGGGGGAAACGGCGGGAATGCCCCCTTTTTTGACCGAGAGGGGAGGGGCTGCCCTGGCAGAGGGAGGGGCGGGGGAAAACCGGCAAGGTGGGGGCGAGAGCGGCAGGTTCCCCCCTCTCTTTTTTAGCGGGGAAAGAGGGGCCACCCCGGAGAGGAAGGGGGGATTACCCCGTCGGAGGGAGGAGAGAAAACCGGCCAAATGGGGAGCGGCAGTGGCGCCCTCCCTCCTTTTGACTGGAGATGTGGGGGGCGATTTGGCGGGAGAAAATGGCGAAGCGGAGGCGGCGATGGCAGCCCCCGCTTTTTGGGATTGGGGAAGGGCCCCCCCTGGCGAGGAGAAAACCGGCAGAGAGACGGCGGCAGCGGCGATCCGCCCTTTTTTGCCGCCGGCGCACGGGGAGGGTGAGGGGTGAAAAAGATTGGCAAAGGGCGGTTGACAACCCTGGTGGATTGTGGTATTTTGGGGCTACAGCAAAGAGCAAAAAAGCCCAGAAGGGGACAGCGGACCAGACGGGACCTTACAGAGAAGCGCCGGTTGGTGAAAGGCGCGAAGGAAACCGTGTGGAAGGGCCTTGGCCCGGCGGACCGTTCCGCCGCCGATCACCCCGGAGCTGCGCAGTGAAACCCAAAAGGGGAGTAAGTGTCGCCGGTATCCCACCGTTAGAGGGGAGCGTGTTGTTGGACACGGCTGAGCGGCCCTTTTTGAGGGGCAACTGAGAGTGGTACCGCGGAGCAGCGATGAAAAACAGTCGGCTTCGTCTCTCTGAACCGATCCGCCCGAGAGGGCGGGTCGGTCAGGGGGGCGGGGCCTTTTTCTTGCCTTCACGGCAGGGCCCACGTCCAACAGGGAAACAAAACCAGAGTCAGAGGAGGACATTGCAATGCTGCAAAATGAAATCAGCCAAATTGCCGAGAGACTGCGGGGCCTGCGCCAGATGACCGACACCACCCCCGAGGAGATGGCCCAGGTCACCGACACCGCGGTGGAGGAGTACCTGCGCCTGGAGGAGGGGGAGGAGGACTTCTCCTTCACCTTCCTCTACAACTGCGCCAAACACCTGGGGGTGGACCTGACCGAACTGATCACCGGCGAGATGCCGAAGCTGTCCTTTTTCACCGTGGTGCGCCGGGGCGAGGGGATGCCCATCCGCCGCCGGGCGGGGTTTGAGTACCAGCACCTGGCCTATCTGCTGCGGGGGCGGATGTGCGAGCCCTTTTTGGTCAAAGCTCCCTATCGGAAGGAAGAGCAAAACCAGGAGATCGCCCTCTCCCGCCACAAGGGGCAGGAGTTCGACTTTGTCCTCAAGGGGAGCCTGAAGGTGCGCATTGAGGACCACTACACGGTGCTGCACGCGGGGGATTCGATCTACTACGACTCCAGCCACGGGCACGGGATGATCGCCGCCGAGGGCGAGGACTGCGAATTTTTGGCAATGGTTGTGGAAGGGTGTGACGAGAAGTGAGCGAGATGATCTACCAGAGATTTACCGAGGAGACGGTGGACGAAAAGGGGCGGCTGACCGGCATCTCCTTTCACCCGCCGGAACACTTTAACTTTGCCTTTGACGTGATGGACGAACTGGGGCGGACCAAACCCGACGAGCGGGCCATGGTCTGGCTGTCCGAGGCAATGGAGGAGCGGGTCTTCACCTTTGGGGACTTCAAGCGGGAGTCCTCCCGGGCGGCCCACTACTTTGCCAACATGGGCATCGGCAAGGGGGACGTGGTGATGCTGGTGCTCAAGCGCCACTACCAGTTCTGGTTTGCGGTGCTGGCGCTGCACAAGCTGGGGGCGATCGTCATCCCCGCCACCAACCAGCTGATGAAGAAGGATTTTGTCTACCGCTTCAACGCCGCCCGGGTGAAGGCCATCGTCTGCACCTGCGACGGGACGGTGGCCGACGAGGTGGACCGGGCCATGGCGGAGAGCCCCACGGTGGAGCTGAAAATCTGCGTCAACGGGGAGCGGCCGGGCTGGCGGCCCTTTGACGCGGAGTACGGGGCCTTCCCCGGCGAGTTTCCCCGCCCGGCCCCCGAGGAGGCGCCGGACAACGAGGACCCGATGCTGATGTTCTTCACCTCCGGCACCACCGGGTACCCGAAAATCGCGGCCCACTCCTTCACCTACCCGCTGGGGCATGTGGTGACCGCCCGCTGGTGGCACAACAACCGGCCGGGGGGACTGCACTTCACCATCTCCGACACCGGCTGGGGGAAGGCCATGTGGGGGAAACTCTACGGTCAGTGGCTGTGTGAGGACTGCATCTTCACCTACGATTTCGACCGCTTTGACGCCAACAAGATCCTGCCCCTGTTTGCCAAGTACCACATCACCACCTTCTGCGCGCCGCCCACCATGTACCGCTTCTTTATAAAGGAAGACCTGAGCAGGTACGACCTTTCCTCCCTGGTCTACTCCAACACCGCCGGCGAGGCCCTCAACCCCGAGGTGTTTCGCCAGTGGAAGGCGGCCACCGGCCTGACCTTGATGGAGGGCTTTGGCCAGACCGAGACCACCCTGACGGTGGGCAACCTCTTGGGGGCCGAGCCGCGGATGGGGGCCATGGGCAAGCCCAGCCCCCAGTACGACGTGGACATTGTGGACGAAAACGGCCGCTCCTGCGTGCCCGGCGCGGTGGGGGAGATCGTCATCCGCACCGACAAGGGGAAGCCCTGCGGGATGTTCATCGGCTACTACCTGGACGAGGCCCTGACAAAGGAGGCCTGGCACGACGGGATGTACCACACCGGCGACACCGCCTGGCGGGACGAGGACGGCTACTTCTTCTTTGTGGGGCGCACCGACGACGTGATCAAGTCCTCCGGCTACCGGATCGGGCCGTTTGAGATCGAGAGCGTCATCATGGAGCACCCCTCGGTGCTGGAGTGCGCGGTGACGGCGGCCCCCGACCCGGTGCGGGGCCAGGTGGTGAAGGCCACCATCGTGCTGGCCCGGGGCTACGCCCCCAGCGAGGAGCTGAAAAAGGAGATCCAGCAGTACGTGAAAAAGAACACCGCCCCCTACAAGTACCCGCGGATTGTGGAGTTTGTGGAGGAGCTGCCCAAGACCATCAGCGGCAAGATCCGCCGGGTGGAGCTGCGGCAGGAGGCACAGAAGTAGGCGACTGCCAAAAGCAAAAAGGGGCCCGAGACCGAAGGCGCGGTCTCGGGCCCTTTTTTGTTGTAAAATGGGTCACTGCCGCCCCTTTTTGGCCTTGGCGAGCAGGGGGGAGCGGGCGTAGTCGCGGTAGAGGCGGGAGGCGGAGCCGGAGAGGGCCAGTAGGCCCAGCAGGTTGGGGATGACCATCAGCCCGTTGAAGAGGTCGGCCAGGGACCAGACCAGTTCCAACTTGAGAAGGGAGCCCAGGACGATGAAGCCCACCACCAGCAGGGCGTAGGGGAGGACGGCCTTTTTGCCAAAGAGGTAGACGATGTTCTGCTGGCCGAAGAAAAACCAGCCCACGATGGTGGAGAAGGCGAAGAAGAGCAGACAGATGGCGATAAAACTGTTGCCGAACGGGCCGAAGGTGGCGGTGAAGGCCGCCTGGGTCAGCTCGATCCCGTCTGCTCCCGAGCCGTACTGGCCGCTGGTGAGGATCACCAGGGCGGTGAGGGTGAGGACCACAAAGGTGTCGATGAAGACCCCCATCATGGCGACAACGCCCTGCTGGCAGGGGTGCTCCACCTGGGCCAGGGCGTGGGCGTGGGGGGTGGAGCCCATGCCGGCCTCGTTGGAGAAGAGGCCGCGGGCCACCCCGTAGCGCATGGCCTTTTGCACCCCGATGCCGCAGGCGCCCCCCAGCACGGCGGCGGGGGAGAAGGCGCCCACAAAGATCTGGCGAAAGGCGTCGCCGATGGAGCCGGCGTGAAAGGCCAGGGCGACGGCACAGCCCAGGATGTAGACAATGGCCATGAAGGGGACGATCTTCTCGGTGAGGGAGGCGATGCGGCGGATGCCGCCGATGAAGACAAAGCCGGCCAGCACGGCGATGGCGATGCCCACAACCAGTTTGTTGGCGCCAAAGGCGGTGGCGAAGGCCGAGGAGATGGAGTTGGCCTGGACCATGTTCCCCATAAAGCCCAGAGCGAGGATGATGAAGACCGAGAAGAGGACGGCCAGCACCCTGCCGAAGCGCCCCTTAAAGGCCGATTTTATGTAGTAGACCGGCCCGCCGATGACCGCGCCGTCCTTTTGGGTGCGGTGGGCCTGCGCCAGGCTGGCCTCGGCAAAGATGGTGGCCATGCCGAAGAAGGCGGAGAGCCACATCCAGAAGATGGCGCCGGGTCCGCCCATGACGATGGCGGTGGCGGCCCCCGCCAGGTTGCCGGTGCCCACCTGGGCGGCCACGGCGGTGGCCAGGGACTGAAACGAGCTCATGCCGTCGTCGCCGGCCTTTTTCCCGCTGAAGCGGATCTTGCCGAAGACCTCTTTACAGCTCTGACCGAAGCGGCGCACCTGCACGAATCGCAGGCGGAAGGTGAAATAGATGCCCGCCCCGCAGAGCAGAAAGAGGAGGAAGTAGTTCCAGAGATAGTCGTTTGCAACCGATACGAGAGATTCCAAAAATGACATGATAACGCCCCTTTTTTCTTTTGTCACACGTTTGGCAGTATACCAGAGAAATCGGCAGTTGTCTACAATAAAAATGCAGATGTGTTCTACACGGAGACAATTGGGCGGGCTGTCAGCTGGTGAAGGACAGAACAAAAAGAAACAAAACGGTAAAAAATAGTTGCAAATTAGAAACAAACGCGGTATACTGTATTTACAGAGTTGCGAAAAAGAAATTCAGCAATGAGGGCATGATGGGCTGCTGGAAGGGGGGATACTTCCGTCCAGTCAGTTTGCGACCCCATGAGTGAAGATTCTATAAAAAATGGCGCGGCACCCCTGTCCGGGGGCTGCGCCGGGGAGAGGTGCGCCCTTTTCGTTTCTAAAAAGAAACGATTATTCGAGTGTCAGGTCGCCTCGGTAGTGTTCGGCGATCTGCTGCAGCTCGCCCAGGGTGGTGATCTCGGCCCCGGAGTCGAGGATGATCTCGCGGACGGCGACGGGGAGGGAGTTGAAGTAGGGGGAGAGGGCGGGGTCGTTGAGGTAGAAGTTGGCATTGGCGGACATGAGAAAGACCTCCTTTGGGAAGAGATGATAGGTTTGCATTTACTGTTTCCCAGCGGGGGCAAAAAATACGGGAGGACAAAAAATGACAGAGAGAGAATGGCGGGAGCTGCCCCATCTGCAGCGGGAGGTCAAGCTGCTGCAGGGGCAGTTGGAGCGGCTGCGCAGGGCGCAGGAGAGGTGGACGATGCGGCGGCCGTGTGAAGGGGAGATGGCGCAGGAGGAGATCGGCACCGAGATGCGGGAGCTGGAGCGCCGCCTGCAGGCCACCGTTCGTGAATACCTGATGCGGGTGGAAGAGGGCTATGCGTTTTTGGGCGAGGTGGAGGACAGCCAGATGCGGCAGATCTTGAACCTGCGCTACCTCGAGGGGATGAGCTGGCAGCGGGTGGCCTTTGCCATTGGCGAGTACGACGAGCAGTACCCCCGCAAAAAGTGCCGCCGGTTCTGGGTGAAGGAGGAGGGACGCATTTGACGAAAAGGACGGCCGGAGGGCGGTATACTGAAATTGTGGAAGGGGAGGACACTCCCCCGATGTGGCAGAGACACCGCAGCGAAGCGGCAGGGGAAGGGGCCGGCGGTGCAGGAAAACCAGGGCGGTGAGCCCAGACGATAAAGGGGGAACAGACGTTGACAAAAGCGGAAATCAAGGCCGTTTTGACCGGCGCGCTGCAGGATGGGGTGGCGCTGTACTGGCAGTTCCCGCCCAGCGGCACAGGGCGCTGCCTGGTGTGGGGGGAGACCGGCCCGGCCGGGGGTCCAGCCGCCGACAACCAGCCGGGGGAACGGGGGGTGAAGGGGATGGTGGAACTCTACACCACCCTGGAGGAAGACCCCCTGTTCGCCGCGGTGGAAGAGGCGATGCGCGGGGCGAGGCTGGCGTTTTCCTGGGAGAGCAGCGGCTACGACCGGGACGCGGGGCTGGTCAAGCACCGCTGGCGCTGGGTCAGCCTGTGAGGGCTTTTGAGAGGGTGCAGACCGCCGAGAGAGGCGTTTGCAAATAAATTTTTTAAAGGAGCGGATCAAGATGGCGACTATTGGCGTGAGCAAACCGTATTATGCCCTGTATCAGAGCGAGGGCGGCACCGTCAGCTACCAGGGCGGCGGCCTGATGGGCAGGGCAGTGGAACTGTCTGCCAGCATTGAGGCTGGCGAGGAGAACAACCTGTACGCCGACAACATGGTGGTGGAGAGCGACAGCTCGTTTGCCGGCGGCACCCTGACCATTACCACCGACGACCTGCTGCAGGAGGCGAGCAAAGCCCTGCTGGGGCTCAAGACCAACGAAGTGACCGTGGGCGAGGAGAAGGTCACCGAGCTGGTGTACGACGACGAGTCCGTCGCCCCCTATCTGGGGGTGGGGATCATCATCAAGAAAAAGCGCAGCGGCAGCTATGCCTACCGCGCCATCATCTTCACCAAGGTGCAGTTCAAGGTGCCGGAGGACAGCGCCACCACCCAGGGCGAGGCGGTGGAATGGCAGACCCCGGCCATCGAGGGGGCCATCTTCCGGGACGACAGCGCCACCCACGTCTGGAAGAGGGAGGCCACCCTGGACAGCGAGGAGAAGGCGGAGGCCTACATCAAGCAGGTGCTGCACATTGGGGCCCCCTCTCCCGAGCCCCAGGTGTAAGGGGGAGAGCCGATGGAGAGGTTGAGTTACATTGAGCTGGCCGGCCGGCAGTGCCCGCTGAATTTCTCGCTGGGTGCGGTGGAGGAGATCGGCAGGCGCTACGGCAGCCTGGAGGGGATGCAGGAGGCCTTTTCGGCCTTTGACGAAAAGCCGATCCACGAGGCGCTGGGCGACATCCTCTGGATCCTGGCGGTCCTGCTGCGCCAGGGGGTCGAGTACTGCCGGGTGATGGAGGGGAGAGAGGAAGAGCCCTTCACCGAAGAGCAGCTGAAGTGCCTGCTAGGCGCGCAGGACGCCGGGCGGATCACAGAGGCCCTGACCGAGGCGATGCAGCTGGGCCAGGGCAGAGAGGTCGAGGTGCAGGCCGACCCAAAAAACGGGGAGGCCGCGCAGGGCCGGTAAGCACTGCGTGGTACTGGTTTTACGGGAGGGTGCTGGGGATCCCCCGCCGAGAGCTGTGCGCGATGCCGATGGGGGAGCTGTGCGACCTGATCGCCTGCTGGCAGATCGCCCAGGGGGCAAAGGAGCGGCCGATGCGGCCGCTGGATGAGGAGATGATCCCCGACCTCCCGTAGGGAAAAGAGAGAAGGGGCGGGCGGTCGTTGGCCGCCCGCCCTTTCTAAAGAGAGAGAAAGGAGGAGAGGATTTGGCGAATGATTGGAGCGTAGACGTTCAGGTCAACGGAAGCGAGACATTTGCGGCGAAGATGGAGTTTTTAAATAAGCAGCTCAAGATGTTTTCGTCTGTGCTGGCCGAAAGCGCTGCTTCTATGGGCAAAAATGCGGCTTCGGTGCAAGATCTGCTGGTGAAAAAGCAGATGCTCCGCAATTCGATTGCAGTGGAGCAGACGGCACAGGAGGCCCTGCGCGAAGAGTATGATAGGCAGAGCAAAAAGCTGGAAGAGCAAAAAAAGAAATACAAGGAGCTTTCGGAGACGGTTGCCGCCGGTTCTGACGAGAGCGCTGCCGCCGTCAACAGGGCGGAAGAGGCCTATTGGAAACAGAGCGCTGCGGTGTCGGCGCTGCGAAATCAGCTGTATAACGTCTCGACCAACATTGAGAAGATGTCCGACGAAGCGGCGCAAGTCGAAGGGCAGACAACTGGACTGGGGGCCTTTAAAACGGCGATCCAGCACATCGCTGACCAGGCGCGAAACGGCGAGACGACCCTCGGCAAATTTGTCGCCGGGGCCAAGAACATCTCCGCAGGATTGAAAGTGGTGGGAAAGGCGGCCTCGGGAATCGCGGGTGCCGTGGGAGGCGCCTTCCAGGGGATTGCCGGAGTGTCAAAGAAGTTTGCCGAAAACTTTATGGATGCGGAGGTGATCGCGGAACTAAATGGAAAGAAGCAGGAGCTGTTTCGCGTTTTGGGCGATCAGGCCGCGCCCATTGCCGAGGTGTTTTCATCCAGTATGGAGTCGGCCAAACCCGCAATCAGCCAGGCGATCAACGGGCTTTTTTCGGGCGATGAGGTGAGCGGCGACGCGCTGACGAGCTCACTGACAGGGATGTTTGACGGGATGATCGGGGGCTTGACCCAACAGCTGCCGACCTTTTTAAACGGCTTATCGGGGGTGCTGACCAGCCTTATGGCGGCCTTGGCAGCGGTTCTTCCCAGCCTGACACAGACGCTTCTGCCCGCGGTCATGACGGCGCTGGTGGGTCTTGTCTCCGCACTGATCGGGCAACTGCCCGCGCTTTTGCCGGCGCTGTTGGGGGCGGGGCTACAGCTGTTTTTAGGGCTGATACAGGGGCTCAACCAGGTGGTTCCTCTGCTCATGGAACAGCTCCCTCTGCTCATTTCCAGCATGAGCATGGTCCTGCTGGAAAATATTCCCCAAATCATCTCAGCAGGGATCCAGCTGCTGACGGGCTTGGTGGCGGGGATTGCCCAGTCTGTCCCTCTGCTTGTGGGGGAGATTTTACTGCTGATCCCGACGGTGGTGGCCTCCTTGATCGCCAATTTGCCGGCACTTATCATCGCGGGGATGCAGATCCTACTGGGATTGATCGAGGGAATCGTACAGACGATCCCCGTTTTGATCGAGCAGGTCATCGCGCTCATCCCCGTCTTTGTGGAGACGTTGATGCAGAATCTGCCGGCGATCCTCTCCGCAGGGTTGGAAATCCTCTTGAGCTTGGTGGCGGGTATTGTGCAGGCCCTTCCAATGTTGATCAATTCGGTGGTGGCAATGATCCCCATGATCGTGAAATTGATCATGGACAACCTGCCCCAGATCATCCAGGCGGGGATACAGATACTGACCGCAGTGACGAGCGGGCTGGTACAGGCCATCCCGCAGCTGGTGGGCAAACTCCCGGAAATCATCGGGAAGATCGTCAGCGCCTTTGCCAACACCAACTGGTTGCAGGTGGGCATCGACCTGATTAAAGGGATCGGGAGAGGACTTGCGAATGCGGGGGGGATCCTCTGGGACATGGCCAAGGAGGCCTGTGCCAACGTGCTCAAAAAAATCAAGGGGTTCTTCGGCATTCACTCCCCGTCCAAAGTCTTCCGGGACCAGGTGGGAATGAATCTGGCCAAGGGGCTGGGCATCGGCTTTTTGGGGGAGATGGACCGCGTGGGGGAGCAGATGAAAAATGCCATTCCCACCCGGTTTAGCGGGATCGTGCTGGCGGGGGGGATCTCTCCCAGCACACTGGCCGCCGCCTCTGCCGGGGCGCCTGGTGGGGTGGTCCTCAACCAGACGGTGAACAACTACAGCCCCAAGGTCCTTTCGCCGGCGGAGACGGCGCGGCTCAACCGCAATGCAATGCGCCAGATGGTGATGGGGGTGAAATTCGCTTGATCACACAGAAGAAAATTACCTGTGAAAACAGCAGGGGGGAGAAGATCTCCTTTGGGTATTTTCTGCCCCTCTGGCTCAAGGACGCCACCGGGCTGACCTCGGCTGCCTATGAGGTGAGCACCCAGCGGCAGGATGGAATGGACGGGGAGAGCTGGCAGAGCAGCTGCGCCCAGAAGAGGAACATCGTCATCACCGCGGCGATCAAGGGGGAGTACGCGGCCCAGAGAGAGCGGCTTTTCGGCTTCTTTCAGCCCCGGGAGAGGGGGACCCTCACCTACTGGGAACAGGGGGGCCGGGAGAAGGTCATCGACTACCAGGTGGAGAGCGTGGAGTTTGCGCTGCAGGGAAAGACCCGGGATGTGAGCATCTCCCTCATCTGCCCCTATCCGCTGTTTCGCGCGCCGGAGCGGTCGGTGGTGAACATGGCCTATTGGGAGCCGCTGGTGCGCTTCCCCTTTGTGTACGGCGCCCCCATCATGACCGCCCGGCGGATCGCGGAGCGGATCGTGGAGGTGCAAAACGACCAGAACGTGGCCTGCGGCCTGACAATTACCTTTGTGGCCCGGGGACCGGTCAAAGACCCCTCTCTCGCCGAGTTGGGGAGCGGGGGCAAGTTGGCGCTTGCGCTGGAGATGGCGGAGGGGGACACGGTGGTGGTGACGACCGGGCGCGGCCAGAAGCGGACGCTGCTCAACGGGATCTCCCACCCGGAGATCTGGTCCCTGGCAAACGACTGGATCCAGCTGTACCCCGGGAAGAACACCTATCAGTACGGCGCGAAACAGGGGGTGGAACACCTGGATGTGAAGCTGGAGTACACCCTGGAATACTGGGGGGCTTGAGAGATGGAACTGTATGTGTACCCGCCCGTCGGCCAAGGGCTGGCGTGGAACGGGGTGATCGACCAATTCGGCTCCCTGCGCTGGCGCCGGAAATACACCGAGCCGGGGGAGTTTGAGCTGCACCTCCCCGCCAGCAAAGAGAATGTTGCCCTCCTCCGCCCAGGGGCCCGGCTGCAGCGGCTGGACTGCCGGGAGCAGGGGGAGATCTCGGGCATCAAGCTGGAGGGGGAGGAGATGTCGGTGACCGGCCGCATGCTCTCCGCCCGGCTGGACCAGCACATCCAACCGCTGTTTGCCTGCTCCTGCAGCGCGGTCGAGGCCATGCGCAAGGCGGTGGCGGCCGGGGGGGTGAAGGCGCTGGCAGAGCCCTCTGTTGGGGGCGGGGGAGCGGAGGAGACCGTCCAGTTGCAGGCGCGGTTCAAGAGCGACCTGCAGATCGTCTCCGCCCTGGCAAAGGCCTACAACCTGGGGTTTTACCTGGAGGTGCTGGGCGACGGCGCCCTTCAGCTGGCCATCTACCAGGGGGCCGTTCGGACGTTGGAACAGACGGAGAACGCCCAGGTGATCTTCAGCGACCTGTACGACAATCTGCTCGCCCCGGTCTACACCTATTCGGCCACCGGCTACAAAAACGTGGCCCTGGTGGCCGGGGAAGAGGCCGAAAACGGCGAGCGGATGGTGGTGGAGGTGGACCGAAGCGGCGGGGGTGACCGGCGGATGCTCTACGTCGACGCCGGCGGCCTGCGGCGGGAGGAGCGCACAGAGGAGGAGTACCGGGCGCTCCTGCGCCAGGAGGGACTGCAGAAGCTGGCGGAGAGCCAGGTGGCGGAAAACTTCGACTCCTCCATTCTGCCCACCGCCCCCTTTGTGTACGGGGAGGACTGGGCGCTGGGCGATGTGGTGAGCGTCTACGATTCCCGGTGGGGGATCCGGCTGGACGCCCGGGTCACCGAGATAGAAGAGGTCTTTGAGGGCGGGGTGCACCAGGTGATCCCGGTGCTGGGGACCCCCCTTCCGGAGACGTTGCAGCTGTAAAAGGAGGGATTTATAGATGGCGGAACAATACGGATATTTTAACGGGCTGGCCTATGACGAGGACTTTCCGGCCCAGAGAATTGCGGCTTTGGTGCCAAACGGCGTCTACCAAAACGGGTCGCAGGTGCTGGCCGACGGGTCGATGAAACTGCAGGTCACGCCGGGACGGGCCTGGATCAACGGGTATTTTTACCGCAGTGATGAGGCGGTCGAGGTCACCGTGCCCACGGCGCACCCCTCGCTGCCCCGCAAGGACGCGGTGGTGCTGCGGTGGGATCTGCCGGAAAAGGTGATGGGGGTGTGCGTCGTCGAGGGGACGCCGGCCAACAACCCCCAGCCCCCCGCTCTGCGCCGGGACAAGCAGGTGTACGACCTGCAACTGGCGCTGGTGAAGGTGGAGACGGGGGCGATCGCCCTGACCCAGTCGGCGGTACAGGACACCCGGACGGACAAGGCGGTCTGCGGGTACACCCAGGGGTTTGACCAGATGGATTTCAGCCAGCTGATGGCGCAGTTGGACGCCTGGGCGGAGGAGTACCGCACCGGCAAAAACGAGGAGTTTCAGGGCTGGTTCGACACCATTAAAAACCAGCTGACGGACAATGTGGCGGGGTCTCTGCAGGCACAGATCAACCAGATCACCGAGAGCAAGGGGCAGCCGGGGGGCATTGCCGGGCAGGACGCGCTGCAGGCGCTGGCGGACAGCAGGGGGCAGGCGGACGGGATCGCCACCCTGGACGGTGCGGGCAAGCTGGCACAGATGCCGACGGCCGGCGATGTGGGGGCCGACGCGGCCGGCAGTGCGGCGGCGGTGCAGACGGCGCTGGGCAGCCACACCGGCAACAAGCAAAATCCCCACGGGGTGACGGCGGCCCAGGTCGGTGCGGCCCTTGCGGGGCACACCCACACGGCGGCCCAGGTGGGGGCGGTGCCCCTCTCGGGCGGAAACGCCAGTATTTCCGGGGGATTGACTGCCGGGGGAACGGTGCGCGCCAACTATTTTTGCGCCAGTGCCGGCCAGGGGCTGCGCTATCAAAAGGACGCGGCCACGCAGACCGAGATCATCTTTGGAAATGGCGGGAACACCTATCTGCCAAACCAGAATGTCTACGCTACCTACCAGATGTTTCAGAACAACGGGAAACCGGTGGGGGATTACGAGGTGGGCAGCTGGACGCCGAACTGCGCGCAGCTCAACATTTCATCTAAGAGTGGGCGCTATGTTAGGGTAGGCAAAATAGTGTATGTACAGTTTGAAATATGTATTTCTAGTACAAATACCAGTGGCAGTGAACTGGATTTATATGGCCTTCCCTTTATGAGTGACTCGATTGGTATTGGAAACTTATTCTATACAAATGTGTGTTTTTATGCAAATGGTGTTACAAGTAACCCGTCCCCGTCAGTTTTTCCTGGCTGTTATGCTAGTAATACTCATTTTAAGTTGATGGGGTTCTGGGATGGCCGCCCTTGGACATTGAGTTCTCATGAAGTCTCAGGTAGTGGGGGAGCTATAATTTCTGGTGGCATTGTCTACCGAATTGCTTAGGAGGAGAGAGATATGGAACAGATCTACATTGCGGGACAGATGGTTGATTTACAGGACGAACGGCTGTCATTTCGACTGGACGCGGTCGACCGGGACGGCTGCCAGATCAAAGCGCAGTTGACGGTGGACCTGGGCGGGGCCAAATACACCATTCCCGAGGGCCACAGCGAGGCGCTGAAAAATTCGGAGGAGGGGCGGCAGCGGCTGATGAGCTACCCCAAGCAGGTGCAGGACTGGCTGATCCCCAACGTCTGGGGAGAGGCCCCGACTGTCAGCGAGAACAGAGGAGGGCAGTGATGTCGACCTGTCCCAACGAATACTGCACCGAGCGTTTTTCGAGGCTGGAGGGGCGGGTGGACCAAAAGAGCCAGGAGCTGGACCACCACGCGGTGCAGCTCGCCCGTCTCGAGGAGAAATTCGACAGCCTGACCCACTCCCTACAGGGGCTGACCAAGGCGCTGTGGGGGATGAGCGGGGCCATTGTCTCGGTCCTGCTGGGATTTTTTATCTGGTATGTCCAGACACTTTAAAGGAGGGGTGCAAGTGCAGGTGAAGGAGAAGTTGGCGCGGCTCATCGATGTCAAGAGCATCATCACCCTGATGGTGATGGGGGTCTTCTGCGCGCTATCGGCGGCGGGGAGGATCGATGTGCAGAGCTTTATGACGGCGGCCACAGCGGTGATCACCTTCTATTTTGCAAAACAGCCGTCCAGCGGCAAAAAGGGGGAATGAGAGATGGCACAGAGACTGATCCAGCCCCTCAACCGGGCACGGGTGACTGCGTCTTACAAGTGGGGCGGCGCCTACCAGCGGGAGTTTGGGGCCCCGCACTACGGGCAGGACATGACCGGCGGCCCCACCGTCTACGCCCAGGGCGAGGGCACGGTGGCCTTTGCCGGATGGGACAACGTCTGCGGCTATGTGGTGGGCATCGTCTACGACGACTGCGTCAACCACTTTGACGGCGGGCACCGCCCCCTGGTGGGGCGGTACTACCACATGGCGGACGTGCGGGTGAAAAAGGGGCAGCGGGTCACCAAGGACACCCGCATCGGCACGGTGGGGAACACTGGGAAGTTGACCACCGGCCCCCACCTGCATGTCGAGTTTGACACCGACACCCGCTACCCGGCCTACACCCCCACCCTGACGGGGCACTCCAATCTGCTCAAGAGGGGGCTGCGGGGGGCGAGGGACACCACGGTGGACCCCATGCGGGTGACCTACTGCAAGGCCTCCGGCCCCGACTGGCAGGCCATCGCCGCCGGCTACGGCCGGGAATGGGTCGACCCGCGGGATGCGCAGATCCCCGAGATCCAGTAGAGACAAGACCCCATAGAGGGGAAGAGGCCCGACCAGCAATCCGGTCGGGCCTCTCCCTTTGGTGCGCGGGGCATTCACGCCTGCCGCCGCCGGTAGGTGGCGGGGCGCAGGAGGATGAGCATGGGGAAGATCTCCAGCCGCCCCAAGAGCATGTCCAGGCTGAGGACGATCTTCGAGAGGTCGGAGTAGGTGGAGTAGTTGTGGATGGGCCCCACGATGTCGAGCCCGGGGCCGATGTTGTTGAAACAGGAGAGGACGGCGCTCAGGTTGGTCACCAGACTGAAGTTGTCCAGGGAGACGACCAGCAGGGAGGCGATGGCGATCAGGCAGTAGGCCGACATGTAGGTGTTGATCCCCTCGAGCACCGAGCGGCCGACCGGGCGGCCGTTGAGCTTGACCGTCTCCACGCTGTTGGGGTGGAGCAGCTTGCGAAAGCCCGCCTTCATGTTCTTGAAGATGAGGAGCAGGCGGATGGTCTTGACGCCGCCGCCGGTGGAGCCGGCGCAGGCCCCGGCGATCATCAGCACCAGGAGAAGGGCCCGGGAGAGCTCCGGCCAGAGGTCGAAGTTGGAGATGGCAAAGCCGGTGGTGGTCATGATGCTGCTGGTGTGGAAGGTGGCCTCGTGGATGCTCATCCCCACCGAGCCCATCTGGGGGTAGATGTTGCAGGCGATGACGGCCGAGACGCTGAGCATGATGGCGAAGTAGAGCCGCACCTCCTCGTCTTTAAGGGCGGCGCGCCAGTTGCGGAAGAGGAGGTAGTAGACGCTGAAATTGACCCCGAAGAGGGCCATAAAGACGGTGCAGACCCCCTGCAGGTAGATGGAATAGCCGGCCATGCTGTCGTTTTTGATGCCGAAGCCCCCGGTGCCGGCGGTGCCGAAGGCGGTGCAGAGGCTGTCGAAGAGGGGCATCCCCCCTGCCAGCAGGAAGAGGACGCAGATGATTGTCAGCCCGACGTAGAGGAGATAGAGGATCTTGGCGGTCTGGCGCATCTTGGGCACCAGTTTCCCCACCGAGGGGCCGGGGCTCTCGGCGCGCATCAGGTGCAGGGTAAAGCCCTGCCCCTTTTGCCCGGGCGCGACGGCCAGCAGGAAGACCAGCATCCCCATGCCGCCCAGCCAGTGGGTGAAGCTGCGCCAGAAGAGCAACCCCTTGCTCATGGCCTCCACGTCGGTGAGGATGGAGGCGCCGGTGGTGGTGAAGCCGGAGACCGTCTCAAAAAAGCAGTCCACCAGGCTGGGGATCTCCCCGCTGAAGTAGAAGGGGAGGCTGCCCAGAAAGGACATGACCACCCAGGCCAGGGCCACCAGCACAAACCCCTCTTTGGCGTAGAAGGTGGAGCCGGATCTCTGCCCTGCCCGCCGCAGGAGGAGCCCCAGCACCACGAGGATGCCGACAGTCAGGAGGAGGCCGCGGCGGGCGGCCTCCTCCCCCAGGGAGGCGGAGATGGCGGCGGGGGGGACGAGGAAGGCCGCTTCCAACAGCAGGAGATTGCCCAGGTAGCGGCTGATGATCGCGCAGTTCATAGCTTCCTCCCCCGCCTATCCCGCGAAGATGTCGCCCAGGTCCCGGATGGTCTGCTCGGCGGTGGTGACGACGATGACGGTGTCGCCCAGGCGGATGCAGTCGGAGCCCTGGGGGATGATGGTCTTTCCCCCGCGAAGGATGCAGGAGAGGAGGATGTTGGGTTTGATGGGCACCTGGGTCAGGGGCTCGTCCAGATGGCGGGTGGCAGAGGTGGCCACGAACTCCAGCGCCTCCGCCTTCCCCTCGACGATGTAGTGCAGGGTCTGCACCGCGCCGCCGGTGGTGTTTTCCATGGCGCGCACATAGCGGACGATGTCGGTGCAGCAGAGGTCTTTGGGGCTGATGACCGTGTCGATGCCCAGGTCGGAGAAGGTGTCGACGTACTCGGCCCGGTTGATCTTGGTGATGCTCTTGGGGACCCCCACATGGGTGGCGTACATCGAGATGATGAGGTTTTCCTCGTCCATGTCGGTGAGGGTGACCACCGCGTCGGTGGAGGTGATCCCCTCGGCCCGCAGGATGTCCTGCCGGCTGCCGTCGGCGTTGATGATGGTGGCCTTGGGCAGCAGGGCGGCCAGCTCCTCGCAGCGGGCGATGTCCTGCTCGATGATCTTGACGGTGATGCCGCTGGAGAGGAGGCGGCGCGCCAGGTAGTAGGCGATGCGGCTGCCGCCGATGATGAGGGCACTGCGGGTGCGCTCGGTGGTGAGGCCCAGATTTTTTAGCAGGGTCACCAGGTCCTTGCTGTCGGCGGTGACCGAGATCTTGTCCCCCTCTTCGAGGGTGAAGGCGCCGGAGGGGATGTAGACCATCCCCCGCCGCTCGACAGCGCAGACGAGCACCTTGACCCGGATGAGTTTGTAGAGCTGGGAGAGGGGCTTGCCCCGCAGGGGGGAGTCGGCGCAGATCTTCAGCTCCACGATCTCCACCCGCCCCTTGGCGAAGCGGTCGCGCTTGAGGAAGGAGGGGAACTGGAGCAGGTGGTCGATCTCCCGGGCGGCGGCCATCTCGGGGTTGATGGTCATGGAGAGGCCCAGTTCGTCCTTGAGGAAGTTGAGCTGGCCGGCGTATTCAGGGCTGCGCACCCGGGCGATGGTGTGGACATTGGCCATCTTGTTGGCCACCATGCAGCACAGGAGGTTGATCTCGTCGCTGCTGGTGGCGGCGATGAGGAGATCGGCGGTGTCGATGCCCGCCTCCTCCAGCACCGACTTGCAGGCGCCGTTGCCCTGCACCACCATCACGTCATAGGTCTGTAAACTCTCTTCCAGCACCCGGGGATCGCGGTCGATGACCACCACGTCGTGCCCGGCGCGGGACAGGCGGGCGGTGAGGGCCAGACCGACCTTGCCGTCGCCGACAATGACGATTTTCATTTCAACACCTCTCATCTCTCGTGAAAAGAAAAGAATTTTGTCGCGATGGGTATATCTTAACACGTTATTAACAATAAGGCGAATGAAATTAACGAAATCTTTATATAAATCCTGCCCTGATTTTTTGGCGAAAAGGGAGAAAAACAGGGGGGCAGGTCGGGGAGGAGGGCTACCGGGGGCGGCGAAAATCTGCTATACTGTCTGACAGGAGATCGCTGGGGGCGGCTGGCCTGTCCCCTGGAACAAGGGAGGAAATGAGCGGTGGAAGAGCGGGTGTTGGAAGTCCCCAATCTGGACTACTTTGAGAGCGGAAACGACTATGTGGGCAGCCACAGGGGGTTTAACTACCGGATCTGGCCCCAGGAGGGACAGCTGCTCGCGGAGGTCTGGTACGGGTACTTTTGCCGGGCCAAGAGCGCGGTGGAGGGCGAGCAGTCCTTTCCCCTTGACGAGGAGGGGCGCACCGCCCTGGAGGGTTGGCTGAAAGAGGCCGACGCCGCCTTTGCGGAGAAAAAAGAGGCGGGGGAACTGGAGGAGAAGCTGCGCATCTAAAAGGGAGGCCGCCTGCGGGCGGCTTGAGAGAAGGAAAAGAGCGGGTCACCGGCAACTGTGGCGGTGACCCGCCCTTTTTGTGTGGAAGGGAAAGGGGCCTGCCCCCAGATAGGAAGTGGGGACAGGCCTTTTTTGTTGGTTTTCTCTGCCGGTGATGGGGGAAAATCGCCTTTTGCCAGGGGGCGAAAGCGCACTCTGCCCGTTCAATGGGGGCAAAAGGGAAGGGGGATACAGGGACAGGGGCGTCTTTTTCGTTCGCGGGTCGGGGGAAGGCTGGGGATAGAGGTGGGCGCAGTCTTTCCCCTCGGGGGCCTGCGGCGGGGGAAGCCGGAGGGAGAGACGGGTGCGGCCCTTCTCCCGGGGGGTGCGTCGAGAGAGGCCGGAGAGAGGTGAGCGCAGTTTTCCCCTGGGGCCTGCGGCGGGGGAAGTCAGGGGAAGAGATGGGTGCGGCCCTTCCCCCGGGGGTTGCGGCGGGAGAGGCCGGGGGAAGAGATGGCGCGGCTTTTCTCCGGGGCCTGCGGCAGGGGAAGTCGGGGGGAGAGATGGGTGCGCCCTTTTCCCCGGGACCTGCGCTGGGGGAGGCCGAGGAGAGAGATGGGGGCGGCCTTTTCGCGGAGTCTGCGTTGGGAGAAGCCGCCCTTTGCTGCCGGTTTTTCCCCTTTAATGGAGGTTGGGGGCGGCGGCGAGGATGGCCTCTTTCCACTGCGCCTGCTTGGGCAGGGTGAGCTTTAGCACCCCGCCGTCCGCCGCGACGACCACAAGCGCCTTTTGCAGCAGGCCGAACTTGCCGTCCCGCACGGCCTGGATCTCCTCCAGCGGGATGGAGATAGCGCCGTACTGGCCGGTCATCTTGTTGACAGCGGCGGCGGTGAGCCCGGTCCTCAGGTTGAATCCCTCCAGCTTTTCGGGGATCGCCAGCAGTCGCCGGTCGGTGAGGTAGATGGACGCGCTTGTGCTCATCTTCCCGAAAAACTGCTTGTCCTCGGTCGTGAAGGTGCCGGACGCTTCCAGCAGTTTTTTCTCCCCTTCGCCGCCTGCGAGGTGGGTGCCGCAGCGGGGGCAGCAGTCCTCGTCGTCCGGAGCCTGCTCGGCAAAGCCACAGAGGGGGCATTTGATCTCTGACATAGGGTGTAGACCTCCTTTTTTCTGTGCCGGCGGGAGGGGCCCTTTCGGCCGCGCGCCGGCAGATGTCCCCAAAAGGGGGATGTATTGGCATGATTTGAGTATAGCACGAATGGGGAAGCGCCACAATGGCCCCCTTGGCGGCGAGTCGGGCGGAGGGGGAGGGTCTGCCCGACCAGTGCAGCAGCCTTATGACGGTCCGGCCTTTGCGCCCGCTGGGCGTCCCCCCGCCCCTGGCAAAGAGGGGAGCGGCGGCAAAAGAAAAAAGGAATGGCCTTTTGATAGTGGACAGACTGCTGTCAGCTTTTTTGCGGTAGGATGGGAGCAGCAAAGGGGAAGACCCCCTTGGAGAGAGGAGCGTATCAAATGAGCGAAGCGTACTGCCAATCCTGCGGGATGCCATTGGGCGAAGGTGAAGAGATGCGGGGGAGCGAGGCCGACGGCAGCCCCAGTCGCGACTACTGCAAATACTGCTACGAAAAGGGCCGGTTTCTGGCCGACTGCACCATGGAGGAGATGATCGACTTCTGCGTCCCCCTCATGGCCCAGTCGGGGATGGAC
Organism: Bittarella sp. HCP28S3_D9; assembly: GCF_052065655.1. Classification (NCBI taxonomy): domain Bacteria; kingdom Bacillati; phylum Bacillota; class Clostridia; order Eubacteriales; family Oscillospiraceae; genus Bittarella (ex Durand et al. 2017); species Bittarella sp. HCP28S3_D9. The sequence continues at coordinate 55,743 of NZ_JBQHTP010000006.1, read as the reverse complement.
GCCGGCCAGGCCAGGAGGCAGATGGAGGCGGTCTTCCCCCAACTGAAGCGCTGGAAGCGGGATTGAGACAAAAAGGGGGAGCCCCGGGACAGGCAGTCTGTCCCGGGGCTCCCCTTTTTTGCCGGTTTAGCGGTAGAAGCCGTACTTGACCTTGATGCGCTCGAGCTTTTGGATGAGGGAGGGGCCAAAGAGGAAGAGAAAGAGGGCGGTCCCCGCCCCGTGGAGGGCGTCGTAAGGGACGCCGGAGAGGTAGAGGAGCCCCAGGGAGGGGAGGGTGAGCCCCATGCCCGAGGCGGGGAGGGCGCTGGCCATCACCAGGGCGGCGGCGTTCATGATCCCCCCGTAGACGATGAAGGTGGTGAGAAAGCCGAAGGAGGCGAGGGTCAGCCCGTCCAGCGGCAGCCGCCTGCGCTGGATGACCAGCCCGCAGAGGAGCCCCAGGGCGCCGAAGGCGTAGAGTCGCCAGCCGAGAAAGCCGCCCCCGCCGTCCCAGCGCTTGGCCAGAAGGGCCAGGGGAACAGCCAGCCCCAGGCAGAGGAGGGCGGCGAGGAGGGGGAGGGCGTCCCCCGCCCGCCGCCACTGCCAAACGCCCAGGCCGAGGGCGGCGACAGCGGTGAGGGCGGCCGCCAGCAGCGCCAGGCGACCCCCGGCGGGGGCCCCTGTGCCCAGCAGGTGGACCGCCAGGGCCGCCGCCACCGAGAGGAGGGTGCAGACCACCGGCCCCTGTACCAGCTGGAATTGGCGGGAGTTGGTGCGGTTGGCGGCGGCGCGGTTGAAGACCAACCCCGCCAGAAAGCCCAGCAGCCCCCAGCAAAACATCTGCCAGGGGGTCCAGGGCCCCTGCATGGAAAAGAGGTTGGCGCAGAGCCGGGCCAGGGCCCCGGTGAGAAACCCCGCCTCGGGCCCGAAGGCGATGCCGGCGATGATGACCAGGGCGGTGCCCGGCTGCAGGGGGCCCGCCAGATAGCCCAGCAGGTTGCCGCAGACGGCCAGGGCCGCCATCATGGCGACCATCACGATCTCCCGCGCCTTGGGCCGCCGCTTTTCGTAGACGAGGAAGAAGGGCAGAGAGGTGTAAAAGACGATCAGCAGGCTGACCAGGAGATAGCGCTGGTCGTCCAGCAACGCCACCCCCGCGAAGATGGTGAGGGGGATCAGCAGAAAGATGATGGCGGCGGAGAGGAGGGTGCGTCGCTTTCTGGCCCGGAGCTGTTGGCGGTCAAATTCATTGCGCACAGTGTGATCACATCCTGACAGGTGACGGCCTCTGCAAACAGGTGGCGGGACATCCGGTTGGCGGAGGTGGTGTAAAAGCTGTTGCCGCCGAAGAAGCGGCGGGGCGGGTCCTGCGAGGCGATGCAGCCGTCGAAGAAGAGGGCGCAGGTGTCCCCGTATTCGGCGCAGAACTCGATGTCGTGGGAGACCATGAAGAGGGTGAGCCCCCGGGCCAGCAGAGACTTGAGCAGCTTGGCTAGAGAGGCCTTGAAGAAGGGGTCGAGGCCCTTGGTGGGCTCGTCCAGCAGCAGGATCTGGGGCTGGCGCAGGAGGATCTTGCCCAGGGCCAGCCGCTGCTGTTCCCCCCCGCTCAGGTCGTAGGGGTGGGCGGCGCGCCGGTCGGTCAACTCCAGCAGGGCGAGCATCTCCTCCACCCCCTCCCGGCGGGCGCGATCGGTGCCGGGGAGGTCTGTCAGGGCGTCGAAGAGCTCCTCCTCGGCACTGAGCTCGGTGAAGAGGGCCTGGGGGTTTTGGGGCAGCACCCCCAGGGCCAGCCCGTCGGCCACCTTTACCCGGCCGCGGTTTGGCTTGAGCAGCCCGGCAATCAGCTTGAGGGCGGTGCTCTTGCCCGCCCCGTTGCCCCCCAGCAGGCAGTACCACTCCCCCCGGCGCACCGTCAGGGAGAGCTCCCGCACCACCTCGTCCTCCCCCCGCCGGTAGCGAAACCAGACGTTTTCCAGGGTGAGGGCGGGCTCCGCCGGGGGCGGGGAGGCGGTGTCCCTCTCCGGCAGGGCGGGCCGGGAGACCCCCTGGGGAAAGAGGCTGTCCAGCCAGAGCCGCCCCTCCCGCACGGTGACGGGGCAGGGGCCCTGGGGCTGCACCCCGGCGCAGATGCGCACCGCCGCCGGCAGGCCCAGGTACATGGGGTGCGCCTGCCCGGCCCGGCTCAACTGGGCGCTGACGGCTTGGGGGGTGTCGAAGGCGGCGATGCGGCCCCCCTCCATCACCATCACCCGGTCGGCCAGGGGGAAGGCCTCCTCCAGCCGGTGCTCGGAGAGGAAGACGGTGGTGCCCAGCTCCCGGTTGATTTTGGCGAGGGTGGCGAGAAACTCCGAGGCGGCGATGGGGTCGAGCTGGGAGGTGGGCTCGTCGAGCACCAGCACCTGCGGCTGCATGGCCATGACCGCCGCCAGGTTCAGCAGCTGCTTTTGCCCGCCGGAGAGGGCATAGACGTCCCGGTGGAACCAGTCCTGAATGCCGAAAAAGCTGGCCATCTCCGCCACCCGGCGGCGGATCTCGGGGGTGGGCAGCCCCAGGTTTTCCAGCCCGAAGGCCAGCTCGTGCCACACCTTGTCGGTCACCAGCTGGGCGTCGGGGTCCTGCTGCACAAAGCCGATGGCGCAGGCGGCGGTGCGGGGGTCGAGCCGGTCGATGGGGGTGCCGCGGTAGAGGACCTCCCCCCGGCGGTCGCCGTAGGGGGTCATGCTGGCCTTGAGGTGGCGCAGCAGGGTGGATTTGCCGCAGCCCGAGCGGCCGCAGAGGACGGTGAAGGAGGCGGCAGAGAGGGAGAAGCTGACCTCCCGCAGGGCGTCCTCCTCCCGGTCGGGATAGCAAAAGCTCAATCGCTCACAGCGGATCTCTTCCATTGGCGCTCTCCTTTCCAGTCGATCAGGGGGGGTAGCAACAGCAGCGCCCCGTAGGCGGCGGCAGAACAGACAAAGAGGGGGCTTGTGGGGGGAAAGACGACCTTGGGGTAGAAGGCCACCTCCCAGGCGCTGCTGAAGATGCCGGTGCAGGCCGCGGCAAAGAGCCCCCCGATCAGCCCCAGCAGGGCGCCGTCTTGCCGGGTGAAGCGGAAGGTGTGAAAGCTGGTGCGGCCCTTGAGGCCGTAGCCGCGGGCCTCCATCGAGTCGGAGGTGGCGATGGCCGCCTCCAGCGACCAGGAGAGGAGGATGGACAGCTCCCGCCCAAAGACCCGCAGCCGGGACAGGGGGCCGCCCTGTCCCCCCCTGCCCAGGCAGCGCTGCCCCATGGACACCTCCCCAAACCGGGCTTTGAGCAGGGGGACAAAGCGGAGACAGATGGAGAGGGTGAGGGAGAGGGCGGGGGAGACCCGGCCGAAGAGGTAGACCACCTTGTCGGAGCGAAAGAGGGGCCCCATGCAGGAAAACCAGAGGAGGATGCCCCCCATCAACACGCCGGTGGCCAGCCCGTAGAGAAAGGCCTCGGCGGTCATGGGGTTGTCGGCTAGGTAAAAGAGGACGGTGGCCCCCCGGTGGTTGAAGAGGGGGTTGATCAGCGCCGTCAGCACCACCGCCGGCAGGAGGAAGAGGAGGGCCAGCCGCAGGGCGGCCGCCCCCCGCTGCAAGAGGGCGTAGAGAAGGGCCGAGCAGAAGGTCAGCCCCAACAGCAGCGGGTGGAGGGAGAAGACCGAGGCGACCACCAGGGCGGCAAAGTAGGCAAAGGTGACCAGGGGGTGGTAGCGGGCAAAGCCGCCCTCCCGCGGGGGGGCCCTCATCTGCCCCCCACGTCCTTGCCGAAGTCGCAGGTGTAGCACCAGACCAGGGTGTCCCCGTCCTTGAGCGGGTACTGGCTACACCCGTAGTTGGGGAAGGTGCCGTTCACCTTGTACATCCACCCGCTGCCGCTGCCCACCTGTTTTTCATAGAGGTGGCCGATCCCCTCGATATAGGCGCTGCCATAGCCCGACTGGCTCTGAAATTCCATCTGGATGCGGTGGCTGCGGGTCACCCGCTTGAGCACCTCAAAGGCGCTCTCCCCCTCCTGGATCTCCACCTTGGTGGGGGGGAGGATGACCCCGTTTTGGGGGATGTAGGGGCGGAGGTTGTCGTCCACCTGGTCGAGTTTGTCCAGCAGGGCGGTGCAGACGATGGAGACGGTGACGGTGGAGGTCTGGGGGGTGCTGTTCCCCCCGGACGGAGCGCCCTGCGACGAGCCGGCGGAACTGCCGGCGCTGCTGGGGCCCGACGGGCCGGCGGGGGTGGAGGAGCTGCCGCCCGCGGGGGTGGTCGAGGGGGCGGAGGGGGCTTCGGGCTGCTCCCCCTCCCTGCTGGGCTGGTCGGGAGCCTCCTCCCCTGTCGCGGGGAGGAGGACCCAGCTCCCCCCCTCCCCCAGGGAGAAGGAGAGGGCCCCCTCCTCCGCCTGCACCGGGCCGGCGTATTCCAGCGCGCCGCCGGTGTAGCGGTAGAGGGCGGCGTAGGCCGTCTCCCCCCCTGTTTTCAGGGAGAGGTCGGCCTGCACCGGCAGGGCCCCGTTGTGGCAAAAGGCGAGGGTGAGGGCAAAGGAAGAGCCCTCTTTCGCCTGCGCTGCCAGCAGTTGGGCGATCTCATCGCCCTCCGACCCGCCGGCGACCACCTGCAGGTTGACGGGGGCCGCCTCCCCCAGCTGGTCGCAGGGGAGGGACCAGGTCAGTTCCCCCGCCCCCTCGACGGAGAGGGTGCGGGTCAGGGGCGCGCCGCTCTCGGCGGCGGCCTGCAGCTCCTGCGGGGTCAGGCAGGTCTGGTTGGCGCCCTCGGCAAAGCGGGCACCCTCCTCCGCCAGGGCCTGGGCGGCGGCTGCCCGCTCCTCCTCGGTGGCGCTGTCGCTCTGGGCCAGGGTCTGGGCGCTCTCCAGCGCATGGCGCAGGGCGCCCAGGGCGTTCCAGGAGTATTCGCCGGCGGCGTTCCCCTCCTGGGCGCCGTCGAGAAGGGCCTGGGCGGCCTCGATCTGCGCCCCCAGTTCCCCGCCGCGTTCGGCCGGTTCGATGGTGGTCAGTTTGAAGATCCCCGCCGCGGCGAGGAGGGCAAAAATGCCCACAACGGCCCACAGGCGGGCCCTTTTTTTCCAGGTGCTCATCGGCATCTCCCCCTTGGTTTGGTCCGTGCACGCAAAGGGCGACCGGCGACGGGGCCGGTCGCCCTTTTCAGCGGGTGGGTGCGAACAGATAAGGCGGTCAGACCCGCCGGCGGCGCTTGCAGGCGAGGGCCAGCGAAAGGGCGGCCAGCGCGGCGGCAAGCAGAGCTGCCGGAGCGGAGGCGTCGGCGGTGTTGGCGCTGGCGTCGCCATTGCCCCCCTCTGCGCCGGACTCATCCAGCAGGGCGGCGGCCTGCTGGGCCACCTCGTCGGCCAGCCGGCCGTTTTGCAGGTACTTTAGGTCCCCTTCCAGGATGCCGTCGCGGTAGCCCTGGATCTCCCGAGCGATCGCCAGCAGCTCGGCGGCGTTTTCGGCGGTGACGGGGATGGGCTGTCCGTCCTTCATCAGCAGCTGGGCGGTCATCAGGTTGACCAGGTCCACCTTGGCCGGGCTCAGGTGCTGCTCGATCTCGGAAATTTTGGCCAGGTCGGCGGGGAGCAGCCCCTCCAGCGCCCGGTCCAGCTCCTGGATGAGGGGGCGGCTCTCCAGGGTGATCTCCGCCCCGCCGAGTTTGTCGGAAATCAACTGGGCGGCAGCGGCCATCTGCTCCTCGATGGCGGCCACCCGGGCGCGGCTGTCGGCCAGCCGCTGCCAGTTGGCCAGTTTTTCCCGCTGGGCGTCGGGGAGGGCCTCATAGCGCGATTGCAGGCTGTCCACCGCGGCGCGGTCGCCGGAGGTGAGGGCGGAAAGGGCGGGCAGGGCGGCGATGTCCTCGTCCAGCTTCTGGACGATCGCCTCCTGGCGCAGGGCCTCGATGGCGGCCGCCGCCCTTTGCAGGGTGTCGGCGCCGGCGATCTGCGATTGCTCCTGGGCGGCGAGGGCCTCGTAGGCCGAGAGCAGGGCGCTCACCTTGTCCGCGTCTTGCAGGGTGAGGGACGGGAGGTCGAGAGAGGCGATGCTCTGGTTGATGCGGGCGATGGGGTCGGCGGTGGAGAGGGCCAAGATCTCCTCCAACTTGCCGTGGTTTGTCACCTTGGCCTGTTCGGCGGCGGAGAGGGCGCGGTAGCGGGTCTCCACCCGCCGGGCCTCCGCCAGGTTGACGTAGCGGTAGGAGCTGGCGTCGGGCAGCCGCTCGATCTGGCGCTGCACGTCGGCGGCGGTGATGGCGGTATCCCCCTTGTTGCCGTAGCAGTAGAGGTAGCCAGCGTCGTTGTACCAGACCAGCGAGCCGTTGGGGGCGATGGCGATGCTCTGGGTGCAGTACTGGCGGCGGCCGATGCCCGGGACCACCTCCACCTGGGGCGCGGTCTGGCCCTCTTTATCCTTTAAGATGAAGAGGTTGTCGGAAGACTCGTTGGCCACGAAGTAGAGATAGACCTGGTTGCCGTTTTCGGCGCTGGCATAGGCGGTGGTCAGGGCGGCGGAGCCGGCGCTGTTGACCGCGTCGGTCTGGTAGAGGGTGATCATGGTGTTTGTGTCGACGACAAAGACCGGCATCTGCGCGCCAAAGCTCTGGCCGGCCAGGTAGAGCCGATCGTTGTAGATGACCGGGGAGGACTGGGTGTCGCCCCCCGAGATGCCGGCCGTCCACTCCCGCAGGCTGGCCTGGTCCAGCTTGCCGTCGGCGAGCAGCTTGTAGCTGCGCACCGCCGCCCCCGCCGTGGGGTGGCCGGAGGAGAGGTAGACGCGGCCGTCCTTTTCATAGTAAAAGGGGGTGGAGCGGGCGTTGTAGCCGCTGGGCAGCGAGAAGGTGTCGGCCACCGCGCCGGTCTTGTAGTTGACCGACCAGACGGTGCTGGAGCCGGCGTAGTTGGCGTCGGTGAAGAGGGCGTAGTCCCCGGCAAAGGCCACGCCGTTTGTGTTGAAGCCGGCGTCGGAGGGGGAGGCGACGGTCCAGTTTGCGGCCTTCACCTCGGTGGAGCTGGCGGGGTTTTCGTCGGCGGTGTCAAAACAGGCGTAGACCCCGCCGGTGCGGTAGGAGCCGGTGAACACCCGCCCGTCGTGGCAGGTGACCGGGCTCTGCACGGCCGAACCCGGCAGCTCCTGGGTGACGTAGAGCTGTTCGAGGGTCTCGGCGTCAAAGGCGCGCAGGAAGTTTTTCTGCACCCCGGTGGCGTCGGCGTCCAGGTTGTTGATCTCGCAGGGGACGAAGATCTTGCCGTCCCCCGCGCCCAGGATCATGGTGTACTGGTTGTGGGCCGCGCCGAAGACCGGGGCGCTGGCCACCTCCTTGCCGCTGCCCAGCTCGTACTTGCGCAGGCGCTGGAAGCTGTAGCAGTAGACGTAGTTCCCCAGGATGACGGGGGTGCTCGACGAGTCGGTCCAGGTGCTGGAGTCGCCGGTCTGCTTCTCCCACTTGAGCTCGATTTCGGCGGCGGTGGTGGGGGCCTTGGCGTCGGAGACGCCCTTGAGCCCGTCGGCTCCCAAAAACTGGGGCCAGCCCAGTTCCGCCGACGGTTCTGCCGCCAGGGCGGGCAGGCTGCCGGAGGCGCAGAGGCAGAGCGCCAGCAACGCCGCTGCCGCCCGCTTTTTTACAGAGATGTTTCCCATTTTTTCTCTTCCTCTCGATGGTTGCGGGGGATGGGCGGCCGGGGAGGACAACAAAAAAAGACCGTCGTCCGACGGTCTCTCGTGCAAAAAGGGGCGGGCGCAGGGCAGCCCAGCCTGTTTTGGCACTTTTGTCCTCGGCCGGAACTACTCATACACCCTGTTGCGGCAGGTCTCCTGACTCGGATGTCTCCCTACTCTCCAACCCGCCTTCCCAGGTCCAAAAGACCCAGTGGCGGCAGCAAAGCTGCCGTTGGATTTCGCCATCCTCACAGTAGCGGCGACTGTCACGGATTTTCACCGTGTTCCCTTTTGCTCCGCCCCAGAAGGGGCGGACCACAACAAACCATTTTATTTTGATGAGACCACTATACCACGGCCCGGGCCCACAAGTCAATTGAAGGGGGGATTTTGCCGCAGATGTGCGCCCGGCCGCGGGAAGGCCGGTCCATTTTTCCCCGCTGGGCGGGCGGTCTTTGGCGGCGGCTGGATAACGGCGGGGCGGCTGTGAAAAATAAGGAGGAGGAAGGGAGGGGGAGAAACGAATGGACGCATTCACAGCGTATCTGGAGGGGCTTGAGACGGTGCAGCAGCGGGCAGTCCTCGGCGGGGTCCTGCGCTGGGTCGGGGAGACGTTTCCCGACTTGACCCCCAAAATTGCCTGGAGCCAGCCGATGTTCACCGACCACGGCACCTTCATCATCGGCTTTAGCGCCGCCAAGGCCCACCTGGCGGTCGCCCCGGAGAGGGCCGGAATCCTCCGCTTCTCCGGCGCGATCGAACGGGCGGGGTACCGCCACAGCAAGGAGCTCATCCGCATCCCCTGGGGACAGGCGGTGGACTTTGCGCTGCTGGGGGAGATCATCCGCTTCAACCGGGAGGACAAGCGGGACTGCACCAAATTTTGGCGGGGGTAAACCGCCCTCTGCCCCTGCGCGCCGGTTTCCCCCACCGGGGTGGGGGGGGGAGGACGACCCGCGCAGGGGTAGAGAAAAAAGCCCCGGCGCAGACGCGCCAGGGCTTTTTTGTTTGGAGCAGGCGATGGGAATCGAACCCACAACCTCAGCTTGGGAAGCTGATGTTTTACCACTAAACTACGCCTGCACCTGTAAGTGCTTTACTATTATAGTACGGCTTGGCCCCAAACGTCAAGCCCCGGGCGAGAAATTACAAAAAAATTCCCGATCCCCACCCCTTCGACAGGGCGTGGGACAACTGTGGAAAAAAGGGCGTTGTACTTGGGTGAAAAAGGTGCTATTTTAGAGGGGAGAAAGAGGGGAGTCGCGAGATGAAAGAGGCAAAGGGGGAGAAGCGGGTGTGGATTTTGTACGCGGTGCTGTCGGCGGTGTTTGCCGCCCTCACCTCGATTTTGGCCAAGGTGGGCATTGAGAAGATCGACTCCAACCTGGCCACCGCCATCCGCACGGCGGTGGTGCTGGTGATGGCCTGGGGGATCGTCTTCCTCACCGGCGCCCAGGCGGGGCTGCGGCAGATCGGCGGGCGCAGCCTGGTCTTTTTGGTGCTGTCGGGGCTGGCCACCGGGGCCTCCTGGCTGTTTTACTACAAGGCCATCCAGATGGGGGAGGTCTCCCGGGTGGTGCCCATCGACAAGTTCAGCGTGGTCATCACCATGGTGCTGGCCTTTGTCTTTTTGCACGAAAAAATCACCCTGAAGACCGCCCTGGGCGGGGTGCTGATCACCGCTGGGACCTTTGTCATGATTTTGTGATCCGGCCGGGCGGACGAGGGGCGGACCCCGTCGGGGGCGCCGAAGGCGGGCGAGCGGACCGCGGCAACAGGCGGGGGAGAGGGGATGCCTTCTCCCCCGCCTGTTTCTGCGCCCTTTGGGCGCTGGAGGGGGGCGCCCTCTCCCCGCAAACTGCGCCCAGGGGGCAGAGAGGGACCGCGCCCTCCCCCGCCGTCAATCGGCGTTTTGCGTATATCGGCACCTGGGGAAATGGGAGCAGCCCCAAAACTGCTCTCCCGCATGCGCCCCTCTGGTGGCCGTTCTGAGGACGAGTTTGCCCCCGCATCTCGGGCAGACTTTATTGGCCGACGGACTGGCGGGTGAATGGTGCTTTTTGTGTATATTTTCGATGTGCGACCGCTTTTCGGAATCGCCCGCTTGCGCCAGTGGGGCCAGCCGGTCGTACAGCTCATCGATTTTTTGGGGTTTGAGCTGGCTGCCCAGCCCTCTTGCCGTCTGGGCTATATCGGACAGGACGTCGTATCGGTTGACGACGCGGTGTTCCCGGCTGGTCAGGCGGATGTCTTTTAATGTGCAGCGATCGCTAAAGACGATATAGGAGAGAAAGGGGACAAAATCCTCCTGTAAAAACGCCTTCAGCCATTTCAGATGCACCTTGTTCTGCACGATCGGGTTGAGAAATGAAACTTTTTTTGCACGGCCCTTCCCCGCGGGCAGGGTCTGCGTCCAGTATGAGTTGGTTTCGGTGCCAAAGATCCACCCGCTGTAGTTTTTTGATTCAAAGACATATATGCCCGACTCGTGGAGGAAAATGACGTCTATCTCTGTTTTTCCCCCGTCCTGCTTTGGCAAATAGCAGTTGAAGAGGAAGCGCTTGTAACCCGGCAGTTGCCGCAGGCACCGGTAAGTATAAAACTCGCCAAGCAGCCCCTTGTCCCTTCGGACGCGCCAGTAGGGGTTGCGGGTTTGTTTGAAATACGCCGTCTTTTCGTATCTTTTTCGCGCGATCTCACAGGCCAAAAAGGCGGTTGCGACGACGGCCAAAAGCAATATCATAGGCTCCCCCCTGTGCGTCTGTCTGCTGTGCTGCAGCGCGCTGTTTCGGCTGTTCGATCGCCCTTTTCGCCGCATTTCCGCTTTTGCCGAAAAGCAGTGCTGCCGGCCTTCCCCAGAGGCGGAAAAACGGCGGTCCACAGGGGCTTGCCGCTGCTGTGACAGGGTTTTTATTGACCAAAGGGGACCTGTTTTTTTCGAGTTCTCCCCTGGTCTCCACCCAGTTTTCCGCGTGGCCGCAGTCGCAGCAGACATAGCGGATGACGGGGATCTTCCCCATCGGGGTCATGGACGAGGGGGAGATGTTGCTGCCGCTGGCATGGCGATTCGGAGCGTCTGGGACGCGGACGGTGTTTTGCGAACCGCACTTGGGCCATCTTCTCGCATTCTCCACTTCTTCATCTCCCTTCCCCCTATATTATAGGTTTGTCCTGCGGGGGAGCGCAAGTGAAAAGGGGAAAGATCTCGCAGAGTTTTGGCCGCTGCGCTATTCCCGTGTTCCCTGTATCCCCTCTTGTGGCTGGGTGCGGCTGAAAGGTGAGGGCGCGCCGACCGCCGTGCGGCGGGAAAAAGAGAAACGACACCGCTTTGGCGGTGCCGTTTCTCTTTTGGGGAAGGGCATTTTCTCGCGAGAGGATCGCCCTTCGCGGACTAGATGTTGAAGCTGGGCGGCTGCTTTTTGGCCGGGTCGAAGGACTGGCCGCCGGGGTAGGACAGGTCGAAGTAGATGCGCGAATCCACCGTGGTGCCCCACTCTTTCTGGCTGCCGGTGTCCTGAATGCGGTTGAAGGCCTCGCGGAACATGGTGTTGTGGGCCTCCTCCCGGTTGAGGAGGAAGTCGATGGTGTCCCGCACCCCCTTGTCGTCGATTTGGCGGTAGAGGTACTGGTAGACCACCTTGGCCCGCTGCTCGGCGGCGATGTCCGAGAGGATGTCGGCTGCCAGGTCGCCGGTCTCGTTGACGTAGGCGGCTGTCCAGAGGTAGCCGGAGGCATTGGCCAGCATGGGGGTCAGCCCGGTGAGGACGTGGGCCTCCACGTTCCCCACGGTGGCGTGGGCGGCGTCCAGGTCATGGCCGTTGAGCAGGTTGACTGCGGTGGCCACCATCTCCATGTGGCAGAGCTCCTCGGCGGCCACGTCCAAAAACAGGTCTTTGATCTCCGGGTCCTTGATGCGCATGCTCTGGGACAGGTACTGCAGGGCGGCCTTCAGCTCGCCCTGGGGCCCGCCCAACTGCTCCTGCAGCATGGCGGCGTAGTTGGGGTTGGGCCTGTCCACCTTTACTTCGTGGAGCAACTTTTTCTCGTGTTTGAACAACGTTTCTTCCTCCTTTGGCGCCAGAGGCGCAGCTGTTTTTAGCGGGGGGCGGTCCGCTCTGCCGACCCCCCGCTGCCGGGGAAAGAGGGAGCTTAGCGGCCCAGGCGGCCAAAGGTCGCCCGGCGGCCCAGCTCCTCCTCAATGGCGAGCAGGCGGTTGTACTTGCAGACCCGCTCGCTGCGGGCGGGGGCGCCGGTCTTGATCTGCCCGGCCGAGAGCCCCACGGCGAGGTCGGCGATCGAGGTGTCCTCGGTCTCGCCGCTGCGGTGGGAGAGGATGGCCCGGTAGCCGTTTTGGCGGGCCAGGGACACCGTCTCCGCCGTCTCGCTGAGGGTGCCGATCTGGTTGGGCTTGACCAGCACCGCGTTGGCGGCCCCCGCCGCAATGCCCTGGCGCAGCCGGGCGGGGTTGGTGACGAAGAGGTCGTCCCCCACGATCTGCACCCGGCCGCCCAGGCGGGCGGTGAGGGCGGCAAAACCGGTGAAGTCGCTCTCCCCCAGCGGGTCCTCCAGGGAGACGATGGGCCAGCGCCCGCAGAGACCGCACCAGTACTCGGCCAGCTCTCCGGGGGTGAAGGGCTGGCCCCGCTTGGGCAGCCGGTACCCCTCGCCCTGGCTCCACTCGCTGGCCGCCGCGTCCAGGGCGATGGACAGGTCCTGCCCCGGGCGGTAGCCGGCAGCCTCGATGGCCTGGCAGAGCAGGGCGAGGGCCTCCTCGTCCCCCGGCAGGTCGGGGGCAAAGCCCCCCTCGTCCCCCACGGCGGTGGAGAGGCCCCGCTCCCGCAGCAGGCGGCCCAGGCTGTGGTAGACCGCGACGCCCATCTCCATGGCCTGGGAAAACCGATTTGCCCCCACCGGCACGATCATGAACTCCTGTACGTCCAGGTTGTTGCCGGCGTGGGCGCCGCCGTTTAGGATGTTCATCATCGGCAGCGGCAGGGTGCAGGCGGCCGCCCCGCCCAGCCAGCGGTAGAGGGGCAGCTCCCGCGCGGCAGCGGCGGCCTTGGCGCTGGCCAGGGAGAGGGCCAAAATGGCGTTGGCCCCCAGGCGGGACTTTGACTCGGTGCCGTCGGCGTCGAGCATGGCCCGGTCCACCGCCAGCTGGTCGTCGGCGTCCAGGCCGGTGAGGGCCTGGGCCAACGCCCCCTTGACATGGGAGACCGCCCGGGTCACCCCTTTGCCGCCAAAGGGCTCTCCGCCGTCCCGCAGCTCCCGCGCCTCAAAGGCCCCGGTGGAGGCGCCGGAGGGCACCATCGCCTCCCCCACGGCGCCGCAGCGCAGCCGCACCTGGGCGGCGACGGTGGGGTTGGCCCGGGAGTCAAAGACCTGTCGGCCGCTCACCCCGCAGATGGCGGTGGGAAAACAAGTTTTTTCATCCATTTTTTTGCCCTCCTTGTGTCGCGCCCTGGCGCTCCCGCCGGTGGTCGTAGAGCACCTCGCCCCCGATGAGGGTGTAGAGGGTCTCGGTGAACACCTCCATGGGGTTGCCGGAAAAGACGGCGATGTCGGCGTCCTTCCCCGGCTCCAGGGTGCCCAGTCGGTCGTCCACCCCGCAGATGGCGGCGGCGTCGCAGGTGATGGCCCGCAGGGCCCGCATGACGCCCAGTCCCTCCCGGGCGGCGATCCCCGCGTAGATGGGCAGATACTGGAGAAGGGAGACCGGGTGGTCGGTGGTGATGGCCACCGTCACCCCCTCGTCGGCCAGGATCCCCGCGGTCTTGAAATCGGCGTACTGCACCTCCACCTTGTTGCGCGAGGCGATGGAGGGCCCGACGATGGCGGGGAAGCCCGACTCCTTGACCTGCCGGGCGATCAGGTGCCCCTCGGTGCAGTGGTCCAGGGTGAGGCGGAGGTCGAATTCCCGCGCAATGCGGATGGCGGTGAGGATGTCGTCGGTCCGGTGCGCGTGGGCCTTGAGGGGGATCTCCCGGCGGAGCACCGGCAGCCAGCACTCCTTGCGAAAGTCCTCCTCAAATTCGCCGCCGCTTTTTTGGGCGGCCTCCTTTTTGGCCAGGTAGGCCCGGGCGGCAGTGAGCTCTTCCCGCAGCATCCCGGCAATGCTCATGCGGGTGGCCGGCATCTTGCCCTGGCCGCTGTAGTTGGTCTTGGGGTTCTCGCCGAAGGCGACCTTCATGGCCGCCGGGGCCAGCACCACCATCTCGTCCACGCTGCGGCCGTCGGTCTTTAAAAAGGCGAACTGCCCCCCCACCACATTGGAGCTGCCCGGGCCGATCATGGCGCCGGTGATGCCCGCCCGCACGGCGTTGTGAAAGGCCGCGTCCATGGGGTTGATGGCGTCAATGGCCCGCAGATAGGGGGTGATGGGGTCGGTGGTCTCGTTGCAGTCGTCCCCCTGCAGACCGGTCTTCTCCTCGCTGATGCCCAGGTGGCAGTGGGCCTCGATGATGCCCGGCAGGATCCAGCCGCCGCCGGCGTCCAACACGGTGGCTCCCGCCCGCTCCTTTGGGGTGCAGTGGGTGTCCACCCGCAAAATTTTGCCCTCCTTAATAAGGACACATCCGTTTTCAATGGGGTCTTCGCACATGGGGAAGACCCGCCCGTTTTCAATGATCAGCACGCTTTCGCCGCCCTTCGAGTGATTCCTTGTTTTGGCAGTATTAGCATGGTTTTTTCCCCCTCTTTTATGCGGTGACGGCTGCATAAAAAGGCGGCGCAGGGCGGATACTAACAGCGTACTTTTCAATGGAAAGGGGGGTCGATCCATGTACGAGCAGAATCAGCAGCAGAACCAGCAGAATCAGCAGCAGAGACAGCAGCGCCAGAACCAGCAGAACCAGCAGCAGAAAAAGCAGCAGCAGAATCAGCAGAACCAGCAGAACCAGCGTCAGAACAACAACGACTAGCGATCTGATGTTTTGAAGGCCGGAGCCTTGAACCGCTTTTTGTAGGGCGGCTCAGGGCTCTGGCTATTTTTGTGTCTTTTGAAAGGGGAGATGGGTATGTAGGGGGGCGGAGGTCCGCCCCCCTGTCAGCTCGTCTCTGCCGCCGGTTCAGTTGAGCTTGAGCACCTGCCCGGGATAGATGAGGCGGGGATTTTTCAGTTCGTTGATCCCCGCGAGGCGGTTGACGGTGGTGCCAAAGCGGGTGGCAATGGACCAGAGGGTGTCCCCCCGCTGTACGATATAGGTGATGGCCCCGCCGCTGGCGGCGCTCGCCTGGCCCGCGGAGATCCGCAGCACCTGCCCGGGGTAGATGCGGCTGGGGTTTTGGATGCCGTTTTCGCTGGCGATGGCCGAGACGGTGGTGCCGAAGCGGCGGGCAATGGCCCAGAGGGTATCGCCCCGGCGCACGGTGTAGGTGGCGGCGGATACAGAAGAGCGGTCGACCGCAGCGCCGGAGGAGGCGGCCCCCACCCGCAGCACCTGCCCGGGGTAGATGCGGCTGGGGTTTTGGATGCCGTTTTCGCTGGCGATGACCGAGACGGTAGTGCCGAAGCGGCGGGCGATGGCCCAGAGGGTGTCCCCCCGGCGCACGGTGTAGGTGATGGGCCCACCGCTGGCGCCGACGGTGCCGCTGCCGGCGTGGCCGGGCAGGCGCAGCACCTGCCCGGGATAGATGAGGTTGGGGTTTGAGATGCCGTTGAGGGAGGCCAGCCTCCCCACAGTGGTGCCGAAGCGGTGGGCGATGGCCCAGAGGGTGTCTCCCCGCCGCACGGTATAGCTGCCACCGGCGGGCACTGGCGCGGGGGCGGTGACGGTGGGCAGGGGATCGCTGTCGCCGCGCAGCAGGGCCTGGGTGAAGCGGTCTAGGTCCACCCGGCCGGAGATGCCGGGCACCTGGCCGTCGTCGGCGTACTGCCAGCCGGCCCAGTAGGCCCAGACGTTGCCGGCATTGGGCCGGTCGACCCCGTACTCGGCGACCCACAGGGGGTAGGAGGCAAAGCGGCTGTCGAAGACGTCCCGGGCGTTGGAGGCGTCGGCATAGATGGCGCAGGGTTTGCCGGTGACTTCCTCCAGCTCTTCCAGGAAGGCCAGACCGACGGCGCCGATCTCCTCACGGCTCAGGGAGCCAAAGGCCTCAAAGTCCATGGCCAGCAGGCAGTCCGGCTGGGTGCCCCCGGCCAGCGAGGCGAAGTAGCGGGCCTCCTGCCGGGCTTGGTCGGGGGTGCGGGCGGTCACGTAGTGGTAGAGGCCCACCAGCAGCCCGGCATCCTTGGCCCGGCGGTAGTTTTGCCGGTAGAGGGGGTCTTGGTAGTCGCCCCCTACCCCGGCGCGGATATAGACCATCTCAACGCCGGAGGCGCGGACGGCGGAAAAGTCGATGTCTCCCTGCCACCCGCTCACGTCGATGCCGCGGTATTCCCGGCCGGGGGCCGGGTCCAGGGCAAAGGCGGGCAGCGCGCAGCCCAGACAGAGCAGCGCAGCGAGCAGGGCGACGGCCCATTTGCGTAAAGGGCGGTCAAACACGGTTGATCCCTCCCGTTGGGTGTAGATTTGAGGTGCGCGCTCGGCGCACACCACCAGTTTATGAGCGGGGGGAGAGGCGGGTGTTTTGGGGGAGGAGGGGCTATATACAAGTACAGAATGCTCGGCAGTAATTTTTGGTGGGCTGTCAATAAAAAGAAGAGAGATTGTTGTGACCATATGAGTAAAGCTTTAGAAAAAGAGCATTATTGAAAATATTTCTGCAACAAATTACCAAACTGGTAAAAAGGAGAATACCTGAGAACTTGTAAGAGTTGGTAAAAAGGTCAGTATTCCGTATAAACTAGAGGCAATCGTAAAACAAGTAACTGATTAAAAGGAGAAGGCTGATATACTATTAGATAATTTATACGACAAGGCTAAAAAAGAAATTGAAAAACATATGGCGGGTTTGCAGTGTGAGGAAAATTTCAAGAAGATGTAAAATTATTAGGGTTAAACGCTTACAACGTGAAGCTTTAAAGCTAGAATAGAAAGGAATAATGGCTATTTGGCATGAGTAGCCTAGAAGCTCTAATTGAAAAAAGTGTCCTAGTACAGTATAATGTTTGTAATATTAGCCGATGAGACTAAAAAGTTGTGTGATGGTGTTATGAAGAGTTATAGTGTGTTGATGTCAGTTTATTATAAGGAAAACCCAGAGTTTCTTCGTCAAAGTATATACAGCATGATAGATCAAACAGTACAAACAGATAACTTTGTACTTGTTTGTGATGGACCACTTACGGAGGAGTTAGATGAAGTTATTGCCTGCTTTTCCGAAAAGTATCCAACGATTTTTAATGTAATTCGTTTGAAAGTTAATCAGGGTTTGGGGCATGCGCTAAATGTCGGTTTGAGGCATTGTAAAAATGAGCTTGTGGCAAGAATGGATTCTGATGATATTAGCGTGAGAGAACGCTGTTCTATGCAGATGCGTAAATTTGCAGAAAATCCTGAGTTAACAGTGGTCAGTGGTACCGTTAAAGAATTTATGGGCAGTGCTGAACATATCACAGCAGTTAAGATTTTACCAGAACAACATGAAGATATTTATGAATACGCGAAAATGCGTTGCCCATTTAATCATCCGGCAGTTATGTATCGCAAATCTGCAGTGTTGTGTGCAGGTGGGTACCAAGAGGTCCCTTTATATGAGGATTATGATTTATGGGTACGCATGCTTATAAGGGGAGCAAAAGCCTATAATTTTCCTGAAACTCTTTGTCTAATGCGGGCAGATAGTGGGTTGTATAATCGCCGAGGCGGCTGGAGCTATCTAAAAAAGGTGGCAGCCTTTCGCACTAGAATAAGGAAAATGCATTTTTGCACTTTTTTGCAATATATAATTGGAATATGTGGGCAAGGGATAGTATGTTTGGTTCCTAGCAGCTTGCGCCGCTGGATTTATATGCATTTTTTGCGCAAATCTAACAAAAATGTAGATGCAAATTAAAGGTGGGGATATCGTTGGCTTTCCTAAGTATTATTATACCCGTTTATAATGCAGAAAAAACTGTAGGATATTCCATTGAGAGTGTTTTGGTACAGAAATGGGATGATATAGAAATAATTGTAGTAGACGATGGCTCTTCAGATGGATCGTTAACAATATGCAAAGAGTATGAAAAGAAAGACACACGGATTAAAGTAATTCATCAGGAAAATGGTGGGCCTGGGGCAGCAAGAAATACTGGCTTGCAAAATGCGAAAGGAGACTATATTGCATTTGTAGATGCCGACGACTATATAGAAAATGAAATGTATGATATACTCCTTGAAAAACTGTGTTCTACAGATGCAGATGTTGCTATCTGTGGATATATACGAGAATATTATAAAGGCGAACACCTTTCGGCATGTAAGAAGGTAACAACTGAAAGTGCAGAGGTTTCTAAAAAAGCTTGGCGGCAATATTTCGATGAATGGTACTATAAAAATTATTTCAACGTCCTTTGGAACAAAATATATAAAAAGGAAGTAATCGAGAATTATAATATTTTATTTCAAACGGACATATACAATGGGGAAGATTTGATTTTTAACCTTTCTTACTTTGCCCATATACAAAAAGTTGTAGTATTGGATCAAGCATTATACCACTATGTAGAAAGGCGAGGGGATTCTTTAACTCACCGATGTGATCCGAGCTTTTTCAAAAATAAAATTTATCTTTTTGAAGCCGTCTCTAAATTTTGTCAAACCCATTTCTCGGATTCACATTCATATTGTTCTATTTACAGTGTCTTTTTAAGAGATTGTTTTCAAAGTATAGATAGATATTATCAGGACAAAGAGACTATAAAACAGATAATTGACCATCCTTATACTTCTATAGCGATTCAAAATAGTGCCTCAGCGAATGGGGCGTTTTTGTTGTACAGGTTGGCGCTAAAAAGTAGATTGGTTTGGGTAGTTAGAAAAGTTTCCGACTTAAGGAAATTGTTTAAAAATCATTTGTTGGGACGATGAAAGGATAAAAATGAATAAAATATTATCGGTTGTTGTGCCTTCTTATAATGTTGAAAACTACATAAAAAAAGGTCTAGAATCCTTTATAAGCGCAAAAGCAATGGAGTATCTAGAAGTCATAATTGTAGACGATGGTTCATCGGACCAGACAGCAAAGATTGCCGAAATGTTTGTAAATGAGTACCCTCAAACTTTTTTTCTAATTAGTAAAGAAAACGGGGGACATGGCTCTGCTGTCAATGCTGGTATTAAACATGCTACCGGAAAATATTTTAAAATTGTTGACGGCGATGACTGGATTGAGACAGAAAATCTGGAAAGCTTTTTGTCTCAACTAATGATGACCAATGCAGAGCTGGTTCTTACGGATTATCAAACTGTTCACATGGAAACAGGTGAAGTGCAAAAATATTTATTTAATGGTTTGGAAAGAAACCAGGAATATACAGTTGAAGCGATTTTACAGTCAGGTGTTCTCTTTCCAATGGCAACATTATGTTATCGGACTGATATATTACAGAAAAATAATATTCGGCTTCAAGAAAAAACTTTTTATGTAGATGAAGAGTTTGATGTACTTCCTTTTGTGTACATACAAAAGATTTTTGTGTCCAGTCTTTTAATATATAATTATTTGATAGGGAATAGCAATCAAAGTGTTTTTATGCAGAATCAAATACGCCGGTTGGAAGACAAGAAAAAAGTAACTCGGCGATTAGCAAAATATTTAGTAGAAAATCAGACTGTAAGTAGCAATTATCAATATTGCTTTTATAAGGTAAAAGGAGCTATTGAATCAGTTTTCCTAGTTTCTTTTATTTATGATGAAGACTCACTTCACGGCCGTAAAAATGCAGTGCAGTTTTATAAAGAGATGAAAGAAATAAATATACGATTAGCTGTAGCGGTTAGAAAAAAATTTGTTTTGTTTTGGTTATTAAATCACTTTAAAAATCGAAAATCCTTGTATCTAAAAATAAAACAGGCGAAAAAAATAAAACAATAAAAAATGGGGTGCGCTATTTATGGAAAATATAATAGTTGTCGGATGTGGATATGCAGGGGCTGTCGTTGCAAGATTAGCTGCAGAGAATGGATATTCTGTCACTGTTTTGGAAAAACGTGGGCAAATAGCAGGTAATATGTTTGACTTTTATAATAAAGATGGAATTTTAGTTCACAAATTTGGTCCACATATTTCAGTGATGAATAAAGAAGAAGTCTTTAATTTTCTTTCTCGATTTACAGAGTGGGTGCCATATATTCATCATGTAAATGCAGAAATTGATGGAATCGAAGTTCCATTGCCTTTTAATCTTAATGGGATAGATCGACTCTTCTCATCAGAAAAAGCATCAGCATATAAAAAAGCTCTTTGTGATGAATATGGGATAGGGAAAAGTGTGCCAATTTTGACCCTTTTACAATGTGAAAATCCGTTGATACAGGAACTGGCACAATTTGTTTTTGAAAAAGTTTTTTTACACTATACTATTAAAATGTGGGGTCTCTCCCCTGATAAAATTGATCCGGCTGTGACCGGGAGAGTTCCAATACGCCTTTCTTATGATGACCAGCATTTTCTTCATAAATACCAAGTTATGCCCAAAGATGGCTTTACGGTGCTTTTTGAAAGGATGCTTAATCATCCTTCAATTTGTGTAAAATTAAATACAGATGCACTGAATGTGTTGCGGCTGGATGAGGCAAATCATGTAGTTTGGTACAATAATGAACGGTTTGAAGGGAAAGTTGTTTATACAGGTGCTTTAGACGCCCTGTTTGCTTATGAGTTTGGCATGTTGCCGTATCGCTCTTTAAAGTTCGAGTTCAATACATTTGATGTAGATTATATACAGAGTACATCTGTCTTAAACTGGCCTGATTCACGTAGCGCTACCCGACGGACAGAGATGAAGCGGCTTACACAACAGGTGCTCCCTGGTAAAACGACTACAATTACAGAATTTCCAGGGGCATATGAGTTAGATTCAAAAGAGTTTGGGGAGCCATATTACCCTATTGCCAATGAAGAATGCTTGGCCATATACAATAGGTATAAAGACAAACTAAAACAGTTTCCATCTGTATTAGGAGTAGGGCGTTTGGCAGATTATAAATATTACAATATGGAAGATACAATTAGCAGAGCCTTAGATTTTTTTGAAGAGCATTTAAAATAAGGAGAACTAATATGCAAAAAGTACTGCATATTGTTGCAAAAAGCAGAACTCTATTTATCTACTGCTATATTTTTGCTATGACAGCAGTTACAGTCCCCTTTCTTCATTACTATACTGGTTCGATAACAAAAGTACTATTAGTGTGGGCAGCGCTAATCTGCTGTGTGGATATTGTACAAAGAAGAGATATCACGAAAGTGTTTGGAGGAAAAATACTACTTGCTTTTATTGCCTGTTCAGTCATTACAATTATTGTAAATTATCGGCTTAACTTGATTGAAAATTTAAAGAACTTTGCGTATTCATTGGTGCTGTTACTAATTGTTTTTACAGACTATTATGGGAAGTCAAGGGAACGCTGTGAATTAGATTTTGAGCATTACAACAGGTTCTTTTGCATGATCACATGTATTGCGTCAGCTATTTCTTTAGTGATGTTTTCGTTGCGATATACTGTAGTTTTTAATCAATATCGTATTGGATTTTATTTGGGCAGGCTATGGGGAGTATATGTTAGCCCTAATGCGGGAGGAATTACTGCAACTATTTCAATAATTTTATCTTTGGTATCTATCTTTTCCCTAATTTATCAAAACATAAAAGCAAAAAGGACATGGCAATTTTTCTATTGGTTTAATATTATTATCGAGTTTGTGTATATTTCTCTGACAGATTCTTATGGAACCTTTGTTTCCTGTATTATAGGCTCTGCTATAGTTGGCTTTATGGTTGCAAAATTTATTTTATGTAGGAAATATACATTTTGTTTCTGGAAAAAATATTTATTAGTTTTTCTGTATGTGCTTATATTCCCTTTCCTTTGTTTTAGTTTGCTTAAGGGTATTGCTAAAGTTGTAAGCTATTTACCTTCAATAGTATATGTGGTGCAAGATCAGAGTGAAACCAATAAGTCTGAAAGTGTGATACCATATGATATTACATCGAATGGTAACCAGGAAAAAGAACCCCTTCCAGAATCTTCATCATCAAAGCAGGCAATCTCTCAGTCTTCAAAACCTGCAAATGAGTCTAAGCCTTTGCGCCTGTGGTCAGAAAAAACAGAACGTCAGTATGAGGACGATCCGGGTGGATCTGGACGTATCACGCTTTGGCGGGTTGGTTTACGCATTTTAAAGCAAAAGCCTGTTTGGGGTGTTGGACAAGCAAATATTTTAGATTATGCACAGCAAAACAGCTACGGACTGAATCAAAATATCGTTGCTAGGACAGCATCCGGAATGCATAATATTTATTTACAGGTAGCAGTAAGCAATGGATTGATAGGGGCTATTCTATTTTTGTCCTTCTTTGCTTATGGGTTTGTGGATTTTGTCCGAGATATTAAAAAAGGAAAATATTCTATTTCTATTATTGACATTCTTCTGTTTGGATTGATTGCTCTTATGCTTGCCAATAATATGGTTGAGGCTACTGTATATATGTGCCAATCGGGGATTACAGTAATGTTTTGGCTAGTGCTAGGATACTTTGTTGGCATTAGAAAAGCAGGGCTGATTGGAAATACTCTGTAGGGAGAGGAACGAGCAACGTGATCGCTTTTTTATGTGCGACCCCCTATCAAATATTTAACTGCGTGGCTTTGAAAACAACATTATACTCTGATGAAAAGGCGGACTTATACCTTCTCACGCATACCAGTGATATTTCAATGTATTTTTCGAGATTAAAAGCTTCGCATATGTTTTCAAATATATATGTTATCAATGCTTTTCGCCATCCATCAAATATGTGGAATACGATGAAGGACTTTCTGTTTTTAGACAAAAGCTTGTCAAATGTTCTAAATAAAAAGTTCTACAAGATACTACTGGGGACATGTATAGGTGTTATTAATTCCGTCTTTTACTCTAAACTTTATAAAAATAATCCAGATTTGCGATTTTTTTATTATGATGAAGGAATAGGTATTTACTGTACTCCACTTATTGAGGCTAGCACTAAGCTTAAGTTTTTTATAAGAAGTATAGGAGGAAGAGATTATTTTGAGTCAATTTCTGGGTTGTATGCTTATATGCCAGAGGCAATACTCACTAACAGGCAATTCCCGGGCTACTGCATTCCTGCAGTATCTTTAGAGAGACAGGAGTTATTTAATTGTATTTTTGCTTATAGTGGTGAAGCCGAGTTTTATAAAGATAAAACTTTTGTCTATTTAGATCAAGCATATAAAAAGCAGCTAAATATCGATATTGATAATGGCAAGTTACTAACACAAATTTGCAGAGTAGTTTGTAAAAGTCAGATTACTTTACGATTACATCCTACACGAATGCCTGATGATCAAGAATATTCAGGTAATAGCGTCGAGGTTGCACCTGCTGTCGATATTCCTTGGGAAGTCCTCCTGTTGAATATGGATTTACAAAATAAAGTGTTTATATCCATTAATTCGACCGCGTGTATTACTTCTAAAATGGTTTTTGATCAAGAACCGTTTGTCATTTTGCTATATGAACTTGTACCTGAATGTATGGCATTTCACGCAGATGGAGGAAAAACAATGAAAATGTTTTTTGAAAAAATTCGGTGTTCTTATCGAAACCCGGAACGCTTTTTTATTCCAAAGACTTTTGACGAGCTTCATAATGTGTTGGAATCCATAAGTAAAGAGGTACAATAGAGTATAATTGCATTTGTAGCGTAACTAGATGTTTAAAGAACGGTGAAGTGTATTTATGTCTAAAATCCGTCGCATTATTAGTTCAAAAAACGAAAATGTTTTGGCTATATTTAATATTTTGGGGCCAGTTGTGCTCAATGGTATTAATTTTTTTACGGTCCCAATTTTTACTCGATTGTTGGGGACAGATAACTATGGAATTGTCTCCCTTTATACAACATGGGTTCAAGTGTTTTCTATTATTATGGGTATCCAAACAGGAGGAACGATTGCCGTCTCCCGTGCTCATCTGAAAGAAAAAGAACAGGACAGATATTATTCTAGTATTATATCTTTGTCATGTCTATCTTCAATAGCAATAGCTGTTTTAACTGTCGTATTTATAGGACCAATATCTAAGTTTATGAAGTTTTCACCAGCGCTGGTTTTCGTCATGCTACTTCAGTCTTTTGGTACCTATATAATTAATTTTGCTTCACTTAAGTTTACATACCATAAAGAGGCATTTTCCAATTTTATTATATCCACAAGCGTAGCTATCATCTCTGTGGCCTTGTCCTTAGTTTTAGTTTCTTGTATTAGCTCTTTTGAAGATCGATATTGGGGAAGAATTATTGGTTATGCGATACCAGCAGGGGTTGTTGGTATCAGTATACTTGCTTTCTTTTTATTGCGAGGGAAAACTTTCTTTGATAAGCAATATTGGAAGTTTTGTTTGCCGTTGTGCCTTCCCCTAGTTTTTCATGGTTTATCCCATATTGTACTAAGTCAATCGGATCGTATTATGTTGCAGCAACAGCTTCAAGATACAGGTGCTGTCGGCATCTATAGTTTTGTTTTTACTTTAACTCATATTTTGTCGATTATCTGGAGTGCTCTCAATAATACCTGGGTTCCTTTTTACTATGATTATTTATCTCAAAAAGATACAAAAGTAATTATACGCAGAAGCCGAAATTATATTTTTCTTTTTACATCTCTTTGTGTTGGCTTTATATTGGTAGCGCCTGAATTTACTATGTTATTTGCATCAAGGGATTTTTGGTCTGGCATGGATTTAATCCCAATTATGGTTATTTCTGTTTACATGGTATTTTTGTATAGCTTTCCAGTGAATTTTGAATTCTTTCATAAAAAAACATCAGTTATTGCTGTAGGCACTTGTGGCGCAGCAATTTTAAACATTGTGCTCAATTTCTTATTGATTCCTATTTGGGGTACAATGGGGGCTGCATTAGCTACTATGGCTGCCTATGTGCTTCTTTTCTGCTTTCATCAGATATTAGCAAACTATATCGGTCAAGGAGATTATCATTATAGAACAATGATGTTTTTGCCAGGATTGGCAGTTTTAACTCTTGCTGCTGTTATTTATTATATTACTTCTGATTTTTGGTATATTCGGTGGATTTTAGCATTGGTGACTGGAGTCCTTTTGCTATGGCGGATCATTAAACAAAAAAGTGTATTCTAAGTGCTTCTAAGGTGAAGAGAGGATTTTTATGAAGGTTTTAGCTATTATCCCTGCTCGAGGTGGCTCAAAGGGAATCCCACGAAAAAATGTGCGATTAATGAATGGTAAGCCTTTAATTTACTATGCCATTCATAATGCACAGCTGTGCAGTTTAATTACTGACGTAGCAGTTAGCAGCGATGATGAAGAGATTTTAGGTATTGCTGCAACCTATGGTGCCGAAGCCTTACAAAGGCCTGCCTATTTAGCAGAAGATTCTGTAACACTAGATCCAGTGATTTGCGATGCGGTGTTACAAATGGAGAAAATGCGAAACCAGCATTATGATATAGTTATTACGCTACAACCTACATCACCCGTTTTGCGTGCGCAAACACTTGAAAAGGCATTACAAGCATTTATAGAAGATGCTGCTGATACATATATCAGTGCTGTTAATAAGCCTCATCTATCCTGGTCTAAGTCTGACAAAGGCTACTACCCCCTATATAAGGAACGTCTAAACCGTCAACAACTTCCCCCCAATTATTTAGAGGCAGGAGCTTTTTTTATCACTCGTAGAGAGTTTATTACAGAGAACAGCCGTATGGGAAGTCAAATTTCGGTATATGAAATTCCTGAACAAGAGGCAGTAGATATTGACACAGCTAACGATTGGATAGTTTGTGAAGCTATTTTAGGGCGCAAGAAGATTGTTCTACGTGCTGATGGTCATCAAACACTTGGCATGGGACACATTTATCATTGTTTAACTCTAGCTTATAATTTGATTGGCCACGAAGTAATGTTTGTAACAAAAGCAAGATATCGAGAGGGGATAGAAAAACTCCAAGAATCCTTTATGCCCATAATGATAGTGGAAAATGACGAGGAGTTTTTTCGATTTTTAGAAAAATATTGTCCGGATGTGGTGGTTAATGATTGTCTTGACACTTCTGAAGAGTATATGAAAAAATTGAAAAAAATTTGTCCGCGCGTGGTTACCATTGAAGATATGGGGGAAGGAGCTCGCTATGCCGATGTAGTAATTAATGCTTTGTATGCAGATGAGAAGGTGGCGGTTTGGAAAAATGTATACTGCGGTGAAGACTATATTTGCCTGCGAGATGAATTTTTAGTGGCTGAGCCTAAGCCATTGTCTCAAGAGGTTCGGGAGGTTGTGGTTCTCTTCGGTGGGACAGATCCATCAAATTTGACGGAAAAGGCATATCGTTTGGCAAAGAAAATTCACCCACAATATCCCCATATGCATTTTACTTTTATTGTAGGGATTGGTTATGACAGTAAAGCCCACGGGGTGATTTCTTGCGAGGGATGTAATATAACAGTTATACAAAATGCAAAGTTTGTTAGTGCTTACATGAAGCGGGCCGATTTAGCTCTC
Source organism: Bittarella sp. HCP28S3_D9 (assembly GCF_052065655.1). Lineage (NCBI taxonomy): Bacteria > Bacillati > Bacillota > Clostridia > Eubacteriales > Oscillospiraceae > Bittarella (ex Durand et al. 2017) > Bittarella sp. HCP28S3_D9. The sequence goes on along the minus strand of NZ_JBQHTP010000006.1, from coordinate 29,473 downwards.
ACGTCACAAGGGCGTACTGTGTATGAACTAGCAGCTTTAGGTATTCCTGCAGTTGTCATGGCACAGAATGAGAGAGAGCAACTTCACATTTTTGCGCAAATGCAGAATGGCTTCTTTAATTTAGGATTGGGGTCTCATTTAGAGGATGAAACATTAGAACGCACATTTGAGTTTTTAGTCAACACACCTCAACTTCGCGATGAAATGCGTCAACTAATGCTATCCCACCGTCAGCGCCTAAAAAATGGAGTAAAAAATGAAATTAGACTTATTTTAGATGAAAGATAAAATCAATTTATTGGTTCAGCATTTCCCGAAAAATGCTTTGTTTGCTATTTGTGTGTAGAAAAGAGAGGCTGGTGTTACAATGGAGAGTACAGTAGTTCGCAGACTTGAGGAAGGTAAGTTTGTACTTATTGCTGAAATTGGTGTAAATTATTATGATATAGCCACGGAGCGAGGAATCTCCCCTATGGATGCTGCCAAGCTGATGGTGCGAGAAGCAAAGGCGGCGGGTATTCATGCTGTTAAATTTCAAACCTACAAAGCTGAAACATTAGCTGCCAAGGCATCCCCTTACTATTGGGACATAACTGAGGAACCAACCCGCTCTCAGTTTGAACTGTTTCAAAAATTTGATGCATTTGGCAGAGAAGAGTATGAACTATTGGCCAAATACTGTGATGAACTGGGTATTGAGTTTTGTTCTACGGCTTTTGATTTCGAATCTGCAGATTATTTAGACTCCATGATGAATATCTACAAAATTTCATCGTCTGATCTCAGCAATCTTCCGTTTATCATTCATCAAGCCAAAAAAAATAAGCCTATTTTATTGTCTGTGGGGGCTTCCAATTTGGATGAAATTGACCATGCAGTTGAGACTATTCGACAGTATAATAAATGCCCCCTTGTTTTGCTTCACTGTGTCCTTGAGTATCCGACTCCCTATGAACACGCAAATTTAAATAAAATTATTTCGCTAAAAGAGCGTTATCCAAATGTGTTCATAGGTTACTCGGATCATACAAAGCCCGATGCCTGTTATGATGTAATTAAAACTGCGTATTGCCTGGGGGCACAAATAATAGAAAAACATTTCACTCTTAATAAGAAGCTAAAGGGGAACGATCATTACCACGCTATGGATCCGGATGATGCTCATAAAATCTTAGATAGTATCGAGTTTATCAACCAAATTAGAGGGAGTTATGAGATAAAGTGTCTTGATAGCGAACGAAAGGCACGGCACAATGCAAGAAGATCAATTGTAGCAGCATGTGACATACCTCAAGGAACGATTTTGACTCGAGAAATGCTCACCTTTAAACGACCGGGAAGTGGCATTTCACCAGCAGAAATAGAGAGTATCGTGGGTGCTGTTACTGCAACAGCAATAGCTAATGATACTATTTTGCAAATGGATATGTTGAAAAAGTGATTTTTAGGCAAAAAAATTTCCCCGAAAAATATAAGCACATCTTTCGGGGAAATTTGGCGGAGCGGGTGGGATTCGAACCCACGGAGCCTTGCGGCTCAACTGATTTCGAGTCAGTCCCGTTATGACCACTTCGATACCGCTCCCTATTCAATTGGGCTGTGACTACCTGTCACAGCCCAATTATTATAACAAATCGCTCTACAAAAGGCAATAGCCTGCAAAAAATTGCTTTCACGGCCTGCTCTTTTTCGCCCCTTCATGCAGGGAGGAACGGCGCTAGTATTTTCGGTCGATATCGATTGCGTGAGGGACAGCCCCAGTCTCGATAAAAGCGGAGATGTTGCGGTTGGCGATTTCGACGATCCGCTCCCTGCTGACGGCGTTGCAGGAGCCTCCGGTGACATGGGGGGTGATCAGCACATTGGGATATTTCCAAAGGCGGTGTTCTTGGGGAAGGGGCTCTGGGGCGGTGACGTCCAGCCCGGCGGCGCCGACTTTGCCGGCGTCCAGCGCCTGACAGAGGGCCTCGGTGTCGACGGCGGTCCCCCGCCCGATGTTGATGACCAAGACGCCATCCTTGCAGCAGGAGAGGGTGTGGGCATTGAGAATTTGGCGCGTTTCGAGGGTGTCGGGAAGGGAGAGGACCAGGGCGTCGGCCTGGGGCAGGATCTCTTCCAACTGGTCCATCGTCACCACCCGGTCAAAGCCGGGCAGATTTGCGGCGGGGGTGCGCTTGACGCCAATGGTATGGGCGCCCAGCAGCTGGGCTTTTTTGGCGTAGCTGGCCCCCAAATCGCCGGTTCCCAGGCAGACCACCGTGCTTCCGGCCAGCTGGCTCACCTGGCCGAGCATCTCCCATCTGCCCTCCGCCATGGCGTCTCGGTACTGGCCGAGCTGCTTGAGCAGGTAGAGGTGCATGCCAATGGTGAACTCGGCAATGATCTCTCCGTAGGCGCCGCTGGCATTGGCCAAAATGACCTGGCGGGGGTAGTCGTGGTCGTTGACGTAGACGTCCACGCCGGCCGAACAGAGCTGCAGCAGCTTGAGGTCGGGGAGCTCTTTTATGAGCGAAACCGGGGGATTGCCGATGATGCAGTCAAACCCGGCGAGTTCGGCTGGGGTGGGCAGGTGATCAAAGAAGTGGACTTCCTGGCGGGGATGGGCCGTCTTCAGCCGCTCCTTTTGAGCGGGGCTGAAGGGGCCAAAAGACGGGATAACGGCAGTTTGAAACACGGTGAGCACTTCCTTTCAAATGGTGCGGGTGTAAGGCAATTGTAACACAGCGGGGGAGAATGGCGCAAGAAAAGAGGGCCCTTTGTGGCCCTCTTTTTCTATCGCTAAACGCTGATGACATCCGCAAACCCATACCCCTTTGCGATCTCCGCCAACTGCTCCATATACTCCTCTGACGGGGTTTCCAGCTGGTTGTATGGCTCCCGCACCCCAAAGGGGCGAAAGCGGATCAGCTTGTAGCGGATGGGCCCTGTGGAGAGGTAGGGGGCCAGCAATTCACAGTAGCCCCGCACCGTCTCCTCATTGGGCAGATAGTCGGGGATGACCACCGTGCGGATCTCGGTGAGTTTCCCCCTTTTTGCCAGAAAAACGGCGTTTTCCCGCACCTGTTCACTGGGCTGGCCGGTGAGTTTTTGGTGGATGGCGCTGTCAAAGCACTTGATGTCCAGCATCACCCCGTCACTGGCGTCCAGCAGTTCGGCATCGGCGGAGAAGTCCCGGCTCCCGTTGGAGTCCAGAAGGGCGGTCAGTCCCAGGGCGTGGACCCGCTCGAAGAGGGAGACGACGAAGTCGCGGTAGAGGGTGCACTCCCCGCCGGAGACGGTGATCCCCCGAATAAAGGGCACCCCCTTCTCGATTTCGGCCAGCACCTCCTCCACCGTGAGCAGCCGCACCTTGGGGGAGGAGAGGTGGGGGCAGACCTTGATGCAGGTGTCGCAGCCGACGCACAGGGCGGGGTCCCAGCAGACGGCTCCCGCTGCATCCCTCTGCAGGGCGCCCACCGGGCAGTCCGCCACGCAGGTCCCGCAGTTTTGGCAGAGGTGGATGGTCTCCGGGTTGTGGCAGTAGTGACAGCTGAAATTGCACCCCTGAAAGAAGATGGCCGTCCGGTTGCCGGGGCCGTCCACACTGCTCTGGGGGATGATTTTGTTGACGGGCGCTCTCAGCATAAGCTCCTCAGCTTTCGGTCGTCAAAGTGGCGCAGCCGCATGGAGTTGGCGCCCAGGGCCACTGTGTCGTGCTGGACGGCCTTGCCGCTGTCGTATTTTTCCATGTCGCTCCGCTTGACCAGATAGCCGGTGATGCGGATGACGTCGCTGTCGCTGGAGTAGGTGGAGAAGTAGCGCATCCCCGCGGCAAAGCCGCCCTTGATGACGTCCAGCACGCTCTCGGGATTGCGGGCCGCGGTGGACTCGAAGGGGAAGATGTCGCCGGCGCCGGAGACAAAGTACTTCTCGTAGCGGCCGCAGTGGCGCAGGTGGTCGTAGAGGTCGGGCTCGTCGCCGATGGCGATGCGCACACCAGGGGAGCACTGGCTGTCGCTGTCCACCCCCACCTGGGCATGCAGGAGGAAGCGGCCGCCGGTCTGTGGGCAGTAGGGGTTGTGGTGGGCCTTGACCCGCTGGTCGATGAAGGCCATGATCTCATCGCCCAGGGCGTTGGCCACCTCGTCGTGGCCGTAGCGCCCGTCCACGCCCTCTTTTTTCAGCAGGTCGTTGACGCACTCGCACATCCCCACCATCCCGAACATCCCGGTGAAGCGGTCGGGGTGGACAAACCCCTCGGTGACCAGGAAGTTGGAGCGGAAGAAGGCGGATTTGTTGACCAAAAAGTCGATTTTGGCGTCCATGATGGCGCACTGCACATCGATGGCCCGGGGCAGGCGGTTCTGGAAGAAGTCCTCCTTGCCCTCGGAGTGGAAGGCGATGTTGTTGAGCAGCAGCCGGGCCAGGGTGTAGGAGCCGCCGCCCAGCAGCAGCCCGTTGTAGCAGCTGGCGATGCCGTACTCGTTTTCGCCCAGGTCGGCGGAGAACATCTTGTGGTTGGCAAAGGAGGGCTTGGCGCAGTCCAGCGCCGCCTGTACACAGAGACAGGCAAAGTCGTCCGGCGTCTTGTCTGGGTCGTAGAGGAGGGTGATGTTGGGGGTGGAGTCCTGCAGCTCCCGCTCCGCCTCCAGAATGAGCCGACCGGCGGTGGTGGCCTTGGGGCCCAGGTCGCCGTGGCAGAAGGAGTCGGAGATGGTGCGGTCGATAAAGCGCATGAAGTCCTTGATCAGGACCTTGGCCTCCGCCTCATCCTCGATGAAGGGCTCCAGCAGGCGGTCCAGCTTGCCGATGAAGACGGGGAAGTGGGTGGTGGAGGGGACGTGGTGATAGAAAATCTCCAGGGTGTTGATGGCCTCCCGCAGGTTGGTGGGGGGATCGAGGCGGAGGAACTGGCAGCCCTCTCTCATCAGCTTGTCGTAGTCGGGGAGGATGTAGCGGGGGACGTAGGGGACAAAGCCCTCCCCCATGGCGCTCATCTCGTCTAGTTCGTCCTGCAGCTCCAAAAAGCCCTCCGGCATGGGGAAGCCCTCGGTATAGCTCTCGGCCAGGCGGGAGAGCTGCATCATGGCCTGTTCATGGGTCAGGTGGGTGTCGCTGACCACCCGCAGAACGGCCTCTTGAAACTGTCTGTATTTGGCATTTTCTTCCACGGCGATATCCTCCTTATGGCGGGGGCGGTCCGGTCCGGCGGGAAAGACGCCCCTTCGCAGTTTGTCTATGGCCTTATTGTAGCGCCGGGTGTATACTAAAAACAATGACAGTTGTCACTGTTTGGGGGAGGTTTTGCAGAGATGGCCGTGGGGTACAGCGAAGGGGAGAAGAGGAAGGTCGCCGCCATTGTGGCAGGGGGGATGGGGCGCCAGCACACAGACGGGTCGGTCCGGCGGGAGCTGGCGCCGCTCTGCGGGCAGACTGCCTTTTTGAGGCGGGCCAAGAGGGGGGAGGTGCTGCTGCTGAACGGCGACCCGGCGGACCGGGTGGTGCTCTTTCTCTGCGGGCGGTGTGCGGTCAGCCGGTACAGCGCGGAGGGGGACAACCTCTCCTACGCGGTCCACGAGGAGGCCATCCTGCTGGGGTTGCTGGAGTACCTGGGGGGACAGCCGGCGGTGCTGGCCACTGTGTCGGCGCTGGACGAATGCTGGTACCTGACCTTTCCGGGGGAACTGTTTTTGGAGGCGGTGCTGTCTGACCGGGAACTGACGCTGAAGATCCTCCGGTTTTTGGCCTCCTTCGCCGGGGGCAGCATCGATCGGGTCAACGAACTGGCCCAGTACACCAACCGGGAGAATGTGCTGCTCTGCCTCTACCGGTACAGCCGGGGACAACCCCTCCCCTTTGTGTTCAAAAAGAGCAAGCGGGCCCTGGCGGAGGAGCTGGCGATGAACCTGCGCACCCTCTACCGGCAGCTCGACGCGATAGAGGGGGAGGGACTCATCCAGCGGGTGGGGGGAAAGATATGGATCGGGGAGCGGGAGAGCGGAAGGTTGGAGGAGGCGGCGTCTAGATTGTTGTAGCATAGCGGCAGGGAGAGTATGGCTGTTTTTGGGGGATGCTGGCGGCTTACCTGATGGAACGCCCTTTTCCCTTGCATTCTTCCAGAAATTTGGATACACTGAAATAGAGCGCCAGCAGGTGTGCGCTGCGGGCGCCATCGAGAAAAGACATATAGTATTTCTAGTTATATAATATACGAATTGTTATAGGAGGGCGAGGACATGAGTGAGACCACCAAGACCGATATCGTCATCATTGGCGCCGGCGCTGCGGGGATGACCGCCGCCGTCTACGCCGCAAGGGGGGGCAACAGCGCCATCGTGCTGGAACAGAACGTCCACGGCGGGCAGATCGTCAACACCGGCGAGGTGGAGAACTACCCCGCCATCCTCAGCATCTCCGGGGTGGAGTTTGCCGGCAACCTCTACGAGCAGGCCACCTCCCACGGGGCGGACATCCGCTACGAAAAGGTCACCGGCTTTGACTTTTCCGGCCCGGTGAAGGTGGTGGAGACCGACGAGGGCCGCTACGAGTGCAAGGCGGTCATCCTGGCCAACGGGGTGGTCAAGCGCAAGCTCGGGGTGCCCGGGGAGGAGAAGTTCCAGGGCCGGGGCGTCTCCTACTGCGCCACCTGTGACGGCGGCTTCTTCCGCGGCAAAAAGACGGCGGTGGTCGGCGGGGGGAACACTGCGCTGGAAGACGCCCTCTTCCTGGCCAACCTCTGCGAGGAGGTGACCCTCATCCACCGGCGGGACGAGTTCCGGGGCGACGCCCACAACGTCAAGGCGGTGCTGGCGCGGGAGAACATCCACATCCTCTACGACACCGTCCCCCTGGAGGTGCTCGGCGGCCAGCAGGTCACCGGCCTGAAGGTGCAGAACAAAAAGACGGGCGAAGAGAGCGAACTGGCGGTAGACGGGGTCTTTGTGGCGGTGGGCCAGATCCCGCAAAACGAGCTCTTTCGCGGAACGGTCGAGATGGACGAGAGCGGCTTTGTCGCCGCAGGCGAGGACACCAAGACCAACGTCCCCGGCGTCTTTGCCGCGGGGGACACCCGCCAGAAGCTGGTGCGGCAGCTGGTGACGGCGGCGGCCGACGGCGCGGTGGCGGCCGTCATGGCCGGCGGTTATATCTTCTCCCTCTAGCTCATAGAATCAATACTGGGACAAGCGGGCCGCCCGGTCCCCTGGGGACTGGGCGGCCCCTTTCTATTCCGCAGAGAGAAAGGGGTGGCAAGCGGTGGCGAGACCTCCTTACCGCCGGCCGTACCGGGACGGCCGGAACAGAAAGGCGGGCGGTGGCGGCACCCGCTTTTTGGCGGTGTTGCTGGCCGCTGCCCTGATGGCGGGCGCCTTTTGGCTGCTGCCTCGCCTCTCGGGCAGGGGGGAGGGAGGGCAGTCCTCTGCCGCCCCCTCTGCCTCCGGCGGCAGCGGCGGCCTGAGCGCCCTGGAGAGCAGCGAGGCCCCGGACGGCGAGTACCGGGCCGTCTGGTTTTCCTACCTGGATCTGGCAGACATCCTCACCGGAAAGGGCGAAACGGAATTTACTGAAAGTATAAACAGAGAATTTCAAAACTGTGCGGAGATGGGGCTCAACACCGTCATCGTCCAGGTGCGGCCCTACAGCGACGCGCTCTACCCCTCCAAGCTGTTCCCCTACTCCAAGTATGCGGCGGGGAAGCAGGGGCAGGACCCGGGGTTTGACCCGCTCAAGATCATGGTGGAGGCGGCCCACCAGAAGGGGCTGAAGATCGAGGCCTGGATCAACCCCTACCGCATCAGTTCGGCGGCCGACTCGGCCCCCTGCGCCGAGAGCCCCGGCGCCAAGTGGTTTGCCGACAGCGCCACCAAGGGCGACTGGGTGGTGCAGGTGGGCGAGGGGCTCTACTACAACCCGGCCATCCCCCAGGTGCAGGACCTGATCGTCTCCGGCGTGGAGGAGATCTTGCAGAACTACGCCGTTGACGGCATCCACTTTGACGACTACTTCTACCCCTCCGGCGCCGACGACAGCTTTGATGCGGCGGCCTACCGGCGCTACCGGGACGGGGGCGGCCAGCTCTCCCTGGGCGATTTTCGCCGCGCCAATGTGGACGCGCTGGTGCAGCGGGTCCACCGGGCGGTAAAGGCCAAAAACCCCGCCCTGGTCTTTGGCATCAGCCCCCAGGGGAACGTGGACAACTGCTACCGCTCCATGTATGCCGACGTGAAGAAGTGGGCCTCGCAGCCGGGGTATGTGGACTACATAGCCCCCCAGATCTACTGGGGGTACAGCCACCCCCAGGCGTCGGCCCGCTACGATGTAAAAATCAGCGAGTGGAACAGCTACTGCAAAGAGCCGTCGGTCAAACTCTACATCGGGCTGGCGGCCTACCGGATGGGCGACGAGGCCACCGGCTTCTCCCAAAACGGCGACGACATGGCGCGGATGGTGGCCGACGCCCGCAAAAAATCGGCCTATCGGGGGTTCATCCTCTTTCGCTATCAAAACCTGGTGGACGGCGGTGAGGTCGCGCAAAAAGAGGTGGGCAACCTGAAGGCCCTGTTGAAAAAATAGAGGGCGCTTTTGGCGGGGACGGGGTCCCCGCCCTTTTTTATGGGGTGGGAAAGGGGCGCTTTTCCGCCGGGGGCGGTAGGCAACGGGGCCCCGCCGTGCTATACTGGAAAAAAACAGCCCGGCAGCAGGCGCTTTTGCCGGGCGAGTCTACAAAAAACGGGGGAATTTGTCGTGGCCAATCTACTGCTGAAAAACGCCCTGATCCTCACCATGGACCAGGCGCTGACGACGGTGCAGAGGGGATACCTGCAGATCCGCGGCGACCGCATCGCCGCCCTGGGCGAGGGGGAACCGCCCTTTTCTGAAGAGGGGTACCAGGTGCTGGACTGCAGCGGAAAGATCGTCATCCCGGGGATGATCAACACCCACAACCACCTGCCGATGATCCTCTTTCGCAGCCTGGGCGACGATGTGGCCGACCGGCTCAAGCGCTACCTCTTCCCGCTGGAAAACGAGTCGCTGGACGCCCCCATGGTCCGCGCCGGGGCCGACTACGCCTTTGCCGAACTGCTCTTCGGCGGGGTGACCACCTGCTACGACGCCTACTACTTTGAGGACGAGGTGGCCCAGGCGGCCGAGGCCTGCGGCATCCGCGCGGTGCTGGCCGAGACCATTTTAGAGGGGCCCAGCCCCAGCGCCAAGGAGCCCTATGGCGAGTGGGCGTACACCAAGTGGTTTGTGGGGAAGTGGAAGGGCCACCCCCGCATCACCCCCTCGGTCAACTGTCACGCCCCCTATTCCAACGACACCGAGCACCTGGTGGCCGCCCACGACCTGGCCCGGCGGGAGGGGCTGCTGATGAGTATGCACGTGGCGGAGATGGCCTACGAGCACACCGGCTGTCTCGAGCGCTACGGCCTGAGCCCGGTGGCCTACCTGGATTCCATCGGCATCCTGGACGAGCACTTCCTGGCCGCCCACTCCATCCTCATGGACGAGGCCGACCTGGACATCTACCAGCGCCGGGGGGTCAAGGTCTCCTACAACGCCGGCTCCAACGCCAAGTCCGCCAAGGGGGTGGCCAAGATCCGGCAGATGCTGGAACGGGGCATCCCCGTCTCCCTGGGGACCGACGGGGCCATGAGCGGCAACACCATCGACATTGTGACCCAGCTCTCCCTGGTGGGGAAGATCCAAAAGCTCTTTAACGGCGACCGCACTCTCTTCCCCGCGCGGGAGATCTTGCAGCTGGCCACCATCGGCGGGGCCCGCGCCCTGGGGATGGAGGGGGAGATCGGCTCCCTCGAGGTGGGGAAGAAGGCGGACATCGCCATCTTCGAGACCGACAGCGTCAACATGAGCCCGCTCTACGACCCCTACTCGGTCATTGTCTACAGCGCCAACCCGGGCAACGTGGAGAGCACCATCGTCGACGGCGAGCTGGTGATGCACCGCCGCCAACTGCGCAGCATGGACTTTGGCGCGGTCAAGGCCCGGCTGCTGAGCTACCAGGAGCAGATCCGGCAGACGGCGGCGGAGCTGGACCGGGCGCTGGCGGAGGGATGACGGCGTTGACGGGGAAAGAGGGGGAGAGCGGATGAAGCGGGTCTTGGTCGTCGTCGGCGGGGGCCGGCCGGGCGGGAACACCGCCCAGCTGGTGGACGCCTTCGTGCGGGGGGCCCGGGAGGCCGGGTGTCAGGTGGAGCGGGTCTCCCTGCTGCAAACCGAGGTGAAGGGCTGCCTCGGCTGCAACGCCTGCCGCCGCGGCCGCCCCTGCATGATTCGGGACGGGTTTGCCGACCTGGTCCCCAAAATAGAGGGGGCCGACCTGATCGCCTTTGCCTCGCCCCTCTATTTTTGGACCCTCTCCTCCCGCATCAAGGCCTTGATCGAGCGGTTTTACTCCCTTGCGCAGGCCGACGAAAACCCGCCCCTGGGCCGGTACGAGCGGTACCCGGACAAGGAGTGCGCCCTGCTGATGACGGCGGCGGACGACCTTTTCTGGACCTTTGAGCAGGCGGTGTCCTACTACCGCTTTGCCCTGGTCAACTACATCGGCTTTCGCGACCGGGGGATGGTGCTGGCCGGCGGGTGCGGCCCCACCGAAGGGGCGCCGCAGATCGCGCAGACCGGCCACCTGGAAGAGGCCTATGCCTTTGGCAGGTCGCTCTGACCGGGGAGGGCGAGGGGCGAAGGGAAAAGGCCGAAAAATAGAAAGGGGAGCGCTTTGGAAGCGCTCCCTTTTTTGACGGATCTGACCGGCGGCTATTTTCTCTTTCGGTAGAAGAGAAAGGAGATCACGCTCAGCAGGGCGATGAGAACAGCCGCCAGGCCGATAAAGCCCAGGACAGACAGGGCGGAGACAGAGCGGGCGGCAAGTACCATAAAAATCCCTCCTCTACGGCGCTGGCCCAAATGTGGGCGAAGTCTTCTGTTCACCCCTATCATACCCGGGCAGGGGGCGGCCGACAAGGGGGGAAGGGCAATCGTTAGAGGGGCGCAAAACAAACTTCATCACTTCGTCATTTTCGGAGAAAAAGCGGCCGGTTTCGGAGAAATAGAAAAGGCCCCCGCTCGCGAGAGAGCGGGGGCCGGTCGCCTGTTTGTGGGGGCGGTCAGACGGTTTCGGGCTCGTCCTCCCCGTCCAGGTCCAGTTTGACGTAGTGGCGGTACAGGTCGCGGTAGCTGTCGTTTTCCCGGTCGTTGATCAGGCCGATGGCGACAGCCGCCAGGGCGATGACGATGAGCAGTTTCAGCAGGCCTTTCACAGGTATGTCCTCCCTTTTGGCCCTGGGCGGCAGAGCGCCCGGGGCGGTTGAGTCGCGCCGTTTGGTCCAGTATACACCCTAGAGGCGCAAAAATTCAATATCGCAGAAGCCGTCGGTGCGGTAGACCGAGAGGTTTTCCCGCTCCTCCACCGGGGAGACGGTGCCGAAATGGGCCATCTTGGGGTTTTGGCAGCAGATGTACAGGTTCCCCTTCATCACCGTGGTCTCGTCCAGCTGGTGAGCGCCGTAGAGCCGCTCGAAGAGCCGCTCGGAGAGGAGGAAGGTGCACCCCCAGTAGACCCCGATCTCGTTGTAGCCGCCCTGGGTGAGGGGGGTGAAGTCGGCACAGATCTCCCGGGTCAGGTCGTCGACGATCTCGGCCCCGTCGCAGAGGGTGGCGAGGAACCCGCCGTAGATGTCGCAGGTGACGTTGATGTAGTAGCGGCTGGCCTGGGGAAAGGGGTCAAGGGAGAAGGAGGCGCAGCAGTTTTGGAAGATGTCCCCTTCGTCCCGCTGGATGGGGATCAGGTCGGGATTTTCAAAGACGGCGTGGTTGACGTAGAGGCCGACCCCTGCAACCGCAGCCAGGCGGGTGTGCATAAAGGGCTTGAAAGAGCCCTTCTCCTGGGGAAAGTCGGTGGGATAAACGGCGGGCAGCATGTCGAAAGCCGGCATGGAGTCCTGCAAAACGGCGGTGATCTTCACAGGGCAAAGTCCCCCTTTGCGCGATTTTGGAGCGGCGGGAGCGCCTTCCCCGCGCCGCAAATACCCTTACAGTATAGCACAATTTTCGCTGAAAAGGGGGAAATTGCCGCGGTGGATACAAAAAAACCGGTTGTCTTTTCCCGCCTCTGCGTGGTATGATGGGGGCGGCCAGCGGGCTTTGCCCCCTGCCCATCACAAAAAAGAGGAGAGCTGCCTTTTGAAGCGTTCCAACCAGTCGGAGATTGCGCCAAACCGGGAGGTTTGCGCAAACTGATCTCCGCGATCCTCCCGACAGAGCGACCCCGCTTTTAGGAGGACTTTCCGTGAATCGCGAAAACAAGAGAAGACAAAAAGACCCAGGGTATTACCGGACCCACCGCTGCCAAGAGGTCTTTACCTGCAAGGTGTGCGGCCGGCAGGTGGTGCCCGAGGGGGCCGGCAGCGGCCACCGCAACCACTGTCCCAACTGTCTGCACAGCCTGCACGTCGACGACCGGCCCGGCGACCGGGCTGCCTGCTGCGGCGGGATCATGGAGCCGGTGGGCGTCTGGGTGCGGGCAGGCGGTGAGTGGGCGATCATCCACCGCTGCCGGCGCTGCGGACACCTCTCGTCCAACCGGGTGGCGGCCGACGACAACCCCATGAAGCTGATGTCCATCGCCCTCAAGCCCTTGGCGCTGCCCCCCTTCCCCCTCGAGCGGGTGGAGGAGCTCATCGCCCTGATGGGCGGCGAGGGCAGCTTGAAGGGGTAGAAATTGCAAAAAAAGCGGCGAGCGCGTGCTCGCCGCTTTTGGCGTCTCTTGGCAAATCAGCCCACCAGGACCTTGCCCTCGGGCATGACCTGGTTTTTTTTGCGCCCGCCCCGGCCGGAGGCCAGGGAGATGGCGAGGGAGGCGGGACCGACCCGGCCGATGAACATGGTGAGCATGGTGATGATGTGGGTGAGGGCGTTCCCCTCGCCGGTGAGCCCGTCGGAGAGGCCCACGGTGCCAAAGGCCGAGCAGGCCTCGAAGATGGCGTTGATGGGGGTGTTGAACTCGCTGCGGGGGATGGAGTAGAACATCACCGAGGAGGTGATGAAGACCACCACCAGGGCCAGCGCAGAGATGGTGAGGGCCTTGTAGACGGTCTTGTGGTCGATGCGCCGCTTGAGGATGACGGTGTTCTCCCGCCCAGAGGAGAAGCTGAGGATGGTCATGACGATGACGGCGAAGGTGGTGACCTTGATGCCGCCGCCGGTGGAGGCGGGGCCCGCGCCGATGAACATCAGGATGCTGGCCACCAGTTTGGTAAAGCCCGACATGGCGTTGAGGTCGATGGAGTTAAAGCCCGCCGTCCGGCAGGAGATGGACTGAAAGAGCCCGGCCCCCAGCTTTTCGGGGACGGAGAGGGGCCCCATGGTGGAGGGGTTGTTCCACTCCAACACGCAGAAGAGGAGGGTGCCCAACAGGATGAGGAGGGCGGTGATGAAGAGGACGATCTTGGTGTGCAGCCGCAGTTTTTTGGTGTGGCGGAGACCGTAGAGGTCGGCCCAGACCAAAAAGCCCAGGCCGCCGATGACGATCAGGGCGCTGATGGTGCCGATGACGATGGGGTCGCCGGTGTAGTGGATCAGGCTGCTGTAGGCCCCCTCGTGGCCCAGAATGTCAAAGCCCGCGTTGCAGAAGGCCGACACCGCCAGGAAGAAGGCGGTCCACAGCCCCTGCACAAAGCCGTAGCGGGGGATAAAGCTGAGGCAGAGCAGCAGGGTGCCGCAGCCCTCGATGAGCAGCGAGGCCTTGACCACCATTCGCACCAGGTGGGGCAGCCCGCTGACCGAGGAGGCGCTGATGGACTCCTGTGCCAGGGACATGTTCTTGAAGCGCATCTTCTTGCCCACCGCCACGCTGAAAAAGGTGACGAAGGTGATGAGCCCCAGCCCGCCGATCTGAATCAGGCAGAGGATGACCAGCTGCCCGAAAAAGCTGAAGTGCAGGTAGGTGTCCACCACGATCAGCCCGGTGACGCAGGTGGCCGAGGTGGCGGTGAACAGGGCGTCCAAAAAAGGGGTGAACTCCCCGCTGCGCGAGGAGAGGGGCAGACAGAGAAGCAGCCCCCCCACGGTGATGACCAGCAGGAAGCTGGCGACGATGATCTGGGTGGGGGAGAGGGGCTTTTTGACCTTTTTTTCTACCGTTTGTTCCGACATGACAGCAATCTCTCTTCTCTTTTAAATTTTTGCCTATCGAACCACTGAAACGGCGCTCCGGGCACGGAAGGCGATGGGCCTGCCGCGCCGGAGCGAACTGCCTATCAGTATAGCAAATCCCCATTTTCTTTACAACAAGTTTAGGCTTCTTTTTCCTCTCTTAACGCTTTCTTAATACCCCCCTTCGGGGCGGGGCGGGCATTGCTTTTGAAAGGGGAGTCTGCTATAATAATGGACAGCCGACCGACTCGCAGCGCGGGCCGGAGAGGCCCCTTTGCATCTGCGCTTGTAACTCAGCTGGATAGAGTGCATCCCTCCTAAGGATGAAGCCGGGGGTTCGAATCCCTTCAAGCGCGCCAGCGGCAAGTTGCCGCACCCAAGTTGCACACCTCACTTTGTGGGGTGTGTTTTCTTTTGCGCCTGTGCTGAAACGGGTATCGGGTATCTATTTCGTCAACGCTTTCCGCACCTGCGGTGGGCAAGACGCGCGCCGCAGGTTTTTTTCTATTGTTTTTCGATAGTGCCCGCGTCTTTAATGGGCACCTATTTTGTCGACCCTTCTTGGCAGGCTGGGCTCGCACGCAATTCGCGCTCCTCCCGATCGTGGGGAGCCGTTTTGTTTTTGCCCGCGTTTTCAGTGGGCACCCATCTTGTCAGCACTTCTCAGCGGCGGGCTGCCGCGCCCAAGTCGCACACTCACTTAGGGGGGCTTTTGCGCCCGCGCCGAGGGGGGCTCCTATTTTGTCAAGGCTTTTCCCTTTTACGGCTAGAAGGTGGAGATGAAAACAGGGCGACGTTTCACAGAGCGGAAAAATGTGCTGGAAGCACGTCTTTTAGCCTGTGGGTAGGATTTCAACGCTTCCGCCAGCAGCAAGTTGCTGCACCTAAGTCGTATCGTATATCTCACCCTGTGGTGTGTGTTTTCTCTTGTACCCGCGCCGGGGCAGGCCTCTTTTTGTCAACATCTCCTGCAGCGCCGCGGACCTTCTGCCGTTTGTGGCGACTTTTCTCTTAAAAAAGTTGTCGGCGTGCGCCGCCGCTCCTCCTTCCCGAAAAGGGCCGCGCTTGCCACGGCCGTTCGCAAGCGCGCCCACAACGCCTCTGCGGCGCTGCCGACCTTGTGCGGACTTTCTTTTCTGTGGCAACCTGCGGCTATCCTGCTCGCCAAGGGTTTCCGCCGCCAGGACAAAGTCCGCTTTGTTCCGACTCACTTTTTGCCTTCGGCGGGAACCAAGCCATACGCCTGCTTCTTCTCTCTCGCATGGAGGACATGCTCGCGATGGCCTTGGTGCACCGCCGACCTTTTGCGGGTCAGCGCTGCGGCAACCTGCGGGAGTCCTGTTCGCCAGCGCCTCCCGGGCGGGCTGAGCCTGCCCCCCAATTGCGCGCCTCGCTTGGCGGGTGCGCTCTGTTTTTTGCGCCGATGTCTTTGTTGGGGACCTTTTTATGGTGCAAACCCGCGCCGGCAGTGGGCGAAGCAGTTTGCGCCCGCCCTTTTTGTGGTTTTGCCGCCGAGGTTTGGAGTGGGCGGCTGTTTGACGGGCGTTTCCCAGCGGCAGGTAGCCGCGCCCCCTTCGGCGGCTCTCCCCCCTTTTTGTGCCTGCGCGGGGGCAGATGCCCTTTTGGCAGCACGGGTCGGCGCTGTGAACCGCGCACCTCTTGCCGCTTTTTTTGCGAGGGGCGCCACGTCCACTTTGCTGCGGCGCCTCTCCCGCAAGGGGGGCTCTCCCCACCCTTTTGGCCTTTGACTCGCTGTCGCCCTTTGCAAGTTGGGATTTTTTGATTTTCCGGCCCCTGTTTCCAGATGGCCTGTCCCCCCACTCGGCCCTAAAACACATTGACAAATGTCTATGGATGTGATAACATATAGACGGAAATCTATGTGAGGTGAATGCAGTGCAGGAGATGGACATGGCCTTGATCTGCAAGGCGCTTGGCGACGCCAACAGATTAAAGATTGTCAAGATGCTGTCGGACGGGGAGAAGTGCGGCTGCAAGCTGCTGGAGGCCTTTGAAATCACCCAGCCGACGCTCTCCCACCACATGAAAATTTTGTGCGAGTGCGGTTTGGTGGAGACGCGCCGGGAGGGCCGGTGGTCGCACTACTCCCTAAGCGGTGAGACGCTGTCCGCATTCCAGGCCTTTATTGGGGGCCTCAACGGCACGAGGGGCGGTGACTGCGGGTGTCGGTAGTTTGGACTTTTTTTCAGGAGCAGCTTCTCGGCATGAAGTGGCTGAATGCACTGATCGGCGCGGGGCTCTCTGCCCTGGGGGTGGACACCGCCGGGCGGGTTGGCGGCAGCGTGCAGTTCTTTCTCTACGATGTCGCAAAAATCGCGGTGCTGCTCTGCCTTTTGATTTTTCTCATCAGCTATATTCAGAGCTACTTCCCGCCGGAGCGCAGCAAGAAAATCCTGGGGCGATTTCGCGGGATAGGGGCGAATGTCGTCGCCGCGCTGTTGGGGACGGTCACCCCCTTCTGCTCCTGTTCCTCCATCCCGCTGTTTATTGGGTTCACCAGCGCCGGGCTCCCCCTCGGCGTGACCTTTTCTTTTTTGATTTCGTCCCCGATGGTCGATCTCGGGAGTCTCCTCTTGCTCTCCAGCATTTTCGGCTGGAAAATCGCCCTCGCCTATGTGGCGGTCGGCCTGGTGATTGCCGTTGTGGGCGGCACATTGATCGAAAAATGGCAGATGGAGAGGTATGTGGAGTCCTTTATCAAAACTGCGGGCGCGGTCGACATTGAAGCCCCCTCGCTGACGCAGGGAGAGCGGCTGATTTACGCGAGGGACCAGATGCTCGCCACCTTTAAAAAGGTGTTCCCCTACATCCTCGTAGGGGTGGGGATCGGCGCCGTCATCCACAACTGGATCCCCGAGCACTGGGTCGAGGCCGTTTTGGGGAGCGGCAACCCCTTGGGCGTGGTCCTTGCGGCGATTATCGGCGTGCCGATGTACGCGGACATCTTCGGGACGATCCCCGTGGCGGAAGCACTGCTCTCCAAGGGGGCGCAGCTGGGCACCGTTCTCAGCTTTATGATGGCGGTGACGACGCTGTCCCTCCCCTCGCTGATCATGTTGCGAAAAGCGGTGAAGTCCAAATTGCTGGCGCTCTTCATCGGCATCTGCACAGGGGGGATCATCGCGGTCGGCTACCTGTTCAACATCTTTCAGTATCTATTTATTTAGGAGGGATCACCGTGCATTTGTTTGGAAGAAAGAAGAAGGAGAGCGGTTGTTGTGGGGGTGGCTGCAACGGCCGGGCCGCGCGGCCGGCGCAGGGCGGAAAGACCGCCGGTGCGGGCGTAAAAATCCTCGGCTCGGGCTGCGCCAAGTGCAACCAGTTGGAGGCGAACGCGCTAGAGGCGCTAAAGGCCCTCGGCATGGACACGGCGATCGACCACGTCACCGACTTTGCGCAGATCGCGGCGTACGGCGTGATGACGACCCCCGCCCTTGTGGTGGATGGAAAGGTGGTCTCTTTTGGCAAGGTGCTGAAAACCGAAGAGGTGATTGCCCTTTTGAAAGAGGCGAGGGGAGGGCCCACCCGGTAGGGAGCGCTGTCGCCCGCCGGCCCAAACGGCCCGGCCTGCCCCGGCGGAGGATTTTGCACCTGGCGGCGCCCTGCCGCAAAGGGGGCATGTTCCCTCCCCCAAAGGGGAAATCACGCACTGCCTTTAAAAGCCCTGGGGCCCGGTCTGCCCCGGGGCTTTTTTCGTGGGCTGCGCGCCCGCAGCCGCCCCTAACAAACGGCCTTGCGCCGCCCCACCCTGGCCGGTGGCGCTTTGCTTTTTGGCAGGGGGTATGCTATAATGATGGCAATTTATTGGCGGGGCCCGCCGCCCCAGCGCCCGCTTGCCGGGGGAGGCGGGGGGCGGGTCCGCCCCATTCCAACACCGCTCTCTTTTAAAAGGAGGAGTTTTCGTGCAGCGCATTCCCGACCGCGTGGTCATCAAGGTGGGGACTTCCACCCTTACATACAGCACCGGCCACCTGAACATCCGCCGCATCGAGGCCCTGGTAGAGGCCATTTCCGACATTAAAAATTCGGGCAAACAGGTGATCTTGGTCTCTTCCGGCGCCATCGGCGTGGGGATGAGCAAGCTGCAGATGCGCGACCGGCCCACCGACATCCCCTCCAAGCAGGCGGCGGCCGCGGTGGGGCAGTGCGAGCTGATGTACATGTACGACAAGCGCTTTTCCGTCTACAACCACGTGGTCTCCCAGGTGCTTTTGACCCGGGACATCATCGACCAGGACGAGCGCCGGCACAACGCCCGCAACACCCTGAACCGGCTGTTGGAGCTGGACGTCATCCCCATCATCAACGAAAACGACACCATCTCCACCGACGAGATCAAGTTCGGCGACAACGATGCCCTCTCGGCCATGGTGGGGGAGCTGGTGGGCGCCGACAAGCTGATCATCATGTCCGACATCGACGGGCTGTTTGACAAGGACCCCCGCCAGGACCCCACCGCCCAAATCATCCGCCGGGTCGAGAAAATCGACGAGCGGGTGCGGGCCATGGCCGGCGGGGCCGGCAGCCGCCGGGGCACCGGCGGCATGATCACCAAGATCCACGCCGCCGAGATCTTCACCGCCACCGGCGGCGACATGGTCATCATCAACGGCGGCGACCCCCGGCTCCTCTACGACGTCTTTGACGGCAAGCCGGTGGGCACCACCTTTGTGGGACAGGAGGGAGAGAAATGACCGATTTGACAGCCCTCGGCGGCCGCGCCAAGGCGGCTGCCCGCGAGTTGGCCCTGCTGGACAGCGGGGAGAAAAACCGGCTGCTGGCCGCCGTGGCCCAGCAGGTGCGCGACGACTGCGCCGCCATCTTACAGGCAAACGGGGAAGACGTGGCCGCCGCCCGGGAGGCGGGGATCAGCGAATCCCTCATCGACCGGCTGCTCCTCAACGAGCAGCGGGTACTGGCCATGGCCGACGCGGCCGAGCAGGTCGCGGCGCTGCCCGACCCGGTGGGCCGGGTGCTGGGGGGCCAGCGGCTGCCCAGCGGACTGGAGATGACCAAGGTCTCCACCCCCCTGGGGGTCTGCGGCATCATCTACGAGGCCCGCCCCAATGTCACCCTGGACGCGGCGGCCCTCTGCCTCAAGTCCTCCAACGCGGTCATCCTCAAGGGCGGCAAAGAGGCCCTTCGCTCCAACCGGGCCGTCGTCGCCTCGGTGCGGGCGGCTCTGGCCGTCGCGGGGCAAAACCCCGACTTCGTCCAGCTCATCGAGGACAGCGCCCGCGAGACCACCAGCGCCTTTATGAAGCTAAACGGCTACCTGGACGTGCTGATCCCCCGCGGCGGGGCGGGGCTGATCCGGGCGGTGGTGGAGAACGCCACCGTCCCGGTCATCGAGACCGGCACCGGCAACTGCCACATCTACGTGGAGGGCACGGCCGACCTGGAGATGGCCGCCGACATTGCCTACAACGCCAAGGTCTCCCGCCCCTCGGTCTGCAATGCGGCCGAGACCTTTTTGGTGGACCGGTCGGTGGCCGCCCAGTGGCTGCCCATGATTGCCGGGCGGATGGACGCCTCCCCCCGGGTGGAGATCCGCGGCTGCCCCGAGACCTGCGCCATCCTGGGCGAGCGGGCCGTTCCTGCCGTCGAGAGCGACTGGGAGCGCGAGTTTTTGGACTACGTCGTCGCGATCAAGGTGGTGGACGGCTTTGAAGAGGCTGTCGCCCACATTCAGCGATACACCACCGGCCACAGCGAGTGCATCGTCACCCGGGACTACGAGAAGAGCCGGGCCTTCTGCCGCCGGATCGACGCGGCGGCGGTCTACGTCAACGCCTCGACCCGCTTTACCGACGGCGGGGAGTTCGGCATGGGGGCGGAGATCGGCATCTCCACCCAGAAGCTGCACGCCCGTGGGCCCATGGGGCTGGAACAACTGACCACCCACAAGTACATCCTGCAGGGTGACGGCCAAATTCGATAGGAGCTGATCTTTTGTCTGCACGCAAACACAAGCTTTCCAAGAAGGGAAAAGCCCGCCTGGCGGGGTACACCATCCTCGGCCTGGCGGTCTTGGGGGTTGCCTTTTTGGTGTTTTTGGGCACCAAAGGGGTGCAGTTCCTCTTAGACGACAGCGACAAGCGGCTGGAGTACCAGAAGTTCATCGAGCCGGTGGTCATGCTCGACCCGGTCCCCTTTGACTCCCCCGACCAAGCAAACCCCGACTTTTTGCTACAGTCGGCGGTCTGGGCGGTGCTAAAAAACGAGGACACCAGCCGCTACGCCACCGACCAGACCGGCGCTGTGCTGCTGCCGGCGGCCGACGTCGACCTCTACGGCGCCAAGCTCTACGGCAGCGACATCAAGCTGGAGCACAAGAGCTTTGGCGACGACACCATGAAATTTCAGTACGACACCGCCACCCAGTGCTACCGGCTGCCCGCCACCGGCCTGATGGGCTACTACACCCCCCTGGTCTCCAAGATGGAGAAGCGGGGGAAGATCATCCGCCTGACGGTGGGCTATGTGGCTGCGGGCAGCGCCTGGACCGGCGACGCCGACGGAAACATCTACCAGCCCGAGGTCGACAAGACCATGATCTACACCCTCGCCAAGACCAGCGACGGCAGCTATGTCATCCACTCCATCGCCGAGGCGGCCGAGGATGAGGCGGTCAAGAATGAGCAGAAGAAGGGGAGCAGCAGCGCCTCTTCCAGCGCCCCCGCCGCGGGGGATGGCACCACCCCCGCCCCCGGCACCGAGAACAGCCCCCAGGAGGACACCACCAGCGGGGAGGCGGCAGCCCCTGCCGCTGCCTGACAGAGGAATAGAAGAGCAGGGTCCGATCCGGCGGGCCCTGCTCTTTTTGACAATTGAATATTACAAATTGTATTAAAGTATATAACTTATACTTTTATTCGGGGATGGCGAAGAGGCGACGGGCGTTTTCGTTGGTGACCCGCAGGATTTCCTCCACCTCCACCCCCTTGATTTCAGCCAGCCGGGCGGCGGTGTGGGGGATCATCCGGGAGTCGCAGCGCTTGCCCCGCAGGGGCACCGGGGCCATGTAGGGGCAGTCGGTCTCGACGAGGAGCCGCTTCAGGGGCACCTGGGCCGCCGCCTCCACCGGCTTTTTGGCGTTTTTGAAGGTCACCGAGCCGGTGAAGCCGATGTGGTAGCCCAGCTTCAGGTACTCCCGGGCGGTCTCGGCCGAGCCGGAGAAGCAGTGGACCACCCCGCGGCAGCGGTGGCGGCGGACGATTTCCAGGGTGTCGGCCGACGCCTCCCGGCTGTGGATGATCACCGGCAGGTCCAGCGCCTCGGCCAGGGCCATCTGCTCCTCAAAGACGGCCTTCTGCACCGCCCGGGGGGAGAAGTCGTAGTGGTAGTCCAGCCCGATCTCCCCGACGGCCACCGCCTTTTCGTTTTCCCGGGCGGCGCGTTCCAGGTAGCGCAGGTAGTCGCTCCCCGCCACCTCCTGCGCGGGGTGGGGGGTGCACCCCCACGCTGCAGTAGAAAAAGGGCCAGCGGCGGGTCAGGGCGAGGGAGCTCTCGCAGGAGGGCAGGTCGCAGGCGGCGTTGAGGACCAGTTCCACCCCGCTGCCGGGCAGGGAGGCAATGAGCTCCTCCCGGTCGGGATCAAAGCGCTCGTCGTCGTAGTGGGCGTGTGAATCAAAAATCGGTTGCACAGTCGATCCTCCAGACAGTTGTTGCAAGAGAAGGGG
Organism: Bittarella sp. HCP28S3_D9; assembly: GCF_052065655.1. Classification (NCBI taxonomy): domain Bacteria; kingdom Bacillati; phylum Bacillota; class Clostridia; order Eubacteriales; family Oscillospiraceae; genus Bittarella (ex Durand et al. 2017); species Bittarella sp. HCP28S3_D9. The sequence continues at coordinate 7,619 of NZ_JBQHTP010000006.1, read as the reverse complement.
GGGGGCACCAACGCCCGCCCCCCGTTCTGGGGTGTTAGTTGCTAGCAGACGCTGCAGCCGGGGGCGATGTTGTCGCCCAGCAGGAGCACCTGGATCGAGTCGCCCTTCTCCGCCGAGAGGATCATCCCCTCGCTGATCTCGCCCCGCAGCTTGACCGGTTTGAGGTTGGCGACCACCAGCACCGTCTTGCCGACGAGCTCTTCGGGCCGGTACCACTTGGCGATCCCAGAGACCACCTGGCGGCCCTTGCCGCCGTCGTCCAGCTGGAATTTCAGCAGCTTGTCGCTCCCCTTCACCGGCTGGCAGTCCAGCACCTTGCAGGGCAGCAGCTGCACCTTGCCAAAGTCGTCGATGGTGATGACGCCGGGGACCTTTTCCCCCTTTTCCGCGGCGGGTTCCTCCGCCGGGGCGGCGGCCTGTTTGGCCTTCTGCTCGGCCTCGAGGGCGGCCAGTTCCTTTTTGGCGTCGATGCGGGGGAAGAGGGTCTCGCCCTTGTGCACCTGCACCTCGGCGGGCAGGGCCCCAAAGACGCCGGCCTTGTCGTAGCTGGTCTCGGCCTCGCCCGCGCCGATCTGGGCGAAGATCTTCTCCACCGTCTGGGGCATGAAGGGGGTCAGCAGCTGGGCGCAGATGCGGATGCACTCCAGGAGGTTGTACATGACGGTGGCCAGCCGGTCCCGGTTGGCCTCGTCCTTGCAGAGCACCCAGGGGGCGGTCTCGTCGATGTACTTGTTGGTGCGGCTGACCACCTTGAAGACCTCGATCAGGGCCGACTGGAAGGCGTACTGCTCCATCTGCTCCTCATAGGCGGCCTTCAGGCCGGTGGCCAGGGAGATGAGCTCGTCGTCCAGCGGGTCGGCCTGCCGCCCGGCGGGCAGCTTGCCGCCAAAGTACTTCTCGACCATGGCCACGGTGCGGCTGACCAGGTTGCCCAGGTCGTTGGCCAGGTCGGCGTTGATGCGGCTGATGAGCAGCTCGTTGGTGAAGTTGCCGTCCGAGCCGAAGGGGAATTCCCGCATCAGGAAGTAGCGCAGGGCGTCGACCCCGTAGCGGTTGCAGAGGATCTCCGGGTCCACCACATTGCCGAAGGACTTGCTCATCTTCCCGCCGTCGATGAGCAGCCAGCCGTGGCCGTACACCTTTTTGGGCAGGGGCAGGTCCAGCGCCATCAGCATGGCCGGCCAGATGATGGTGTGAAAGCGGGTGATCTCCTTGCCCACAAACTGCACGTCGGCGGGCCAGTACTTGTCAAAGTCGTGGTATCTGTCGTTGCCGTAGCCCAGGGCGGTGATGTAGTTGGAGAGGGCGTCGATCCAGACGTAGACCACGTGTTTGGGGTCGAAGTCCACCGGGACGCCCCAGCTGAAGGTGGTGCGGGAGACACAGGTGTCCTCCAGCCCGGGCTTTATAAAGTTGTTGACCATCTCGTTGAGGCGGGACTCGGGGGAGATGAAGTCGGGGTGTTCCTCGTAGTATTTCACCAGCCGGTCGGCGTACTTGGACAGCTTGAAGAAGTAGGCCTCCTCCTCGGCGTCCACCACCTCCCGGCCGCAGTCGGGGCACTTGCCGTCCACCAGCTGGCTCTCGGTCCAGAAGGACTCGCAGGGGGTGCAGTACTTGCCCTTGTAGACCGACTTGTAGATGTCGCCCTGCTCGTAGAGCTTGCGGAAGATCTTCTGCACCGACTCCACGTGGTAGTCGTCGGTGGTGCGGATGAAGCGGTCGTTGGAGATGTTCATCAGCTTCCACAGGTCCTGGATCCCGGCGACGATCTCGTCCACATACTGCTGGGGGGTGACCCCGGCGGCCTTGGCCTTCTGCTCGATTTTCAGGCCGTGCTCGTCGGTGCCGGTCAAAAACATCACATCAAACCCCTGCATTCGCTTGTACCGCGCCATGACGTCGGTGGCGACGGTGCAGTAGCTGTGTCCGATATGCAGTTTGTCGGACGGGTAGTAGATGGGCGTTGTAATATAAAATGTGTTCTTCTGACTCATTTTATATCCTCCTTTAGATGTGTAATGGATTTGATGTGTGTCTAATTTGTTATTATAGCAGAATTTGGGCGGGCAAGAAAGGTGTATCGGGCAGAAAAAGCGCGGCAATTTGCAAATGGGGGCGGATTTGCCCGCCTTTTGGGCGGGCCGATTGCAGGATCTCCCCGGGGGTGATATGATGGAAAAAACGAGCGAGGAGGGAAATGCCGTGCGACACATCCTCATTGACACCGACACCGGCTCCGACGACGCGGTGGCCATCGTCATGGCCCTGCACTGCCCGGGGGTCCGGGTCGAGGCGATCACCGCCGTGGCGGGCAACGTCCCGCTGGAACAGGCCGGGCGCAACGCCCGCATCGCCGTGGAGTGGGCGGGCCCGGCCCGGCCGCCGGTCTACCTGGGCTGCGGCGGGCCGATGCTGCGGGAGCTGACCTACGCCTACGAGACCCACGGCCGGGACGGGATGGGGGACATCGGCATCCCCGACCCGCAGATGCCCCTGGCCGCCGGCCACGGGGCCGACGTCATCATTGAGCTGGCCCGGCGCTTTGCCGGGGAATTGGAGATCGTGGCCCTGGGGCCGCTGACCAACCTGGCCCTGGCCCTGCTGCGGGAGCCGCGGGTGGCCGGCTGGATCAAACAGCTGACGGTGATGGGCTCGGCCGGCTTTGGCCCGGGCAACGTCACCCCCACGGCCGAGTTCAACATCTGGGCCGATCCCGAGGCCTGTGCCGTGGTGCTGCGCGCGGGCATCCCCCAGCTCTACGCCGGGTGGGACCTCTGCTGCGGCGAGGCCGTCCTCACCGAGGGGGAGATCGAGGGGGTGCTGGCGGAGGGCAGCCCCTGCGCCCAGCTGTGCATCCGCTGCAACCGCTGCCTGATGGAGCTCAACACCCGCCGCTTTGGCTCCCCCTGTTTGGACATGGCCGACCCGGTGGCCATGGCGGTGGCCCTCTGGCCGGAGCTCGTCAAGGAGAGTCTGCCCTGTTTTTCCTATGTCAACACCGGCGAGGGGCTGGACAGGGGCCAGCTGGTATTCGACTGGACCGGCGCCGCCGAGCGCCCCGCCAACGCCGCGGTGGTGCGCGCCATCCACATCCCCGCCATGAAGCGGCGGCTGTTGGAGGCCATCGCGTGAGAGAGAACGGGCGGGGGCTTGACCCGCTGGTCGCCGGGCTTCGCCCCTGCGATCGCTGCGAACAAGTTGGGACCGGCGGATGGATGCCGCGACAAACGGATAGAGGGAGGAAATGGCTGTGGAATGGGAGATCCGCACTGCGCTGAAGGGGATCGTGCGCCGGGGGGAGAGGATACTCGTCCTCCGCCGCTCGGACAGCGACGAGATCGGGCCGGGGACCTGGGAGTTCCCCGGCGGCAAGATCCGCTTTGGGGAGGAGCTGGAGGAGGCCCTTCTGCGGGAAATCGAAGAGGAGAGCGGCCTGGCCGTCGAGCCGGGGGAACTGCTCTACGCCACCACCTTCCACCCAGCCCCCCACCGGCAGATCGTGCTGCTCAGCTATGCCTGCTACTGGACGGGGGGCGAGGTGGCCCTGTCGGAGGAGCACCAGGAGGCCCGCTGGGCCACCCGGGAGGAGCTGGGAGAGCTGCTGCCCACCTCCATCCTGGCCGATTTGGAGCGCTGGGACGTCTGGGATCGGTTGGGACTGGCCTGAATTTCAGAGAGGGGCGGAGGCGCAAAGAGGGGCGGGCTTCATCTTGCGTGCCACGTGTCCCGTTTGAACGGCTTTTCGGGAGGGGAGGCTGCGTCCGGCGCGGCCCCCTGCGGTGAAAAGGGCGGGGAGAGCAGGGGAAACGGCCCTCCCCCGCCCTTTTTTTGTGCAGGCCGTAGATGGGGAGAGGATGCCCCAATTCCGCGGCGGGGATGGGCAAAAGAAGGAAAAATAGCGCAAAAGCGGTAAAAGATTGGCTCAATTGAGATATATTTGTTGCAATTCTTTACAAAGCGCGTTATACTATTAACAAATTAAGGCGTAGCTTTTCATTCGCGGATGAAATCGAGAAAAGAGCACGGTTTTTTAGCAGGTCTGTCTAGGACAGACCTGCTTTTTTTGTGCACAAATTCAAAAAATTGAAATGAACGAAAAAGCACACCTTTCAAACTGGAAAATTTGAATTGAGGAGTTGAATTTGCCATGAAGATGCAAAAGCGGTTGCTCTGCATCGCGCTGGCTCTGGTTTTGGCGGTGGGCAACCTGCCGGTTGTCCTGGCGGAGGGCGAGCCTTCGGTCACCTCCACCATCGGCATCGAGCCGGGCTACGCAAACGAGATACAGCAGGGCGAGAGCGGGTACCAAAACGGTTACCACACCTACACCTTCCCCGAGTTGGAGGTGACCCAGCCGGGCAACCAGCCCATCAAGAGCGTGGTGGTGCAGTTCTCGCGGGCCATCCAGTCCGGGGACGCCATCCAGGCGGCAAACCCGGCCGCGGCGGGCATCACCTCGGTGAGCGCCGGGGGCTGGGTGACCAACTGCGTCCTCACCAGCGCCAGCGGGTTGACCGCCCAGCAGTGGCAGGATTACCTGCGCCAAAACCTGCAGGTGCGCCTGACCAACACCTCGGCCGTGGTGCGCAGCCTTCGCTTCTCGGTGAGTGTGGAGCAGCTCAACAGCGTCTACCACTACAACGAGGACAACGGCCACTACTACCTGGCCGTGCCCACCGCCGTCAACTGGCCCACCGCCTATCAGCTGGCCTCCCAGCAGAGCTATTTGGGGCGGCAGGGGTACCTGGTGACCGTCACCTCTCAAGCCGAGCACGACTTTGTCTACTCCCTGATCGGCACCAACTGTTGGACCGGCGCCACCTGTCTGGATCAGTACACCGGCCACCCGGGCAGCTACGGGTCTGCCAAGGCGGACTACTACTGGGTCACCGGGCCGGAGGCCGGGCAGTTGATGTGGTCGGGTGCGTATAAGCAGACAAACTCCAACAACCCGGAGAGCTCGAAGATGTACACCAACTGGTCCACCGGTGAGCCCAACAATTCAGGTGGCGAGCAGTGCATGCACTTTTACTCTAGCCAGCAGGGGAAATGGAACGACTTTTCCAAAGACACCAACTGCGCCTATGTGGTGGAGTTCGGCGGGCTGGAGGGGGACAGCGAGGGGATCACCGACACCTCCAGCACCACCGATATGGCCCTGGACATGACCGGCAAGACCCTGGGGGTCAACTGCTCCGACATCACCTACGGCGGCGCGGTCGTCCCCAGCACCAACGTCAACGGCAAGCCCTTTGAGGAAGAGGTAATCTATACCTATTATAAAAAGCAGCCGGACGGCAGCTTTGCCAAGATCGATGGGGCACCCAGCGACGCCGGCACCTACAAGGTGGAGGTGACCAAGCCGGACGACGCCACCTACACCGGCTCCAGCAAGACCTTCACCATCTACCCCAAGGTGATCACCGCCGCTGATTTGGGCATCTCCCCCACCGTCAAGCCCTATGACGGCACCAACCAGTTTTTGGGGTCGGTGAGCATCTCCGCCGCCGTGGCGGGGGACGAGCTGTCCGTCCAGTTTGACAGCAGTTCGGGCTACAACTCGCCCGAGGTGGCGGACGCCGACACCATCACCCTCACCGGCCTGACCCTGGCCGGGGCGGACGCGGGCAACTACACCTTGGAGCCCGACCGCCTGGAGGTGACCGGCTCCATCACCCCGCGGGAGGTGTGGGTGGGCCCCACTGCCGACCCGAGCGAGAAAAAGGTGGGGGAGGCCATCCCCCGCTACGGGGTGCAGTGGCTGCAAAAGCCGAGTGCCCGCACCGCCGCGGCAGACCCCTTTGCCCGCCCGGTGAGCGACCTGGGCACCCCCTCCTTCACCTGCCAGAACAGCGCCGGGGTAGAGTTGAGCGAGACCAGCCCGGCCGGCACCTACTACCTCTGCGTGGTGGGTTTTACCGACGGAAGCGACATCTGGCAAAACCCCAACTACCAGGTGCACCTGGTCAACCCGGCCACCGTGGTGGTCACCCAGGACCAGGGCGAGTACCAAATCACCGGCGAGCGCAAAAATAACAGCGGCTGGTTCACCGGCCCGGTGACCGCTGCCCCCACCGCCGAGAGCGACTACCGGCAGATCGCCGACTTGCTGGCGGGGAGCCCCGCCGTTTGGGGGAGCGAGCAGATCATCACGGGAGACGGCCTTCACCAGCTGCAGTTGCAGCTGAAAAAAGAGGACACCGGCGCGGTGACCGACCCGGCCGACGAGGTGGTGAAAATCGACGCCACCGCCCCTGTATTGGATGAAGACCGGGACATTTCGACTGCCTACCGGGACGGAAAGAGCCATCCGGTCCTGCCCCCCATGGACGGGTTTGAGCGGGTGTACAACACCCCCATCGACCTGCTGGTACACGCCGCCGACGCCACCAGCGGGCTGGCCTCCATCCAGTACGCGCTGCACGCCACCGCCGACCCGGCGGAGGTCTACACCCCCGCCGCCCAGGAGTGGCGCAGCGACCTGACCCCCGACGGCAGTGGAAAGATCGCCATCCCCTTTACCAGCGACTTTCGGGGGATCGTCTACCTGAAGGCGGTGGACGTGGCCGGCAACGAGACGGTTGTGGCCTGCCCGCTGCTCGTCGACCTGACCCCGCCGGCAGTTTCTGGCGCGCAGAACGGCGGCATCTACTACGTGAAAAAAGACCTGCAGGTGAGCGATTTCAACTTGCAGCAGGTGATCGTCATCCAGGACGGGGTGATCGTCCACCAGGCGACGGCCGGCCAGGGACAGGAGCGGGTCGACCTGACCCTGCCCAGCGGCGAGGAGCCGGCGGATTACACCGTTTTGGCCTATGACAAGGCCGGACACGTGACCGAGTACAAGGTGTCCACCCGCCCCATCGGCGAGATCCCAGCCCCCATCGAGGACGTGACCGTCGACACCGTCACCGGCGACGACCGGGAGGAGATCGAGTCGGTCAAGGAGAAGGCCGAAGAGGTGAAAAACGACCCCGACGCCAGCGAGGAGCAGAAGAAGGAGCTGCAGGAGATCATCGACAACTGCGACGAGCTGCTGGACAAGCTGGACGAGGTGAAGGAGAAGATCGAAGAGGTCAAGAAGCCGGACGGGGGCAGCGAGCCTCTGGACCCCGGTGCGGTGGACAAGGAGAACAAGGACGACGCCCAGCAGGTGGTGGACAAGATCGAGGACCTGCTGGACGAAGAGGACAGCCACCTGACCGAGGAGGAGCGAAAGGAACTGGAGGACCTGGTCGACCAGCTGGAAGACGCCATCGGTGAAGTGGAGGAGGTGGAGCAGCTGGAGGAAGATGTTCGCCAGCTGCCGGAGGACCTGCGCGACGCCACTTCAGAGGAGCAGAAGGACATTTTGGACCGGTACAGCCAGCTCAGCGAGCACCAAAAAGAGATGATGGACCCGGCCCTGCGGGAGAGGATCGAGGCCCTGGTGGTGTACACCGGCGACGCCTCTTCCCCCCTGGGCTGGGGGCTGTTGGCAGCCCTGGGCGGCCTGGTGATGGCCGTCGCGGGCAAGCGCCGCCGCGAGGCGTAGGCGAAGGGATCTGAATAGCGCTTTTTGCAGATAAAGAGAGAGGGGGGGGGGGGGGGGGGGGGGGGGGGGGGGGGCGCGGGGG
>NZ_JBQHTP010000005.1:0-111019 GCF_052065655.1 Bittarella sp. HCP28S3_D9 | reverse complement strand
CCCCCCCCAAAACAAACACCCCCCCCCCCCCCCCCCCCCGCCCCCCCCCCCCCCCCCGGGGGGGCGCGGGGGCCCCCTCTTTTGTGGCGGAGAGAAGTCATAAAATATTCAGAAAAAAGGGCGCTGGATGGCGGGGGGATCGTGTATACTGGTAAGCAGAGAAGAGAGAGGGGGAAGAGAGGATGGAGCACAGAGAGGCAAGGCGGATGGTCCGCAAGGCGCTGCCCAACCTGCTCATCGTGTTGGCGGGGGTGCTGCTCTACGCCTTTTTCTCCCACTTTGGGGAGATCTCGCGGGCCGCTGGGGCGGCGCTGGGGCTGCTGGCCCCCTTTTTGGCGGCCTTTGGCATCGCCTATTTGCTGGCCAAGCCCCTCGGGTGGATCGAGCGGCGCTGGCTCTGCGGCGTCAAGAGCCCCCGCGCCCGCCGCATTGCGGCGGTGGGGATCGTCTACCTGCTCTTTCTGGGGCTGATCGCCGCCCTGGTCGCCCTGCTCATCCCCCAGCTCGTCGCCAGCATCCGCAGCCTCATCGCCCAGAGCGGCGGCCTCATCGACCAGGGGAGCGCCTTTTTGCAGCGGGCGCTGGCCGAATACGGCATCGGCCCGGACCGGATCGCCGGCGTCCTCCAGTCCTGGGAGGGGATCTGGGACAAGGCCATCGCCTTTTTGCAGGCCGCCCTGCCCAAACTGGTGGGCTGGTCGATGTCGGTGGGGGGCTTTTTGGTCAAGGCCCTGCTGGCGCTGGTGGCCTCGGTCTACCTGCTCTACAACAAAGAGCGGTTTTGCTCCCAGTGCAAGCGGGTCCTCTACGCCCTCTTTTCGCGGCGGCGGGTGGACGGCGCGCTGCGGGTGGGGGCGCTGGCCCACCGCACCTTCGGCGGCTTTCTCACCGGGCAGATCGCCGACTCGCTGCTGGTGGGGGTGCTCTGCTTCATCGGCACCTCCCTGCTCAAAATCCCCTACGCGCCGCTGGTGAGCGCGGTGGTGGGCTGCACCAACGTCATCCCGGTGTTCGGCCCCTTTTTGGGTGGGGTGCCCTCGGGGCTCATCATCCTCATCGCCGACCCGGTCAAGTGCCTGTGGTTTGTCCTCTTCATCCTCTGCCTGCAGCAGATCGACGGCAACTTCATCTGCCCCCGCATCCTGGGCCAGTCCATCGGCCTCTCCCCCTTCTGGGTGATGCTGTCCATCGTGGTGGGCGGCGGCCTCTTCGGCCCCCTGGGGATGTTTCTGGCCGTGCCCACCTTCTCGGTGCTCTACACCCTCTTTGGCGAGTTTGTCGGCCGGCGGCTGCGGCGCCGGGGCCTCGCCCCCGCGGGGGAGGGGGGCATGCCGCCCCCTCTCGAGGGAAGGGCCGAGTGACCGTCCCCGCCGTGCGGGTCGCCCCCTTGCAGAGGGGCGGCCCGCTTTTTTTGCGCCGGTTGACAGGGGGGCGGGCAGCTTGTAAACTAACAGAGAAAGGGGCGCGTTCGGCCGGTGCGGGCCGCGCCGAAAGCGCCTTGACAAAAGGGCCGTGCGGGCCCGGTACAGAAGGGGCGTTTTGCAGTGGAGAGAGAGCGGGTCTGGCTGTTGGATTCCACCATGCGCGACGGCGCGCAGGGGAAGAACATCTCCTTTTCGGTGGAGGACAAGGTGGAGATCTTGCGGGCCTTGGACCGGCAGGGGATCCCCTATATCGAGGCGGGGAACCCCTCCTCCGGGCCCAAGGACCTGCTCTTTTTTGAGCGGGCGCGGCAGGTCCCCCTGGAGCACAGCAAGCTGGTGGCCTTTGGCGCCACCTGCCGCAAATTCCTCGCCCCGCAGGAGGACCGGGGGATCGCCGCCCTCTGCGAGGCGGGGACTCCGGCGGTCTGCATCTTCGGCAAGAGCTGGGACCTCCACGTGAAGGACGTGCTCAAGACCACCCTGGAGGAAAACCTGCGGATGATCGGGGAGACCGTCGCCTACCTAAAGGGGCAGGGGAAAGAGGTCCTCTACGACGCCGAGCACTTCTTCGACGGCTACCGCCAAAACCCCCGCTACGCCATGGAGACCGTCCGCGCCGCCCGGGACGCCGGGGCCGACTGGGTCGTCCTCTGCGACACCAACGGGGCCACCCTCCCCAGCGAGGTCCGCCGGGCGACCCAGCAGGTCTGCCGGGAGCTGGGCTGCCCGGTGGGCATCCACTGCCACAACGACATCGGCTGCGCCGTGGCGGCCAGCCTGGCGGCGGTGGAGGGCGGGGCGCGGATGGTGCAGGGCACCTATGTGGGCTTTGGCGAGCGCTGCGGCAACGCCAACCTCTCGACGGTGCTCCCCACCCTGCAACTGAAGATGGGCTACCCCTGCGTGGAGAGGGAGCAGATGGCCCGCCTGACCAAGACCGCCCGCATCATCTCCGACGTGGCCAACCTCACCCTGCCCGACAGCATGCCCTATGTGGGGGGCGGCGCCTTCTCCCACAAGGCGGGGATGCACGTGGACGCCGTGCACAAGAACAGTCGTACCTTTGAGCACATCTCCCCCGACCTGGTGGGAAACAAGCGCCACATCCTCATCAGCGAGGTGGGGGGGAAGGCGGTGCTCTACCACAGCATCCGCAAGGTCGACCCCACCATGCCCCCCGACGCCCCCGAGATCACCGAGGTGCTGGAGGACGTGAAGGCCAGGGAGCTGCGGGGCTACCAGTACGAGTCGGCCGAGGCCAGCTTGCAGGTGCTGATCCTCAAGCACCTGGGGATGCACCGCCCCCACTTCAAGTTGGAGCTCTACCGCATCTTCAGCGAACAGGAGTCGGGGGTGTTCAGCACCTCCTCGGCCATCTGCAAGGTGCGGGTGGGGGACCAGTACGAGATGACCGCCGACGAGGGGCGGGGCCCGGTCAACGCCCTGGACAACGCCGTGCGCAAGGCGGTGACCCGGTTTTACCCCGCCATCGCCCGGGTGCGGCTGACCGACTACAAGGTGCGGGTGGTGGAGCAGAGCGCCAACTCGGCCTCCCGGGTGCGGGTGCTCATCGAGTCCACCGACGGCGAAAACGTCTGGACCACGGTGGGGGTCTCCCACGACATCATCCGCGCCTCCCTGCGCGCCCAGGTGGATTCGCTGGAGTACAAGCTCCTCCGGGACGACGGCATCCTGTGACCCCCCATCCGCCCCCTAAAACTGGAAAAAATGCACAGAATTTGAGCGATTGTTTGCGCCCTCTGGTGGAATTGCCAAAAACAGAGGGCGCCTCTGTTTTTCTGTTGACTTTAGCGTGCTACTATGCTACTATGATGAAGCAACAAGGCGGAGACGCCGACACGATGAAAACCAATAGGGGGAATCACAGATGAAACAGATGGATCGAGTGAAGCAAATTTTGGGCATCGCCCTGGCGGCGCTGATGGCGCTGGCCACCTTTACCGGCTGCGGCGCAGCGGCAGCCGACGCCTCTTCCAATGGAGAGGGGCAGGATCTGCTGGCCCAGATCAAAGCCAAGGGCAAGATCGTTGTGGGAATGAACGCGGAATTCGCCCCCTATGAATTCCACGCCATCGTGGACGGCAAGGACACGGTCTCCGGGTTTGACGTCGAGCTGGCAAAGGCCATCGCCAGCGACCTGGGCGTCGAGCTGGAAATCAAGGAGATGGAGTTTGAGGGGCTCATCAGCGCCCTCAACGCCGGGCAGTGCGACGTGCTGATCTCCGGCCTCGCCACCACCGAGAAGCGCCGCCAGCAGGTGGACTTCTCCGACCCCTACTACACCGGCAAAAACCTCCTCTTGATGAACAAGAAAAACACCGCGGGGATGGACAGCGTGGCCGAGTTGGCCGACAACAAGATCGGCATTCAGATGTCCTCCACCCAGCAGGTGTACGCCCAGAACAACTTGGAGCCCCAGGGCACCCAGGTGACCTACATCGGCAGCATGAACACCCTGCTCATGTCCCTCAAGGCCGGGCAGATCGACGGCATCGTCACCGACGACACGGTCTGCCGCACCATGGTCATCTCCAACCCGGACCTGGTCATCAACCAGAACTGCACCTTCCCCAGCGAAAACCCCGGCGAGGACTCCACCGCCGTGGCCATCCCCAAGGGGGAGAGCAGCCTGACAGCCGAAATCAACAAGACCATCGCCCGCCTGAAAGCCGACGGACAGATGGAGAAGCTGGTGGACGAGGCCTGTGCCCTGGCGGCGCAGAACGCCGGCAGCGAGGAATAGCACCCCACACCGCAGAGCAAAAACGGGCGAGCAAAGCCGCCCGTTTTCCTTTGCCGGGATCCCGGCCGGCCCGGCCGGATGCAAACGGGCCAGCGACCGGCCCCCGCCCCGGCGGGAGGGGGCCAGAGAGGAAGATGTCACCGTGAATTTCAGTTTTTGGAGCGGGTACAAGGCCAGCTACTTTTCCAGCCTCTGGATGACTTTGAAGCTCTCCCTTGTCTCGATCCTCTTCGCCACCCTGCTGGGGGTGCTGCTCTATTTTCTCAAGACCTCCCGGCTGGGGTATAAAAAACTTCGCCCCCTGTCCCTTCTCGCCTCGGCCTTTATCGAGGTGATGCGCTGCGTGCCCATGCTGCTTTTGATGATCATCGTCTACTCGGGCAGCAAAATCGCCCTGGGCTTCAACTTCACCTCCTTTCAGGCGGCGGTGATCGCCATTGTCATGAACGCCAGCGTCTACATCTGCGAGGTGGTCCGCGCCGGGATCGAGGCGGTGGACCGGGGCCAGATGGAGGCCGCCCGCAGCCTGGGGATGAGCCGCCGCAAGGCCATGTGGCTGGTGGTGATGCCCCAGGCGGTCAAGAACATCCTGCCGGCCATCGGCAACGAGTTCGTGGGGGTCATCAAAAACTCCTCCATGGCCTCGGTCATCGGGGTGGCGGAGCTGCTCTTCACCTCGAAAAACATCTCCGGCGCCACCTTCCTGCCCCTGGAACCCCTGCTGGTGGCCGCCGCCTTCTACTTCGTTTTGACCTTTACCCTGGGGCGGCTGATGCTCTGGGTGGAGAGGAGGTACAAAGTCAGTGATAACCGTTAAAGATCTGTACAAATCCTTCGGCGAAAACGGGGTGCTCAAGGGCATCTCGGAAACGGTGGAAAAGGGCGAGGTGGTGGTGGTCATCGGCCCCTCTGGCTCGGGCAAATCCACCTTTCTGCGCTGCCTCAACCTGTTGGAGCGGCCCACCTCGGGGACCATTGTCTTTGAGGGGCAGGAGATCACCGGCAAGCGCTTTGACGAGGACAAACTGCGGGAGAAGATGGGGATGGTCTTTCAGCAGTTCAACCTCTTCCCCCACAAGACGGTGCTGCAAAACGTGACCATGGCCCCCATCAAGGTCAAGGGCCAGAAGCCGGAAGCCGCCCGGAAGCGGGGGCTGGAACTGCTGGAGATGGTGGGCCTTTCGGACAAGGCCGACAGCTACCCGAACTCCCTCTCGGGCGGGCAGAAACAGCGGGTGGCCATCGCCCGCGCCCTGGCCATGGACCCGGACGTGATGCTCTTTGACGAGCCCACCTCGGCCCTGGACCCCGAGATGGTGGGGGAGGTGCTGGCGGTGATGAAGCAGCTGGCCCAGGGGGGGATGACCATGGTGGTGGTCACCCACGAGATGGGCTTTGCCCGGGAGATGGGGGACCGCATCCTCTTCATGGACGACGGGGTCATCGTGGAGCAGGGCAGCCCGGAGGAGCTCTTCGGCAACCCCCAAAACCCCCGCACCGTCGACTTCCTCTCCAAGGTGCTTTGAGCGGGGGAGGGGCAAAAAAGAAATTGACAAACCCCAACCGGTGGGGTATGATGAAGTCGCTATCAAAAACAAATAGTCAAACGGGGGGCTGGCGTAAACCGGCTGAGATTGGGCAGTGACCTGCCCTGACCCGCGAACCTGTACGGATAATGCCGGCGTAGGGATTTGTCAGCAAGGGAACAGACTGCCAAGGCTGTACGGGTGCGCGCCCGTGCAGCCTTTTTTGCGCTGCGATGAGAGAAGGAGGAAGAAAAAATGAGTGAAAAACAGCCGGAGTGCAGCATTGCCATCCAGGTCCTGCCCAAGGTGGAGGGCGAGGAGGTCATCCGCGTGGTGGACGAGGTCATCGCCTACCTGAAATCCAGCGGTCTGCCGGTCTTTGTGGGCCCCTTTGAGACCACGGTGGAGGGCCCCTTTGACCAGTTGATGGAGATGGTCAAGGAGTGCCAGAAGATCTGTATCCGCGCCGGCGCGCCGGGGGTCAGCTCCTACGTGAAGATCGCCTACAATCCGAGTGTGGGGGTGTGGTCCATTGACAAAAAGGTCACGAAGCATCACCAGTAAACTCTACCCCTTTGCCCTCATCGCCCTGCTGCTGGCGATCTGGAGCGGCATCTCCTACTTCGGCGTCCTGCCGGGGTATATGCTGCCCTCCCCCTGGGCGGTGGCGCGGGCCTTTGTCAAGGACTTCGGGCTCTTGATGGACCACGCCCGCATCTCCCTCTGGGAGTCCTTTCTGGGGCTGTTTTGCAGCACCGCCCTGGCCTTTGTGCTGGCGGTGCTGATGGACCGCTTCCTCTTTTTGCACCGCTCGGTCTACCCGCTGCTGGTGCTCACCCAGACGGTGCCCTCCATCGCCATCGCCCCGCTGCTGGTGCTCTGGTTTGGCTACGGCCTCACCCCCAAGGTGCTGCTGATCGTCATCGTCTGCTTTTTCCCCACGGTCATCGGGCTGCTCTCGGGCTTTGCCGCGGTGGACCGGGACGTGATCCGCCTCTTCACCTCCATGGGGGCCTCCAAGTGGCAGATCCTGTGGCAGGTGAAGATCCCCTCGGCGCTGCCCCACTTCTTCTCGGGCTTTCGCATCGCCGCCTCCTACTCCATTGTGGGCGCGGTGGTGGCCGAGTGGCTGGGGGGCGAAGGGGGCCTGGGCGTCTACATGACCCGGGTGCGCAAGTCCTATGCCTTTGACAAGATGTTCGCCGTCATCTTTTTGGTGAGCATCATCAGCCTGCTGCTGCTCAAGCTTGTGGGCTGGGCGGAGAAGAAGGCAATGCCCTACAACCAAAAACAGAAGTCTTGAAAATCGAGGAGAAAAGAAGAGATGAAGATGAAAAAGTGCTTGGCTGTCCTGCTGGCCCTCACCCTGTGCGCCCTGCCCCTGAGCGGGTGCAAAAAGGGCGACTCCGGCGAAAAAGACGGCCTGACCGACATCACCGTGGTGCTGGACTGGGTGCCCAACACCAACCACACCGGCATGTACGTGGCCCTGGAAAAGGGCTATTATGAGGAGGCGGGGCTCAAGGTGCACATCCAGCAGCCCCCCGAGGACGGCGCCCTCTCCCTGCTGGCCGGCGGCAAGGCCCAGTTCGCCGTCAGCGTGCAGGAGCAGATCGCCGCCGCCCTCGCCTCGGACAGCCCGCTGCCGGTGACCGCCGTGGCCTCTATCATCGACCACAACACCTCCGGCATCATCTCCCTGAAGGAGACCGGCATCCGCTCCCCCAAAGACCTGGAGGGCAAGCGCTACGCCGCCTGGGACAGCCCCTTTGAAAAGGCCACCCTCACCGACATCATGTCCGCCGACGGGGGGGACTACGACAAGGTGAAGATGATCCCCAACAGCGCCACCGACCTGATCACCGCCCTGAACACCGACATCGACGCCGCCTGGATCTTTTACGCCTGGGACGGGGTCGCCTGCAAGGTCAAGGGGATGGACTTTGACTACATGAACATGAAGGACCTGAACCCTGTCTTTGACGAGTACACCCCCCTCCTGGCCTCCAGCAACGCCTTTTTGCAGGAGCACCCCGACCAGGCCCGGGCCTTCTTGGCCGCCACCGCCAAGGGGTACCAGTACGCCATGGAAAACCCGGAGGACGCCGCCAAGATCCTGGTCAAGCACGCCCCCGAGATCGACGAGGCGATCGCCGTCGAGAGCCAGAAGTGGCTGGCCGACCAGTACCAGGGCGACAAGCCCCACTGGGGCACCTTTGACCCAACGCGCTGGGGGAACTTCTTCAAGTGGATGGAGGAGAAGGGCCTGGTGGACAGGGACATCAGCACCGAGGGCTTTACCAACGACTACCTGCCCGCCCAGTGAGGGGAAACGCCATGTCTTTTTTTACCGCCGAAAAAATCACCAAGTCCTATGACGGGCGCACTATCATCCGCGACATCGACCTGCGGGTGGAGGAGGGGGAGATCGTCTGCCTGCTGGGGGTCAGCGGGATCGGCAAGACCACCCTCTTCAACGTCCTCTCCGGGCTGGAGCCGGCCGACAGCGGCCGGGTGACCCTGGACGGGGCCGACATCACCGGCCGCACCGGGGTGGTCAGCTACATGCAGCAAAAGGACCTGCTGCTCCCCTTCAAGACGGTGCTGCAAAACGTCTGCGTCCCCCTGCGGCTGCAGGGGGTGGGGCGCAAGGAGGCCCGGGAGCGGGTGCGCCCCTACTTTGCGCAGTTCGGCCTGGCGGGGTGCGAGGACCAGTACCCCAACCAGCTTTCGGGGGGGATGCGGCAGCGGGCCGCCTTCCTGCGCGCCTACCTCTTTTCCAGCAAGATGATGCTGCTGGACGAGCCCTTTGGCGCCCTGGACGCCATCACCAAGTCGCAGATCCACAGCTGGTACCTGCAGGTGATGGAGGCCGTTCGCTCCTCCACCCTCTTCATCACCCACGACATCGACGAGGCGATCCTCCTCTCCAACCGCATCTACATCCTCACCGGCGCCCCCGGGGAGATCGGGCTGGAGCTGCCGGTGCACTGCAGCGGCAGGCGGGACGCCGACTTTCCCCTCACCGACGAGTTCCGGGAGACCAAGCTGCGCATCCTCCACTTCATCCGCCAGTCGGTGGAGGTGGAGTAAAGGGCAGCCCGTTCGCCTTCCCACATCGACAGCCCGCCCGGATGGCGGGCTGTTTTTGGTTGCAATTTTGGCGGCCCCTTTCCGGGGAGGGCCAGAGGACCTTTGCACCAGGCTTCCCGAGAGGGAAGGGCGCGAAAGGCGCAACGAGCAAGGCGATTTTGGAGATGGATGGCAAAAAATAGTCGCCCAGACGACCGGTTTGCCGATGGCGGTGCGGGTCGTCCGGTCCTGAAATTTCGGTGTCCCTTGCGGAACGAAACCCGCATGATGTCCTTTTAGGGCCGGCGCATCCCCCCGTTCAACGGGCGGCTTTGATTGCCCGCGCCGCCCTCCACTCCCCTTTTATGGGCCCTTTTCCCGGCGGCAGGGAGGGGGCCCCGCGGAGAGCGCCTTTCACCGGTTGGGAAAAAGTGAAAATTTTACCGCTTTCCACCTTTAAAATCCATCGGGAATGGAGTATAATAGGCCCATCGAAAAAGGAAAGAAAAGGAGGATCTTGCAAGTGAAACAGACCTTTATCACCGGCGGCAACATCGTGGATGTGGAGGCCGGAACGGTTCTCACCGGCAGCAGCATTTTGGTGGAGGACGGGCTCATCAAAGAGGTGGGTGTCCTACAGGCCCCCGAGGGGGCGGAGGTGATCGACCTCAAGGGCGCCACCGTCCTGCCGGGGCTCTTCAACTGCCATACCCACATGAACCTGGCGCCGGTGGCCAACCCCACCTACACCGAGACCGACGCCCAGGTCACCATGTTCTCCCTGGAGCAGCTGAAGATGCACATCCAGTCGGGGGTGACCTTCATCCGAGATGTGGGCGGCATCCACTACATCGACGTGGACATCCGCGACGAGGCCAAGGCCGGCAAGATCCTCGCCCCGGACATGCAGGTCTCGGGCAAGTGCATCTGCATGACCGGCGGGCACGGCTGGTCCATGGGGCGGGAGGCCGACGGTCCCGACGACTGCCGCAAGGCCGCCAGAGAGCAGCTCAAGGCGGGGGCCGACTGGGTCAAGGTGATGGCCACCGGCGGCGTCATGACCAAAGGGGTGGAGCCGGGGTCCCCCCAGCTGGGCGAGGACGAGCTGCGGGCCGCCATTGAGGAGGCCCACAAGGTGGGGGCCAAGACCTGTACCCACGCCCAGGGGATGACCGGCATCAAAAACGCCCTGCGGGCGGGGGTCGACTCCATCGAGCACGGCTTTTTTATGGACGACTGGTGCTTTGACTACATGAAGGAGCACGGCGTCTACTACGTGCCCACCCTGGCGGCGGTGCACTGGATCGTGGTCAAGGGCACCGAGGCGGGCATTGCCGACTACGTGGTGCGCAAGGCCGAAAACGCGGTGGAGGCCCACCTGGACACCTTCCGCCGCGCCCACGAGGCCGGGGTCAAGATCGCCCTGGGCACCGATGCGGGCACCCCCTTCAACAGCCACGCCATGACCGCCTACGAGATGGTGCTGATGGTGAAGGCGGGCATGACCCCCATGGAGGCCATCCGCACCGGCACCATCAACGCCGCCGAGCTCTGCTCGGTGGAGGACAGCTTGGGCAGCATCGCCCCGGGCAAAAAGGCCCACCTGGCGGTCTTTGCCGAGAACCCGGTGGAAAACATCGAGGCCGCCCTCAACTGTGTGATGACCATCAAAAACGGCGAGGTCGTCTACCGGGCGTAGGACCCTCTTGTAAAGAGCGCCAAAAGGCCTGGAAAACCAAACGGTTTTCCAGGCCTTTTTTGCCCGTTTTGCCCGCCGCGGGAGAGGGGGGCGGTTACAGCCACTCGCCCCAGTGCCTGACATAGAGCCGCTTGACCAGCTGGGAGGCCACGCAGTAGCCGCCCAGCAGCAGGGCCAGACAGGGGAGGAAGGCCAGGGGCAGGGGGCGCAGGTCGATGGCTGCAGCCGCCGGCCCAAAGCCCAGAAAGAGGGCCACGGCCCCCACCACCCCGGTGGAGAGGGCCAGGGGCAGGGCGGCCCTGCTCTGCACAAAGGGGATGCGGGCGGTGCGGATCATGTGCACCACCGCGATCTGCGACAGGGTGCCGAAGACAAAGCAGCCGCACTGAAAGAGGGGGGCCAAACCCGCTGTATTCGCCCCCAGCCAGAACCAGAGCATCAGGTAGAGGGCGATGTCGAATAGCGAGCTGAGGGGCCCCATGATCAGCATGAAGCGCTGGATGGTGCCGGTCTCCCAGCGGCGGGGGGAGCGGAGGTAGGCGGCGTCCACCCGGTCGAAGGGGATGCCCAGCTGGGCGAAGTCGCAGAGGAGGTTTTGGATGAGGATGTGCACCGGCAACAGGGGGAGGAAGGGGAGAAAGAGGCTGGCCACCATCACCGAAATCATGTTGCCGAAGTTGCCGCTGGCGGCCATCTTGATGTATTTGACGATGTTGCCGAAGGTGCGACGCCCCTCCAGCACCCCCTCTTCCAAGACCATCAGGTCCTTTTTCAGCAGGATGATGTCGGCGGTCTCCTTGGCGATGTCCACGGCGCTGTCCACCGAGATGCCCACGTCCGCCTGGCGCATGGCCGGGGCGTCGTTGATGCCGTCGCCCATGTAGCCCACCGTGTGCCCGGCGCGCTGAAAGGCCTCCACCACCCGGCTCTTCTGCAGGGGGGAGAGCTTGGAGAAGAGCTGGCAGCGCTGCACGGCCTCGCCCAGGGCGCTGTCGTCCATCTCCTCCACCTGGGCGCCGGTGAGCCGGTGACCGGTGTCGATGCCCACCTTGCCGCAGACCTTGACGGCCACCCCCTCGCTGTCCCCGGTGAGGACCACCGTGCGCACCCCGTGTTGGCGCAGGGCGGCGACAGCGGCCCCGCTGCTCTCCTTGGGCGGGTCGAGAAAGCCGATGAAGCCCAGCAGCACCATCTCCCGCTCGTCGGCCACCGAGAAGTTTTCGGCCGCCGGGAGCTCGTTTTTCTGGGCGACGGCGATCATCCGCAGCCCCTCGGCGCTGTGGGCGGCGCAGAGGGCGAGGGCCGCCTGCCGCACGTCGGGGGTCAGGGGCAAAATGGCCCCGTCCAGCTCGGCGAAGGCGCAAATCGAGAGCACCTCCTCCACCGCCCCCTTGGTGATGAGCTGCCGCTTGCCGCTGCCGTCGGACAGCACCACGCTCATCCGCCGGCGGCTGAAGTCAAAGGGAATCTCGTCCACCCGGGTGTAGCCCTCCAGCAGCGGGGGGAGGCCGTTTTCCCCGGCGCGGCCGATGATGGCCAGGTCGATGAGGTTTTTGAGCCCGGTCTGAAAGGCGCTGTTGAGGTAGGCGTGGCGGAGGATGCGCAGGTCGTCCCCGCCCCGCACGTCCATGTACTTTTCCAGCACGATCCGGTCCTCGGTGAGGGTGCCGGTCTTGTCGGTGCAGAGCACATCCATCTCGCCGAAGGTCTGGATCGAGCTGAGGGTCTTGACGATGGTCTGGTGTTTGGACATGGCCACCGCCCCCTTGGCCAGGGTGGAGGTCATGATCATGGGCAGCATTTCGGGGGTGAGACCCACGGCGATGGTGACGGCGAAGAGGAGGGCGCCGCCCCAGTCCCCCTTGGTGAAGCCGTTGACCAGAAAGATGACCGGCACCATCGCCAACATGAAGCGGATGAGCAGCCGGCTGACCCCGTCCACCCCCCGCTCAAAGCTGTTTTTGGCCCGGTCGCCCGACAGGCTCTGGGCCATGGAGCCGAAGTAGGTGTCGTTCCCGGTGGCCACCACCAGGGCGGTGGCGCTGCCGCTGATCATGTTGGAGCCCATAAAGCCCAGGTCCCCCAGATCGGTGAGGGCCCCCTCTTCGCCCCCGGGCAGCTGGGCGAACTTCTCCACCGGGGCCGATTCCCCGGTGAGGGCCGCCTGGGAGAGAAAGGCGTCCTTGGCGGCGAGGAAGCGGACGTCCCCGGGGATGATGTCCCCCGCCGAGAGGCGGACCACGTCCCCCGGCACCACCTGGTCGATGGGGATGGAGCGGGTCTCGCCCTCCCGCACCACGTCGACTTGGTTGGAGATCATCGACTGCAGGGCGGCCGCGGCCTTGCCCGAGCGCTCGCCCTGCACAAAGGAGACCAGGCCCGACAGCCCCACCAGGGCCAGCACGATGACGACGGTGGTGACGTCGCCGCTCTGGGAGAGAAGGACGTCGGTGACAAAGGTGATGGCCGCCACCAGCAGTAAAACCAGGTTAAAGGGGTTGACAAAGGCCTGCCCCAGCCGGTAGAGAAGGCCGTGGCGCGCCTCGCTGCGAATGCGGTTGGGGCCGCACTCCTCCAATCTCTCGGCGGCGGCAGCGGCCGAGAGGCCGCGGGGGCCGCTGCCCTGCAATTGCAGGGCCTCCTCCCCGGTGCAGCGGGCGTAGGGGCGCAGCAGCTCCTCGCTGGCCCGGCGTTTTTGAATGGCGCGGTTGGAACCGGCGCCGCTGTGTCTTTGCAGAAACATCTTGCATCATCCTCTCCATTCCAGTGTTGCCAAAAATGCAGAGCTGGATGAACAGGACCGGACGAAACTGTCTCTTTTTTTCGCCGCCTGGGCGACGGACTGCGCGCCCCCTACCGAAAGCGAGAGGGGAGAGGCCGCGCAGCGGCGCACAGGGCGATCCACCCCGGAGGGCAGTCGGGTCCGGCCGATTTGTCCCTCCACCTTCGAACGCGCATCCTCTCACCTCCCGATGTACACAGTGTATGGGGGCGCCTGTCTCTGCGCCCCCGTTTGGCCCTCCCATTATACGGCCGTCAGGGGGTGGGAACAAGGGCCAATTGCCACGAAGATAGGGGTGTGCCCGGGCGAAATTTTGGGCATTTGGGGCAGGAAAGCGCCCTCTGCCTTGGGGCGGCTGCGGGAAAAAAGACGGTTGACAACCGCTGTCGGGAAGGGTAAACTAAAAACAAAGTTACACAATGCTAACCGTTGGGCGCGGCGCGCTGCAAAGGGGAGAGAGGGTGGCCGCAAAGACCCGGGCAAAGGGGCTGTGCGGGGCGCAGCTGACGGCGGCAAGGCTGCGCTACCCACTCATTTTTAAAAAGAGGGCGGGCGGCTGCGCTCGGCCGACCGGGCGCGGCGGCTGGGGGTTACTCGGGCCAGCGTCGAACGGATGCTGCCGGCCCTGACGGCAGACGATCTGGTGACCCAGCGGGAGGGGTGGCCGTGCCTGACCCCCGCCGGAGGGCAGGCGGCCCGGGCACAGGCGGCGCGCTACTGACAGGTGGGGGAGTGCCTCTGCCGCCTCCCCGACCTCCTGCCCCAGGCGGTGCTGGCCCTCGGGCTGGACAGCCGCTGAAGCCCAGCTGTTGACTGGCACGCGCCGCCGACCTGTGGTACACTAGAAGAAAATTGGGAGAGAGGAGGGGAGAGCGATGCGGGCTTTTTTGTCCCCCGCCAAGCAGATGCGCCCCTACACCCGCCCCGACGCGGTCCTGCGCGCCCCCCGCTTTGCCGCCGACGCTGCGCAGCTGGCGGGGCAGCTGCGGGAGTTGGCCCCCTGGCAGCTGGAGAGTTTGATGAAGATCAGCCCCAAGCTGGGGCTGCAGGCCTTTTCCCTCTACCAGGAGTTTGGGGTGGAGCGGCCCCTGGCCCCCGCCCTCTACGCCTATGTGGGGCTGCAGTACAAGTACCTGGCCCCCGAGGACTTTACGGGCGAGGAGCTGGCCTTTGCCGACGCCTGCCTGCGCATCGGCAGCGGCCTCTACGGCCTGCTGGCCCCCTGTGACGGGGTGTCCCCCTACCGGCTAGAGATGGGCTGCAAGCTGGCGGTGGGGGAGAGCCGCGACCTCTACGCCCACTGGGGCGACCGGCTGGCAAAGGCCCTCTTTGAGGGGGGCGAGCCGGTGCTCAACCTGGCATCGGGGGAGTACGCCCGCGCTATTGCCCCCCACCTGGGCGGCGGGGAGGAGTGGATCACCTGCCGGTTTTTGGTGCGCCGGGGGCGGGCGCTCAAGTGCCTCCCCACCGAGGCGAAGATGGCCCGGGGGCGGATGGCGCGCTACCTGGTCAAGCACCGGGTGACAGACCCGCGCGCCGTCCGGGATTTCTGCGAGGACGGCTACCAGTTCTTGCCCCGTCTGTCGGGGGAGAGGACCTACACCTTTGCCAAGGGGCTGTAAAAAAGGGCTGGACCCGCATGGGTCCAGTCCTTTTTCTCATTTCTCGCCGGCCATCCCCTCGTCGGGGGAGGGCTCCTCCTGGGGGAGGAGGCGGCGCAGGGTGGCCAGATAGGTGGGGATGATCAGGGCGCAGGAGCCCAGCCAGGCCAGGGGGGAGGCCAGGCAGACGCCGGCGTAGCCGATGAACCGGGCCAGCACCAGGGCGGCGGCCACCCGCATCACCAGCTCAAAAACGCCGGCCACCATGGGGACCATGGCCCGCCCCATCCCCTGGATGGTGTTGCGGTAGACAAAGACGCAGCCCAGCAAAAAGTAGAAGACGGAGACCAAGTTGAGATAGGTCTGGGCCTGGGTGAAGACGGTGGGGTCGGCCTCCCCCACAAACAGCCGCACCAGCGGGTGCCCCAGGCCGATGACCAGCCCCGCCCCGGCCAGGGAGAACGCCAGGGAGAGAAGGGTGGACTTGCGCACCCCATCCCGGATGCGGCGGTACTTTCCGGCGCCGTAGTTCTGGGCGGAAAAGGTGGCGATGGCCACCCCGATGGAGGCCAGGGGCTGGGTGGCCAGCTGGTCGATCTTCGAGGCGGCGGTAAAGGCCGCCACTGTAGTGGAGCCAAATCCGTTGAGCACCCCCTGCACCACGATGCTGCCCACGGCGATGATGCAAAACTGAAAGGCCATGGGGGTGGCGATGCGCAGGTGCTCCCAGGCAAAGCGGCCGCGCCAGGCCCAGTCCTCCCGGTGCAGCCGCAGGATGGCAAAGCGCCGAAAGATGTAGAGCAGGCAGAGCAGCCCGGAGAGGACCTGGGCGATGACGGTGGCCCAGGCGGCCCCGGACACCCCCATGCCGAAGTTGACGATGAAGACGATGTCCAGCACCACGTTGCAGACCGAGGCGATGATGAGGAAGAACAGCGGGGTGCGGCTGTCCCCCAGGGCCCGGATGACGCTGGAGAGGAGGTTGAAAAAGAGGGAGGCGAAGATGCCAGCGAAGATCACCGACAGGTAGCGGTAGGCGTCGTCGATGATGTCGGCGGGGGTGTTCATCCCCTCCAGCAGGGGGCGGGCGGCCAGCAGGCTGACGGCGGTGAGCAGCAGGGTGAACCCGGCGCTGAGGAGGATGGAGGTGGTGAAGGAGCGGCGGACCCCCGCGGCGTCCTGCGCGCCGAAGCGCTGGGCGGTGATGACCGCCAGCCCCCCGGCCAGGCCCTGGGCAAACCCCAGCACCAAGAACATGATGGAGCCGGTGGCCCCCACCGCGGCCAGCGCGTTCACCCCCAGGGTGCGCCCCACGATGATGGTGTCGGCCATGTTGTAAAACTGTTGAAACAAGTTTCCGATGAGGAGGGGAAAAGAGAAGGTGAGCAGCAGGCGGATGGGGCTGCCCTGGGTCATGTCGCGGGTCACGGCGATCATCCTTTCTTGACGGTTCCGGGGGAACCGGTTTTTTAATAACTCTTCTATCGTATTCCTTTTTAGCGCCAGGTCAAGGCGACAGAGAGATTTTGGGAAAAACTGTGCATCTGTCCAATTGTGGGGGGAGAGGTACAGAGTTTTTGGGGAAGAGTTGGAGAAAGCCAACCCCTATCGACGGGCTTCGTCCCCCTTTGCGCCCGGGGAACCGGACGCAAAGGGGGAAAAACCGCTTTACAAAGCGAAAAATTTGCCTTTTTTTCAAAAAATGGTATACTGAATACACGATATCACCGGCAGTCTTGCCTTTATACATAGTATTGTTTTGTCGACGATCCCTGCCGCCGGTTTATAAATGAGACGACTATTTGGAGAGAAGGAGCCAACACCATGCCTGCAAAAGAGACAAGCTTGAAACTGACCGCCACCAAGGTCTACACCATTTCCGCCAAGGACAGCACCAAAGTGATCGAGGCCGCCGGCGAGGGCCGCGAGGCCATCTACCTGGCCGAGGCGGGCGCCGCCAAGGAGCAGCAGTGGCAGTTTAAAAAAGAGGGGCGCTTTTACAAGATCCTCAACAAGGGCACCGGCAAGTGCCTGGACGTAGAGATGGGCGGCACCGACAACGGCACCCGCCTGCACCAGTGGGAGTTCGCCGGCGGCGACAACCAGCTCTGGTTTTTAGAGGAGATCGGCGAGAACCTGGTGCGCATCAAATCCAAGCAGACCGGCAAGTGCCTCGACATCGTCGACATGGCCAAGTGCGACGGCGCCCAGCTGCAGATCTGGGACGACGTGGCCGGCGACAACCAGGCCTGGCTGATCACCGACGTGACCCCGGCCAAAAAGACGGTGACCCGCACCTCCAAGACCGCTTCTAAGACGGCTGCCAAAAAGCCCGCCGCCAAGAAGGCACCGGCCAAGAAACCGGCTGCCAAGAAGCCCGCCGCCAAAAAGGCGGCCCCCAAAACCGAAGAGAAGTAGCGCTTTTCACACCGCGACAAAAGGCGGGGAGGCCCATTGGGCCTCCCCGCCTTTTTCGCGCAGTGGACGCGCTAGCGGTCCATCAGCTTCTCTGCGTACTGGCGCAGCTCCTCCTGCGAGGAAAACTCGACTCCCGTCTGCTTGATGGTCTCCTGAATCAGTTTGGGCAGGCCGGCAAAGTAGCCGTCCTCGCTCAGGTGTGCGGTAAACTCGTTCATCTCCCGATCCTCCTTGTCAAATGGCGCTGTACTGCTAGTCTGCGCCGGCGGCCGCCGGGTTATTCCGGCGGCCTTTCTCTTTGTGCATACCCCCTGCAAAAAATTGCCATACTCAAGGCAGCAAAACGAGAGGGGGCTTCTTTTTTGAAGCTGCAAGACAGCAAGACAAAAGAACATTTGATGCGCGCCTTTGACGGCGAGTGCCAGGCCCGCACCCGCTATCTGCTGGCGGCCGACGGGGCCGAGAGGGAGGGCTGCCTGACCGTCTGCCGGACCTTCCGCCAGACGGCAAAAGAGGAGGAGGCCCACGCCCGCGCCTTTTACCGGCTGCTGGCCCCGTTGGCGGGCAGCCAGATCGAGTTCACCGCCGCCTACCCGGTGCACAGCGGCGACCTGGGCGCCTCCCTGCGGGACGCGCAGGAGGACGAGTACCGGGAGTGGGAGCTCTACGCCGCCCTCTCCCAAATCGCCCGGGACGAGGGCTTTTTGCAGGCGGTGGCCCTCTTTCTGGCGGTCTCCTCGGTGGAGAAGACCCACGGGGACCGCTTTGGGCAGTTGGCGGCCCAGGTCGAGGGGGGGACCCTCCTGCGGGCGCGGGAGGCGCGCGGCTGGCGCTGCCAGCGCTGCGGCTTCCCCGCCTACGACTGCGCCCCGCCCCAAAACTGCCCCCTCTGCGGCGGCGAGCAGGGGGGATTTGCGCGCTCCGGCGGGGGAGAGGGCTGACTTGGCGACTTAGACGGGGGAGAAAAAAGGGGCCGCGCCCTGCGGCGCGGCCCCTTTGCGGGTGTACTAGCGGATCTCGATTTGGTGGGACGGGGGAGTGATGGTGGGCTCTTTGGGCAGGGTGACGGTCAGCACCCCGCTCTTGTACTCGGCGTCGATGCCGTCGGCCTGGATGCCGGCGACGCTGAAACTCCTGGTGTAGGAGCCGCTTCTGCGCTCCCGCCGCAGGTAGTTGCCGTGGCGGTCCTCCTTGGACTCGTCGTGCTGGGCGGTGATGGTCAGGGTGTCGCCCTTGAGGTCCACCTTGATGTCCTTTTTCTCAAACCCCGGCAGGTCGGCTTTCAAAACGTATTTGTCCGGCTTTTCGATGATGTCGGTGCGAAACTGGGAAAAGTCGCTGCCGAAATCGCCAAACAGCTGCTTTTCCAATTTGTCCAGCTCGTGGAACGGGTTGTTGCGGATGGTCCCAAAAGGCATGAGTTCAAACATTGTCGATTCCTCCATTTCTCATTCTCTGCTGTGAACGGGTTTTCGGACTCCATTTGCGGGGTCACATTCGATTGTGTCCCATTGGAAATCCCCTCTTTCTCTTCCTTACAACTGCAGTATACTGCGCATTTGTGACAAATCAAGGGATGAAATATGAATAATTTTAAAATGATTAGCAATCAAAATAATAGAGTGCTAAAATTTGAAAAAGGGGTGGGTGTATTGTGAAACGCCGGTTTGTGGCCCTGCTGTTCTGCGCCTTCTCCCCCTTCCTCCTCACCGGTGGCAGCGGGGCGGGGGGCGCGCTGACCGCCCGCCCCTGTGCGGCCGTCTCCGCCCATCTTCCCGCGATGGAGGAGGGGGGCCCCGCCACCCCCTTTGCGGCGGAGGAACTGGGGGAATTCACCCTCTGCGCCTACTGTACCGAGCGCTACGCGCACATCTGCGGCGGCTCGGACACCACCCGCAGCGGCGACCCGGTCTGCGCGGGGGTGACGGTGGCGGTGGACCCCGAAGTCATCCCCCTGGGCTCCACCCTCTACATTGAGGGGATCGGCTTTCGCAAGGCGCAGGACACCGGCAGCGCCATCCGCGGCCAGACCATCGACCTGGCGGTGGGCCGGCACAGCGACGCCCTCTCGTTCGGGGTGCAGCACCGCCGGGTCTGGCTGGTGCAGTGACCCCTTTTCAAAGCCTGCCGGTTGTGGTATGCTTTGAAAAAAAGAGAAGAGGGGGACGCGCGATGCGCCGCCAACTGGACATCAACCCCAAGGCGTTTGGGAATATTTTAAACGGCTCAAAGGAGTTTGAGCTGCGGCTGTACGACCGGGAGACCTGGGATCTGCAGCTGGGGGACGAGATCGTATTCACCGACTTTGCCGACCGCAGCCGCCGGCTGGTGGTGCGGGTGGAGGGGCTGCTGCGCTACCCCACCTTTCGCGCCCTCTTTTCCGACCTGGAATACGGCCGCTGCGGCCCGGCGGACAGCTTGGAAAGGAAGATGGCGGGCATCTACCAGTACTACACCCCCGCCCAGGAAGAGGCGGCCGGGGTGGTGGCCATCAAGATGCGGCTGCTGGAGCAGCTGTAAGGCATAAAAACAAAAAAAGCAGAGGCGCCCGCTGGGGGCGGCTCTGCTTTTTATCTGCAAAAATTTACAGCAGTTTGGTGGGCTCCCCCTCCTCGGGGTAGAGCAGGGCGGTCAGCCCGTCCAGGTAAAAGACCACGTACTCGGGGTTTTCGGGGGTGCCGTAGATGGCGTCCAGGGCGGGGTCGGCGACAAACATGGCCTCTTTGGCGGCCTTGTCGTCTACAAAGACGGCCTTTCCGCACAGGCGCAGCCACTCCTCC
This sequence comes from Bittarella sp. HCP28S3_D9, assembly GCF_052065655.1. Classification (NCBI taxonomy): domain Bacteria; kingdom Bacillati; phylum Bacillota; class Clostridia; order Eubacteriales; family Oscillospiraceae; genus Bittarella (ex Durand et al. 2017); species Bittarella sp. HCP28S3_D9. The sequence goes on along the minus strand of NZ_JBQHTP010000005.1, from coordinate 90,953 downwards.
CCCTTGAGGGCGCAGATCTCGCATTTGGGATTGGCCGCCAGCTGGCGGTACACGGCTTTGGTGTTCTCGGTGCAGAAAAACAGCTTTCCCTCAAACTCCATCACCGAGCCGAAGGGCCGCACCCGGGGCTGGCCGCCGTCGTCGGTGGCCAGGAAGAAAGCGCCGGCATCTTGCAGGAAAGAGACGATTTCACGCATAGAAAGACCTCCCAAATTTTGTGTTGGCAATCTCTGCCACACCCCTATGGTACACGGTTTGGACGGTTTTTGCAAGGGCCCTTAAAAGCTGGTTTTTCCCTCGGCGATCTGCTGGACAAAGGCGGCCATCTCCTGCTTGGAGCCAATTTGGTGGGTGTGCTCGACGATTTGGCGCTTGGCCGCCTCCGGCAGGGAGCCAAAGCGCTCCATGGCGGGGAAGTTGCGGGCCAGGGCCATTCCCAGTCCCTCCGGCAGTTCGGCGAGGGGGTCGGTGTTTCTCTTGATTTCAGACATCTGCAAAACGCCTCCTTTTTATATAGGGAAAGTATGGGCCTCTGGCGGCATTTTTATGCCCCCGCCTTGACGGGGCGCGCCCTGCCGTGATACAATAAACCGCTTTGCGTGATTGCAAAAGACCAGGCGGGCCTGCGGGCCGCGCAGAAAGGACAATGCACTGTGAAACCCATTTCGTTTTGCCCCCACGTGGGCTGCTGGGACAGCATTGCCCACCGCTTTCCCCGCAGGCCGCCCCCGCAGGGAGCCGCCGCGCTGCGGTGAGCGACCGCCCCTTTCGCAGCGACCGGCCGTTTCCATCGGCGGCAAATTGTGCAAAAGGATGATGGTTTACAATGACCTGGTTTTGGTTTTCTATGTTGGCGCTGCTCGGGTGGAGCGGCTCCGACCTCTTTAGCAAAATGGGCTCCAAGCCCTCTGACAAGTACAGCCACTGGAAGATGGTGATGGCCGTGGGGCTGGTGATGGGCGTCCACGCCCTCTACCTGCTGTTCACCGGCACCCCCTTTTCGCCGCGGGACATCATCACCTACCTGCCCGCCAGCTTCCTCTACATTCTGGCCATGATCTTTGGCTATGTGGGGCTGCGCTACATCGAGCTGTCCATCTCCAGCCCCATCTGCAACTCCTCTGGGGCGGTGGCGGCCCTCCTCTGCTTTGTCTTCTTAAAGCAGACCATGAACGGCATCCAGTTCTTCGCCGTCTTTCTCATCTGCCTGGCGGTCTTCCTCTTGAGCCTGCTCGAAAAGCGGCGGGACGACCAGTTGCGGCGGGAGGCGGCCCTCTCGCCGGACAAGAAGTACACCCGCAGCATCATCGCCGTCCTCTTCCCCATCCTCTACTGCGTCATCGACGGCCTGGGCACCTTTGCCGACGCTCTGCTGCTGGACACCGTGATCGCCGAGGAGCAGGCCAACATGGCCTACGAGTTCACCTTCCTCTTCCTGGCAGTCTGCGCCTTCATCTACGTGGTGCTCATCAAAAAGCAGAAGCTGGTGGTCTGGGATGAAAAGCCCAAGATGGCCGCCGCCCTCTGCGAGACGGTGGGGCAGTACTTCTACGTCTTCGCCATCGGCGCCAACCCCATCATCGCCGCGCCGGTCATCAGCAGCTACTGCCTGCTCAGCGTGGTCTGGAGCCGGATCTTCCTCAAGGAAAAGCTCACGGCCAAACACTACGCCCTCATCGCCATGGCGGGGGTGGGGATGGCGATCCTCGGCTTCTTCGACGCCTGATCGGCTGCGCCCTCTACTCCCCCTCAAAATGGGGGCACAGCGAATCAAAAGCACCCGGCAGGGAAATATCCCGCCGGGTGCTTTTTTTCGGCCAGAGGGCTGTTTTAGGGGCGTTTACTCGCGGCGCTCGCCGTAGTCCACCTGGTACCCCCGGTCCACCGTGATGACGGCGTTGTAGCGGGGGTCGACTTCCCGCAGCTGCGCCTCGATCTGGGTGCAGAGGTCGTGGTTTTTCACCGGGCAGTCCACCGGCACCATCACGTCGAAGATCAGGTTGCTGTGGGTCTCGCCCAGCACCGCGCGAAAGTCGTGGATGCTCAAGTCAGGGCGGACGCGCTGCACGCACTCCAGCACCGTCTGCCGCAGGGCGTTGACGGTGTCGTTGTTGGTGACGATGGGGTCCATGTGGATGACCATCTGGATCCCCATCTCCTGGGCCAGGTCTTTTTCGATGTTGTCGATGAGGTCGTGGCTCTGCAGGATGTCGGCGGAGCTGTCCACCTCGGCGTGGAGGGAGGCGAAAGTCCGCCCTGGGCCGTAGTTGTGCACCATCAGGTCGTGGATGCCCAGCACCTGCGGGTGGGAGAGGACCTTGCGGGAGATCTCGCTCACCAGGGCGCTGTCGGGGGCCTGCCCCAGCAGGGGGCCCAGGGTGTCCTTGGCCACCCCGTACCCGGAAAAGAGGATGAAGGCCGCCACCGCCAGCCCCATGTACCCGTCCAGGTTCAGGGGGGTCAGCAGGGAGACCACCGCCGCCGTCAACACCGCCGAGGTGGCGACCACGTCGTTGAGGCTGTCCTGTGCGGTGGCGAGGATGGTGGTGGAGGAGATGGCCCTGCCGATGCGCCGGTTGAAGGACCACAGCCACACCTTGCAGGCGATGGAGCCGGCCAGCACCGCCAGCGTCACCGCCGAAGTCTCCACCGGGGCGGGGTGGAGGACTTTGTCCAGCGAGGTGCGCCCCAGTTCAAAGCCCAGCAGCAAGATCAAAAAGGCGATGATGAGCCCGGCCACATACTCGGTGCGGCCGTGGCCGAAGGGGTGGTCCCGGTCCGCCGGTTTTTCGGAGATCTTAAAGCCCAGCAGGCTGATGATGGAACTGCCCGCGTCGGAGAGGTTGTTCACCGCGTCCGCCACGATGGAGACGCTTCCCGCCAGGGTGCCCACCACCAACTTGGCGGCGAAGAGCAGGACATTGGCAGCGATGCCCACCGCGCCGGAGAGGGTGCCATAGCGGGCCCGGACCCGGGTGTCCCCCACCTGTTCGCAGTCTCGCACAAAGGCCTTGACCAGCAGAGAGGCCATATCACTGCCCCCTTTCTAAAAAATTGGCGCCAAAAAGGCCGGGGAGGTACGCCCCCTCGCCCCCTTTGTGCGCTTTGGTGCCGGAGATAAAAATACCCATTTATTTTACCGCATCTGGCGACAGAAAACAAGGTGCTTCTCTTGAAGATGCCCGCTTGCAATCGCCTCCTCCCCGCGCTGCCGGCGCGACGAGAAGGGATGGGTGCAACCTGTTTGCGTGAGCGGGGGCGGGCGCATCCCCCTGGACGCAGGTGCGCGGCCGGGGCTGGGCCGCCCCGTGGCGTGGGCAGGGCCTGCGCGGGGAGAGGGGGAACGGGCAACAGCTGGGCGTGCGCCCGGTTGCGGGGACTAAAAAAGCCCCGGACGACCCCTTCGTCCGGGAACTTTTACACGGGCCATTTAGCGCTGCGCCTTGGGCGGGGGAGCGGGGTGCTGTTGCAGAAAGGCCTTGGCCTGCTCGGGGTCGTCAAAGGGCTCCACATCCTCCCCCAAAAGGTAGGCAGCGGCGTCGTTCCACTCCTGCAGGGAGTGGGTGTGGGCGGGCACCCGCGCGACGGCCTCCGGCAAAAATGTCCGCAGGTCCGCCCGGCGCAGGTCGGACAGATAGGTGCAGTGAAGGCTGTCCGCCAGCTCTTCCAACAGGTCTTTCGGCAAAGTCGTCCCCTCCCTCTGCTGCTCGATATAGCAGATAATTTCTTTCGCTGCCAGTATAATGGGAAATGTGTAAAAGGCGCTTCAAAAGGCCTGTTTTCCTGTAAAAGTTGACATTTTTTAGGCTCTGTTTCAGGAACCTTTTTCCGCGTGAGAAGCGGGTTTGGCCAGTTGCGGCGCGAAAGGTAAAGTCTACCATTTCTTTTTATAAAAATTTCCAACGGGCCGCATCTCTTCAGTGTTCCCGGGTCCAGCGCAGAAAGGTGTCCTGGGAGACGCCGAGGCGCTTGGCCGCTTCGCGGGAGCTGATGGCGCCGCCCTGCCACTGCCGCTTGAGCAGGGGAAATTCGGGCGGGATGGGCTTTCGCGGGCGGCCAAAGGCGACCCCCTTGCGCTTGGCCGCGTCGATCCCCTCCCGCTGCCGCTGGCGGATGTTCTCCCGCTCGGTCTGGGCCACGTAGGAGAGGATCTGCAACACCAAATCGGAGATGAAGACGCCGGTCAGGTCCCGGTCGCCCTGTCGGGTGTTGAGCAGGGGCATGTCCAGCACGGCGATGTCCACCTGTTTGCGCTTGGTGATCTCCCGCCACTGCTGGATGATCTCGTCGTAGTTGCGCCCCAGACGGTCGATGGACTTGATCACCAAGAGATCGCCGGGTTTGAGCCGGCGCATCAACCGCTGGTAGCTGGGGCGGTCAAAGTCCTTGCCGCTTTGCTTGTCGGTGTAGATGTGGGTCTTCGGCACGCCGAACTCCTGCATGGCGATCAGCTGCCGGTCTTCGTTTTGGTCGCGGGAGGAGACCCGCACATAGGCGAATGTACTCATTTTTATTACCTCCTAGTAGATAGTCTTTCCTTAAGCATCATACAGGAGATAGAAGCCGTGCAGACCCCTTTTTTCGACAAGTTTCACGATTTGTGAAAACCGCGAAGGCTTTTCCACCGCCCCGCAATAAAAGGAAAATTTTAGGTAAAAAAATCGCCCCTCCGACAGTGCGGAGAGGCGATTTTTAATGGGAGGCCGTTGTTATTTGGGCGAGCGCTCCATAGCGCGCATCACCAGGGAGACAAACTTCTCCCGGTCGGCGTTCAGGGCGACCGCACAGTTCTTGCGGGCCTTTTTGTCGCGGGTATTCACGTCGCAGATGGTCATGCCGTCGGCAAAGCCGCCGGAGAAGTCCACGTCCACATAGAGCTGGCGCACGTCTTTGAGGACGGTGGGGTCGATGACCGCGGCCACGGCCAGGGCGTCGTGGATGGGACCCCAGTCGTCCTGCTCCATGGGCTGAAAGACCCGGTAGCCCTTGATGCGGTAGCGGGCAAACTCCGAGGTGGCCTTGGAGGCGCGGGTGTTCATGGCGTCGAGCTGGTCGCACTCGCCCAGGGAGATGCAGGCGCGGTGGGTGGCGTCCAGGGGCACCAGGGTGATCTTGGCGCCGCAGTCCAGCACGATCTTGGCGGCTTCGGGGTCGATCCAGATGTTGAACTCGGCGGCGGGGGTGATGTTGCCGTACTCGTAGGCGCCGCCCATGATGACGATCTCTTTGATCTTCTCCACGATCTCGGGCTGGATGCGGATGGCGGCGGCGATGTTGGTCAGCGGCCCCACCGGGATCAGGGTGATGTCCCCGTCCGAGGCCATCAGGGTGTCCACCAGCCAGCTGACGGCGTTTTGCCGCTGGGGCTGGATGGTGGCGGCGGGCAGGTAGTCCAGGTAGTCGCTGTGGACGTTCTCCTCCGGGTCCTCCTGGCCGGTGAAGGGCATGTGGGGCCGGCGGCCAGGGGTCAGGGAGCTGACCAGGGGCAGGTGGCAGCCCTTGAAGACCGGCACGTCGCTGCCCAGGTACTCCACCACCCGCAGGGTGTTTTCGGTGGTCATCTCGATGCAGCGGTTGCCGTTGACGGTGCAGATGCCCAGCACCTCCAGCTCGGGGGAGAGCAGGGCGGTCATGATGGCGACGGCGTCGTCGCTGCCGGTATCCACGTCTAAAATGACTTTTTTCTTGTCCATTGGCTCGATTCCTCCAGTAGTGGGGGAAGCCTGCGCCGCCCCCCTCTTTTTTTACCAGTGTAGCGCCAAATTTGCCCTTTGCCAAGGACAGATGTCTCCCAAAAAAAGGCAGCTGTGGACGGGCAGATCGAAAGAAAGTCGTCAAGTATTTTTTCGGGAGATGGTGTATACTCTAGTAAATGAGAGCAGTTGTGAGAGGAAGTGTGAAATTGCCGCCATCCACCGTCCGGCGAAGGCCGCCGCTGAAAAAGGTTTCCCGCCCTTGCCCGTGCCCTCGCCCTCGCCCGCGCGGGCGGGACAGGCACCTCCCTTTGCGCCCCATCCTCTTTGGGCTGCTGGCGGTGCTGTTGGGGGGGCTGCTCATCCTCTCCCGCTGCCGGTACCGACAGCCGGTGGAGCCCTCCCGGGCCCAGACCATCGCCGGCATCCCGGTGACCGAGGAATTTATCCCCGAGGGGAACGCCGGCCGCCCGGGCATCAAGCGGGAGATCAAGTGGGTGGTCATCCACGAGACGGCCAACCACTCAGAGGGGGCGGACGCCCAGCGCCACAGCGAGTACATACAGAAAAAGTCGGTGGAGAGCACCCTCTCCTGGCACTACACGGTGGACGACCACCAGATCTACCACCACCTGCCGGACGACGAGGTGGGCTGGCACGCCGGCGACAAGCTGACCGCCGGCGGGGGGAACCAGTGCGGCATCGGGGTGGAGATCTGTGTCAACGACGACGGCGACTACGCCCAGGCGGTGGACAACGCCGCCAAGCTCACCGCCTACCTGCTGGACTACTACGGCCTGGGGATCGAGAACATCAAGCAGCACCACGACTTTATGGAGAAAAACTGCCCCCAAATCATGCGGGACACCGGTGGCTGGGAGGCCTTTTTGCAGAAGGTGGAGGGCTACCGGGCGGGATGACAACCCCCGCCCTCTGTGCTATAATAAATAGAAAAGCAGCCGCGCTTCGGGGAGCCTGCAAGGACTTCTGTGCAACCTGACAGGGCGGACGCCCCTCCCCCGATCGGGGGGAGAGATGTGGAAAAATTTGAGAATCGCCGCCGGGGACGGATGAGCCGGGCGGCCCAAAAAGGAGAGGACCGCAAAATGGGTCTGGATCTGCAAAACGAACGCAATTTGACCATGCTCACCGACTTTTACGAGCTGACCATGTCCAACGGCTATCTGGAGAGCGGGATGGACGACAAGATCGGCGTCTTTGACATGTTCTTCCGCAAGATCCCCGACGGGGGCGGCTACGCCATCTTCGCCGGGCTGGAGCAGCTAGTGGAGTACATGAACAACCTCCGCTTCACCCAGGAGGATGTGGACTACCTGCGGGGCAAGCACATCTTCAGCGAGGCGTTCCTCGACTACCTGCTGCACTTTCGCTTCACCTGCGACGTCTGGGCCGCCAAGGAGGGGGAGCCGGTCTTCCCCGGCGAGCCGGTGGTCATTGTGCGGGGCCCGGTGATCCAGGCCCAGCTGGTGGAGACCATGGTCCTGCTGACTGTCAACCACCAGTCGCTGCTGGCCACCAAGGCCAACCGGGTGGTGCGGGCCGCCGACGGGCGGCCGGTGATGGAGTTTGGCTCCCGCCGCGCCCAGAGCTACGACGGCGCCATTTTGGGGGCGCGGGCGGCCTATATCGGCGGCTGCGCCGCCACCGCCTGCACCATTGCCGACCGGGACTATCACATCCCCGCCACCGGCACCATGGCCCACAGCTGGGTGCAGATGTTCGACTCGGAGTACGAGGCGTTCAAGACCTACGCCGAGATCTACCCCGACAGCTGCACCCTGCTGGTGGACACCTACAACGTCATCAAATCGGGCATCCCCAACGCCATCAAGGTCTTTAACGAGGTGGTCATCCCCCGGGGCTACCGGCCGGCGGGCATCCGCATCGACTCGGGCGACATCGCCTACCTCTCGAAAAAGGCCCGCAAAATGCTCGACGAGGCCGGTCTCACCGACTGCAAGATCGTGGCCAGCAACTCGCTGGACGAGTACATCATCCGCGACCTGATCACCCAGGGGGCCAAGGTGGACTCCTTCGGGGTGGGGGAGAACCTCATCACCAGCAAGTCCGACCCGGTGTTCGGCGGGGTCTACAAGCTGGTCGCCATCCAGGAGGGGGAGCACTACATCCCCAAAATCAAGATCTCCGAGACGGTGGAGAAGATCACCAACCCCGGCTTCAAGCAGGTCTGGCGCTTTTTTGACAAGGACACCCACCAGGCCATCGCCGACTATGTGACCGAGTACGGCGAGGAGGTGGACACCTCGAAGCCCATCACCATCTTCGACCCCAACGCCACCTGGAAAAAGCAGACCCTTGAGAACGTCTACGCGGTGCCGGTGTTGGAACAGGTCTTTGCCGGTGGCAAGTCCCTCTACACCCCCCTCTCCCTGCAGCAGCTGCAAAACTACTGTCTGGAGCAGGTGGACCACCTCTGGGAAGAGGTCAAGCGCTTTGAAAACCCCCACCGCTACTACGTCGATCTCTCCCCCAGACTGTGGCAGATGAAGCGCGACCTGCTCGAAAAGGTCAACACCTTCTAAATAAAAGCCGTTTAGCCAATGAAAAGAGCCCGCCGGAGCAAGTCGTTCCGGCGGGCTCTTTTTTTAGTTGTCAGCAGGGGGGAGAAGCGACTCGAAGGCCGCCGTCGGCAGGGGCGGGGCGTAGAGGTAGCCCTGGATCAGGTCGCAGCCCGCCTCCCAGAGAAAGGCCGCCTGCCCCTCTTCCTCGATCCCCTCGGCCACCGACTCGATGTCCAGCGCTCTGGCCAGAGAGAGGATGGCGCGAACCACCGCCTGGGAGCGGGGGGAGTCCAGACTGCCGACGAAAAACTGCCGGTCCAGCTTGAGGGCGTCCACCGGCAGGTCCTTGAGCAGACCCAGGGAGGAGTAGCCCGCCCCGAAGTCGTCCAGCGAACAGCGCATCCCCAGCTGGTGGATGTGCCCGATCAGCTCCCGCGACTTCCCGATTTCCCGGGTGGTGAAGAGGACATTTTCCGTCAGCTCCAGTTCGAGCCGGCGGGCGTCGGCGCCGGTGCGCTGCAGGATGTCGCGGTAGCTGTCCAAAAAGTGGGCGGTCTTCAGGTGCTGGCGGGAGACGTTGACCGATATCGGCACCTCTGCCAGCCCTTGCTCCGCCCACTTTTTGAGCAGCAGGCAGACCTTTTCAAAGACCAGCAGGTCCAGCTGGCGGATCAGCCCGGTGCGCTCGCAGAGGGGGATGAATTCGCCCGGGGGGATCAACCCCCGCCCCGGGTGGACCCAGCGCACCAGGGCCTCGGCCCCTGCCACCTCGGCGCGGCCGTCCCTCTGCCGGTATTTGGGCTGCAGGTAGATGCAGAACTCTTCTCTGGCAAAGGCCTGTTCCAGCTCCTTCAGGCGCTCGATCTCCTCCTCCTGGCGGGCGGCAAAGGCGCCGTCGAAGAGGGCGGCGCTGCTGGGGTACTCCTCGGCCACGGTCCTGCGGGCCAGATTTGCCCGGCGCTCGGCAGCCCCCAAATCAGGGGCGGAGGGGTTGACAAAACAGCCGCCCTGGCTCACCCGCAGGCGGCCCACGGCGGTGTCGATGGCCCCCAGCCGGGCGGAGAAGCCCTCCATCCTGGCAGCCAGCTGCTCCTGGGGGCCGCGCGTCAACAGGTAGAAGGTGTCCCCTTCGCCGCGGGCCGCCAACTCGCCCTCGCCCAGCTGCTGCAAAAGGGCGCGGTGCACCTGGCGGAGGAGGTCGTCGCCGCTCTCCTCGCCCTTGACCTCGTTGACCAGGCGAAAGTCCTTTAAGTTCAGGGCGATCACCGCCCAGCCCTCCGCCGGGCGCTGGCGGACGAGCCGCTCCCCCTCCCAGAGGAAGCGGGCGTTGTTGTACCCCCCGGTGACCGGGTCGGAAAAGGCGATCCGCCTCATCTGGGCGCGCGCCCGGCCCTGGTAGATGATCCCGACCGCGCTCAACAGCGCCAGCAGGGCGGCTGCGCCCACGGCAAAGCCGATGGCCTGCTGGGCGTGGAGGTCCACCTCCGCGGCGATGAGGTCGCGGGGGATGAGGGTGGCCACATACAGCTCGTAATCGCCGATGGGCCGGTAGTCCAGCCAAATCTCCTCCCCGTCGGCGGTGGAGAGGAGGGCGTTGCCCGCCCGGCCCTGCTGCAGGTCCTCCTGCATCTCCTGCACCCACCCCTCTGTCTCGGAGTAGTGGGTGGCGCCGATGGAGGCGGAAAAGGGCCGCTGGACGGGGGAGACAAGGACGGTCCCATCGCTGTCGAGGACGCAGGTACTCCCCTGCCCGTCAAAGCAGTCGTTGTCGACGAGGAGACGCATCTTTGCGTCCGATTTGACGCCGGCCAACACCCCTGTGACCTGCCCGCCGCGGGTGAGGGGGACCAGGTAGAGAAAGCCGTCCTTTTCCGGGAGGGGACAGAAGGTGCGCGCGCCGTTTAGCGCCGACTGAAAGGCGGGCAGTTCGCCCAGGTCGACGGCGTGAGCTTCGGCGAAAGGGGAGTCGCCCGCGGGGCCGACCACCGCCAATTGGTCAAATTTTGCAAGCGAGGCGCGGGCGGGCAGCCCCTCGGGGGAGAGGACGCCCGCCACCAAGTCCTCGGCGGTGAGGACGAGCTGGCCCATGATGGCGTCGATGCGCGAGCGGATGAGTTGAGCGGACTGGTTGGAGACATCCGCCAGGTACTGCTGGGTGCGGCGGTCGACGGCCTGCCGCAGTGCCACCGCGTTCCAGACGGCAATTGTCCCCACCCCTGCCAAGAGGGCGGCCGCCGCGATCAGCGCCCACCGGCGCACCCCCTGCGCGCGTTGTTTTTTCTGTCCCTGCACAGCGCTCCTCCTCTCGGCTGCAGAACGGAAGATGGCTTCGTTAGGCGATAAAAGCAAAAGCCTTTATGTGTACGTACACAGAATGATAGAACCGTTTCTACCATTCTAGCAAAGAGGGGGGTATAAAACAAGAACATATTTGTATACGTATCCATATAGCTGGGACTTTTTTTGTGCTATACTAAAAGGGAAATACCGGGAGGGGAGGAAGAGGCTGTGAACGGGAAAACGACGCTGTTCGCCTACCTGCACGGGGCGCTTGTGGGGGAGATCGAGACCGGCCGCATCCGCTGTGGGGAATCGCTGCCGTCGGCCAAAAAGCTCTGCGAGCGCTACCGCGTGGGCATCCGCACGGTGCGGGACGTGTTGGCCGCCCTGCGCGAAGAGGGCTATATCAAGACCGAGGAGCGCCGCTGCGCGGTGGTGATTTACAGAGAGGATGTCAGCCGGGAAAACCAGCGGGCCATCTGCGCCCTGTTGGCGCGGCGCTCCTCGGTGATGGAGATGTACCAGACGCTGGCCGTCCTGGCCCCGCCCATCTTTTCCTTTGGGGCGCGCTGCTGCGGCGAGCGGGTGTTGCGGCAGCTGCAGCGGGGCTATCAAAAGGCGGGCGCCGACTCCCCCAAGGAGAACTGGCGGGCCTCCTCTGCGGCGCTGCACCGGCTGCTCGCCCACTGCGGCAGCCCCCTTTTGGGGGAGCTCTATTCCAGCATGGAGCTGTACACCCAGGTGCCGGTCTTTGAGGGGTACCAAAACCCCTATTTAGAGGCCATTCGCCACGACCCAGCCGGGTTTTCCACAGCCCTTGCCGCCCTGGCGGAGGGGCCGCCGGAGCGGGTGGAGCAGTGCTTTGCCCAGATGTACCAAAACGTCGGGGTGCAGGTGGGGCAGTACTTGCAGGACCTGGCGGCCGACTACCCCCAGGTGGAGGAGGACCCAGCCAGCGCCTTTCGCTGGGATGCGGAGAAGGGACGGGTCTACACCTACACCGAGATCGGGCGGGACCTGCTGGACGGCATCCGCGCCGGGATCTATCCCGACGGCGGCTTTCTGCCCTCGGCCGCCGTCTTGGCGCAGCGCTATGGCGTCTCCCTCTCCACCCTCCGCCAGGCGCTGGAGATGCTGCGCCAGCTGGGGCTGGTGGAGGTGTACAACGGCCGGGGCACCCAGGTCACCCTGGGGCGGATGCAGTTGAGCGAGGAGAGCATCTGCCAGGCGGGCAACCGGCGGGACGCCCTCCTCTACCTGCAGGGGATGCAGTTCATGGTGCTGGTGCTGCCCCGGGTGGCCCACCTGGCCTTTCCCCACGTGGAGAGGGAGGTGGCCCAGCGGGTGACAGAGGCGGCCAAAGGGGGAGGGAAGAGCCCCCTGGCCCCCCTGATCGCCGCGGTCATCGAAGCCGTTCCCCTGGCCTCCCTGCGGCAGATTGTGGAGCAGACCAACCGGCTGCTCCAGCGGGGCGCCTTTCTGTTCTACCTGCAGGGGCGGCGGGCGCAGCGCAATATACGGGCTGCCTTTCACACCTGTGTCGAGGCGGCGGACGCCCTGCAGGCGGGGGACGAGGCGGTGTTCGTCCAGAAGCTGACAGACAGTTATCGCTTGATCCTCGAACGGGCCCGGCAGCGGTTCATCGAGGCGGGCCTTCCGGGCGCCGCCGAGATCGTCCTGCCCTGAAGCGGCGGCAAAAAAAGAGAGGCGGCGTCGGCCACCTCTCTTTTTTCGTGTGATCTGCCGCTCACAGCTGCAAAATCATCAGTTTTTCGGCGCAGAAGCTGCCGTCGCGAAAGCGAAAGGACCGCTCCCTCAGGCCGTAGTCCTCAAAGCCAAAGCGCTCGTACAGGGCGCTAGCCCGCCGGTTTTCGGCCACCACCTCCAGCTCGATCTGCAGGTAGCCGGCGGCGCGGGCGGCTGCGATGACGACCGGCAGCAGGGCAGAGCCGATGCCCTGCCCCCAAAACGCCTCCTTGACCGAAATGCCGAATTCCGCCCGGTGGCGGTACTTGTCCAGCCGGGCGACGGGGGCGAGGCCGGCGTTGGCGGCCAGTTCGCCCTCCACAAAAGCGGCCGCCATCAGGGCGAGGGGGTCCTCCCCCTGCCGGCGCAGGAGGGCGGCCTCCTCCGCGATGGTCTGGGTGATCTCGTCGGGGTAGCGGGCCATGAACCCGGTCTCCGCCGACGTCTGGCGGAGGTGGGCCAGCACGGCCGCGGCGTCCTCCGCCTGGGGGGAGCGCAGCTGGCACTCCCGGCCGTCTTTTAGAAAAATCGTCTGCGGGGCGATGAGCACGGCTTTCTACCTCCTCAAAAAGGGAATGTTGGGCCATAGACCGTCGATCGGGGCGGGCGAGCCTTCCTCCGCGCGCCGTGAGGACTACGCGGCGAAGGGAAGCTCCCCTTTCCGAGGAGCGTGTTTTTGCCGGTACAAAAAGACGCCCCTGCGGGCGGCAGGGACGCTTTGAAGCAGATTCAGCAGAGGGGCTGGCGGAGGGAGGCCGCCAACAGGTCTTTGGCGGCTGCCACGCTGGAGCAGGACTCGGCCGTTCCCAGCAGGTAGGCGAGGGCGTCGTTCCACTCGTCGAGGGGATAGCGGTCGTCCGGGATCTGCAGCAGGTAGGGAATGACCTGTTGCCTGGTGGCACCTCGCCGCAGTTCAGACAGGTAGGTGCCGCAAAACTCCGCAGCGGTGTCCAAAAGCCCCATCGACGCCATTTGCCAACGCCTCCTTCAAGATGTTTTTTCCAGTACAGGAACAATTGCCCTGTAATAAAATGCGATTTTATCCACTCTAAAAAGTATATACCACTATTAAATCACAAGTTTTAGTAATTGTAAAGAGTATCTCTTTTCCAATTGGGTTAACAACTTGCCGCCATTTCGATACCCTGTTAAAGAAGGAGTGATAAGGTGGAGAAGGTAGATTACGCCGGCCTCGGCAGGCGCATCCGCTATTTCAGAAAGCGGCGGGGGCTGACCCAGGAGGAGCTGGCCAACCTGGTGGAGTTGACTCAGAAACACATCAGCAATATCGAGTGCGCCCACTCCATCCCCACACTTCAGACCTTTGTCAAAATCAGCAACTGCCTGCAGGTGCCGCCAGACCTGCTGTTGGGCGATTCTCTGGCCTTTTCTTACCCCGGCCGGGCGGAGGAGGTGGCCTCCCTCATCCGAAGTTGTTCCCGCCGCCAGTTGGCGGAGGTGGAGCAGTACATCTTCTACATCCTCCAAAAATGACAGGGCAAAGAAAAAAGCCCCTCTCCGACCCGCTGTGGGGAGAGGGGCTTTTTTGTGTGTCACCCGCCGCCGATCTTCACTGGCAAAACACCGGCTTTACCGGCGACGGCGCAGGATCGCCGCCGCGCCGCCCGCCAGCAGAAGGGCGGTGAGGAGGGGCAGGGGCGTGCTGTCCCCGGTATAGGGGCTCCCGCCGCCGGCAGAGGGGGTGGGAGGAGTGGGGGCAGGCGTCGGCTGCTGTTCGCGCGCCTGAAAGGTCACCGCCACCCGGGCCCCTTCCCTGCCCACCGTCACCCGCAGTTGCAGACCGTCTTCCCCCGCCAGGGTCTGTCCGTCAAGCTTCCAGCTCTCCAACTGGTAGCCGGCGGCGGGCAGAGCGGTGAAAAGCACCGCCGTCCCCTCGGGGAGGGAGACACCGCTCTCCACCGGCTGGCCGTCAGCGGCGGCGGTGAGCCGCCCGTTGGTGGGCTGTTCAAAGAGGAGGGCGCCCTCGGCGGGAGGGGTCTCCTCCGCCTTTTGGGCCAACACGTAGTAGCTGAAGTGGTCGGTCTCAAAACAGGCAAACCCGTCTTTGACCTCAACGGGGTAGGGGACCCGCGCGCCGGTGGGTTCGACCCGGTAGACTGCCAGGCGGTCGGCGTCGTACCCGTCGGGGATGGGGATGCGCACCGACACCTTGCCCGACGGCTGGATCTTGCTGCCGTCGCAGAGGAGGGAGATGTTAAAGGCGGTGTATCGGTCGGCCACCTCGTCGAGGGCGCTCTGCACCAGCGGCCAGTCCTCCGCCTCTTCTTGCAGCCGTTCGGCCTGCAGGGTCACCGCCGAGGGGGAGACCCCTTCGGGGATGGCCGCGGGTGGGCAGTGAAGCTGCACTTCGGTGCCGGTGTCCTTTAAGTCCAGGGGCTGCTTGGCAAAGGTGATCACCAGCTGGGTGTCGGCGCGCAACTGGGAGAGGGAGAAGTGGTTCCCCTCGAAGGGCACCGGCTCGCCGTCGGCAGTGACCGATTGCAGCGCCCACCCGTCGGCGGGCTGGGCGGTGTAGGTGATGGACTGGTTCCAGCCCACCGTCTGCACCCCGGCAGGGAAGAGGGTCCCCTCTCCCACAACCTGGGCGGTGAGGTGTAGGTCGGGGGCGTGAACGGCCCAGACGGCCTCCTCGCCCGGCCGGTAGTCGGCCGGCCCCTCTTCGGCAAAGGCAAACCACCCCTGCTGCGGCGCGTCGCCCTGGTAGGTGATGGCCGCGTCCCCGTCGGTCCAGCCGCCTTTAAGGGTGACCGCCGCCGCCCCGGAGGGGGCGGGCTCCCAGCTCTGGCCGACGGTGAGGGGGGCGGACAGGGTCAAATCGGTGACGCCGGAGATGGCATCGACAGAGACGGCGGCCCCCTCGATGGAGAGGGAGGCGCGCCCGGTGGCGACGGCGGTGCCCGTCTCCTCCACATAGCCCTGGGCGTAGATGGCGCCCCCGTCGGGGAAGGTGATGCCGTCGACGATGCGCACGTCGGCGTTCTCGCACTGCACTGCCGCCACCCCGTCGCCGCTGTAACAGCCGCCGCTCACCAGCTGGCGAACGGTGCAGTGTTGCAGGGTGACCGAGGTGTTGCCCGCTGAGACGCTCTTGCTGGAGAGGCCCAGGGGCCCGCCAATGGCGGCGGTGATGGTGCTGTTTCGGATGTCCAACTTGGCGGTGCCGGAGATGTCCACCGAGCCGCCCCCGTTGAAGAGAAAGCCGCCGCCGAGGATGTTGCCGCCGTAGTCCCCGTTGTAGAGGGGGAAGTCGCTGTCGGAGATGGTGACCGAGGTGTTTTGGGAGCGGGCCGAGGCGGTGGCCGTGTCGCAGTGGCCGCCGCCGTAGACGTCCCCGTGGAGGGTGGAGTTCCGAATGGTGATGGAGACCTGGCCGGCGTCGGCGTTGCAGTCGCTGTCCGACGCCATCCCGCCGCCCATGATCTCCCGCTCCGGCAGGTCGGTGCCGAGGATCTCGATTTTGACCGAACCCACCGACACGTCCGCCCCCTGCACATTGGCATAGCCGCCGCCCCAGAGGTAGTCGTCGCTGTGAAAGACGGTGTCGGCATGGTCAAAGGTGACGGCGGCCTGGCCGGTGACCCGGGCCTCGCCCCCAGGCTGGTCTGCCGTTCCCCCGCCCAGCAGCCAGCCGATGCTGCCGCCGCGCACCGTGACCTCGGTGGAGGGGACGGTGTGGTCGAGCCCGCCGCCATAGAGGTAGCGGACCTTGGCGCGGTTGACCGTCAGGGGAACGCCGTTGGCAAAGAAGCGATATGCCCCCAGGGTATGGTTTTGCCCGTCGCCGCTGTCCAGGGTGAGGGAGGTGATCCCCCGGTCGGCGGGGACCACCAGGTCCCCCTCTTCCCCCAAGTCCTCACTCAGCAGCAGGGTCAAATCCCCCGTGTTTTCGCCGAGGGAGGCGAAGGCCTCGCCCACGGTGGGGAAATCGCCCCCCGCCCCGATGTGTAGGACACTCGTCCCCTGGGCAAAGGGGACGGCGGCCAGCATGGCGACAGCCAGCAGCAGGGAGAGGGCCCAGCAACCCAATCGCTTGTTCACAGCAGTTACCTCGCGGCAGAGAAACCTGCCTCTTTCTGTGCGGTCACGCACATTTTTCCTTGTATATATTTGTGACTTTATTATATGCCTTGTGATAACTTTTTGTCAAACCTTTTCGACAGGGGACGGAGGGAGGCACGCTGGGGGGCGACAGAGACACGATGAGTGGCAGCAGAGGGCACATCGGCTGGCAGAAGGGAGAGCGCCGGGAGGCAAAAGAGGATATGCCGAGCGGCAAGGGAACTCACTGGGCGGAGGAAGAGGGCGAGGGAAGGGGGGGACACGCCAGGCAGCAGTGGAGGACACGATGAGCGGAGATAGAGAGCGCGCTGGGAGGCGACAGAGACACGATGAGTGGCGGCAGAGGGCACATCGGCTGGCAGAAGGGAGAGCGCCGGGAGGCCAAAGAGGACATGCCGAATGGCAAGGGAACTCACTGGGCGGAGGAGGGGGGCGAGAGATGGAGGGGACACGCCAGGCAGCGGAGGAGGAGATGTCGGACGGTGGAATGGGACCCGCCGGCAGGAGAAGGGGAGAGGGCCCACCGCCGCCTTTTGGGACGGGTTTTCGGGGCAAAAAAGGACGCCCCCTCTGACCTTGTCGGAGGGGGCGTCTGCCTTGCTGAAAAACCTTACTTGGTGCCAAAGATCCGGTCGCCGGCGTCGCCGAGGCCGGGGACGATGTAGCTGTTTTCGTTGAGGCGCTCGTCCAGGGCGCCCACGTAGATCTCCACGTCGGGGTGGGCCTCCTGCAGGGCGGCAAGCCCTTCCGGCGCGGCGATGACGCACATAAACTTGACCGAGCGGGGGCCGTACTTCTTCACCAGGTTGATGGCGTCGATGGCCGAGCCGCCGGTGGCCAGCATCGGGTCGAGGACGATCACGTCCCGCTCGCTGATGTCGGTGGGCATCTTGCAGTAGTACTCCACCGGCTTGAGGGTCTCGGGGTCGCGGTAGAGGCCCACGTGGCCGATCTTGGCCGAGGGGACCATGTTGAGGATGCCGTCAACCATCCCCAGGCCGGCCCGGAGAATGGGGACAAAGGCGATTTTCCGCCCGGCGATGATGTGGGCCTTGGCGGTGGCAATGGGGGTCTCGATCTCCACGGCCTTCAGGGGCAGGTCGCGGGTGGCCTCGTAACACATGAGCATGGCGATCTCGCTGATGAGCTCGCGAAACTCCTTGGTGCTGGTGTTCTTGTCCCGCAGCAGGGAAATCTTGTGCTGGATCAGGGGGTGGTCCATGATGAACGGTTCTTTTGCCATTTGAAGATCCTCCTTGTATTTATCCCAGAGGCGGCTTGCGGGGGCTGCCCGGCCGCCGGATGTGCGTCGGTGCAAAGGGAGGGTGGGAAAGGGGGGCTGTCAGCAGCCTCCGCCTTCCCACCCTCTCAGGGCCTATTGTTTTTTCTTGTCCAGCTCGGTGAGCATGTCGACCCGGCGCTGGTGGCGGCCGCCCTCATAGGCGGTGTCGAGAAACACGTCGACCAGCTCGCAGGCCAGGCCGGAGGAAATGACCCGTCCCCCCATGCACAGCACGTTGGCGTCGTTGTGCATGCGGGTGTACTTGGCGCTGTAATAGTCGGAGCAGCAGGCCGCCCGGATGCCGGGGGTCTTGTTGGCGGCAATGGAGATGCCGATGCCGGTGCCGCAGAACAGCAGGCCCATCTCGCATTCGCCGGAGGTGATGTGGGCGCAGGTCTCGCTGGCGATCACCGGGTAGTCCACGCTCTCCCCGTTGCAGCCGCAGTCGATGTACTCGACGCCGCGCTCGTCCAAATGCTTTTTGACTTCTTCTTTCAGGGCGTATCCGCCGTGATCGCAACCGATGGCTAACATATTCACATTCCTCCGTTTAGTCTCTGCCGCTCCTGCCGCTCGCGCTGGGCCTGGGAGAGGCGTATGTAGTGCAGGGCCAGCGCCGCCCCGTCCCCCGCCCGCCGCCGGTTTTCCGGCGCGGCGGCACAGGCGGCCACGGCGCTTCCCCTGGTGGAAAGCAGGTGGGGGGGCGCCAGGCACACCCACACGTTTCCATTGTGAATAGTATAGCACATCCGGCCGCCGTCTCCAAGTAGGAAAATGGGCATTTTTTCGTCGCTGCAAAACCGCAGCGCCTCCTCGGCGGCCACCGCCTCGTCCTCGCTCACCCGCTTCAGCGCGCCGCTGCCGTCGGCGAGAAAGGTGGCGGTGTAGACCTGGTTTCGCCGGGCGTCCATACAGGGGACCACATAGCCCCGCCCGTGGGCCAGGTTGTAGGCGGTCGCCTCCAGGGTGGAGACCCCCACGCAGGGCAGCCCGGCCCCGGCGCAGAGGCCCTTGATGGCCGCCGCGCCGATGCGCAGCCCGGTAAAGCTGCCCGGCCCGTGGGTCACCGCCAGCAGATCGACCGATCCCAGGTCGATCTTGGCCGCCTGGAGCATCCCGTCGATCATGGGCAGCAGGGTCTCGCTGTGGGTCAGTTTGGTGTTGACAAAGCTCTCGGCCAGGATGACCCCCTCCTCCACCACTGCGCAGGAGGCGGATCTGGCCGAACAGTCCAGTCCCAAGATCCGCATCAGCTCTCCCTCCTCTTGTCGATTTGCAGGTTTTCCACCGTGATCCGCCGGCAGTCTTCCCCCTCCGGCTCGATGGTCACGGTGATGGTCTCTGGGGGGAGGACGGCCTCCACGTTCTCGCTCCACTCCACCGCCAGGATGCTGTCCCCCCGCTCCAGGTAGTCGAAAAAGCCGGTGGTCTCCACGTCGTCGATGTCCAGCACCCGGTACATGTCAAAGTGGTAGAGGTTGACCGGCCCCCGGTACTCGTTGACGATGGCGAAGGTGGGGGAGCTGATCTCCCCGCGCACCCCCAGCCCGGCGGCCAGTCCCCGGGTGAAGGCGGTCTTGCCCGCCCCCATCCCGCCCCGGTAGGCCACCACGTCCCCCGGGCGGAGGTGGGCGGCCAGCCGGGCGGCAAAGGCCTCGGTCTCGGCCACGCTGTGGGAAAGGTAGGATGTCATCTGCGCGTTTCCCTCCTTAAAATAGGCCGGTGATCCGGCCGTCCTCGTCGATGTCGATCTGGCAGGCGGCGGGCCGTGGCGGCAGCCCGGGCATGGTCATGATGTCCCCGGCCAGGGCCACCAGGAACCCCGCACCCGAGGAGAGGCGCACCTCTTTGACCTGCAGGGTGAAGTCCCGGGGCCGCCCCAGCTTTTTGGGGTCGTCCGAGAGGGAGTACTGGGTCTTGGCGATGCAGACGGGCAGGTCGTCCCGCCCCAGCCGCTCGATCTGGCGCATCTGCTGCCGGGCGGCGGAGGTGTACTCCACCCCGGCGGCGCCGTAGATTTCCCGGGCGATGGCGCCGATCTTCTCCTCAATGGGGAGGGCCGCGTCATAGAGGGGGGCAAACCGCCCCGGCTCCTCGCAGGCCCGGCAGACCAGCTGTGCCAGCTCCACCCCGCCCGCGCCGCCCTGAGAGAAGACGTCCGACAGGGCGTAGGGCACCCCCATCTCGTCGAGACAGCGGGCCACCTCGGCCACCTCGCTGTCAAAGTCGCCGGCAAAGTGGTTGATGGCCGCCACCACCGGCACCCCGTACTTGCGCATGTTTTCCAGGTGGGCCTGCAAGTTGGGCAGCCCCGCCCGCACCGCGCCCGGGTCTTCCAGGGCCAGATCGCCCTTTTTCACCCCGCCGTTGTACTTGAGGGCCCGCACCGTGGCCACCACCACGATGGCGCTGGGGGCCAGGCCCGCGGCCCGGCACTTGATGTCCAAAAACTTCTCGGCCCCCAGGTCGGAGCCAAAGCCCGCCTCGGTGATGCAGTAGTCCCCCAGCTTGAGGGCCAGGCGGGTGGCCCGCACCGAGTTGCAGCCGTGGGCGATGTTGGCAAAGGGCCCCCCGTGGAGGATGGCGGGGCTGCCCTCCAGCGTCTGTACCAGGTTGGGGTTGATGGCGTCTTTGAGCAGGCAGGTCACCGCGCCGCTGATTTCCAGGTCCCGCACGTACACCGGCTCTTTTTCATAGGTGTAGCCCACCAGGATCCGGCCGATGCGCTCTTTCAGATCCTTCAGGTCGTCGGCCAGGCAGAGGATGGCCATAATCTCGCTGGCCACTGAGATGAGGAACCCGTCCTGCCGGGGCACCCCCGACAGGGGGCCGCCCAGCCCCACCACGATGTTTCGCAGGGCGCGGTCGTTCATGTCCATGGCCCGCTTGAAGGTGATGCGCCGGGGGTCGATCCCCAGGGGGTTGCCCTGCTGAATGTGGTTGTCCACCGCCGCGCAGATCAGGTTGTTGGCCGCGGTGATGGCGTGCATGTCGCCGGTGAAGTGGAGGTTGATGTCCTCCATCGGCACCACCTGGGCATAGCCGCCCCCGGCGGCCCCGCCCTTCACCCCGAACACCGGGCCCAGAGAGGGTTCCCGCAGGGCGATGACGCAGTTTTTGCCCAGCTTCTGCATGGCCTCGCCCAGCCCTACGGTGGTGGTGGTCTTTCCCTCCCCCGCGGGGGTGGGGTTGATGGCGGTCACCAGCACCAGCTTGCCGTCGGGCCGGTCGCGCAGCCGGTCGATCAGGGGTTGGCCCAACTTGGCCTTGTAGTGGCCGTAGGGCTCCAGCTCCTCCTCCTTGATGCCCAGTTCCCCGGCTAGCCGGACAATGGGCTTCATCTCGCATTCCAGGGCGATCTCGATGTCGCTTTTCACAGTGCGTTTCCCCCTTCTCACCCGCCCGGCTCCCACCGGCAGGGCGGCAAATCTTCATAAAGTATACCACAATTCCGCCTTGAATAAAACGGCGCAGTAGTATACAATATACCAAATAGCGGCCACGGCTTGGGCCGCCCTCTTTTTGTAGCTCCCGCCGGGGTGTGCCCGGCGATTTGACCGCCCTCTCTGCACCGTCTTTCAATATAAAGGAGCCCTGCTTTGAAAAAAGTGATTCGCTCGGTCCACCAGTACATCAAGGACACCGACAAAATACTCTGGCTGCTCTGCATCGCCTGCAGCGCCATGTCTGTGATCACCCTCTGCTCGCAGATGTTTTACGGCTTCATCACCAGCAAGGTGGTCATCACCCAGTCCCTGGCCACCGGCATCGGCATTGTCATGGCCATCATCATCTCCAAGATGGACTACCACATCGGTGCCACCTTTTGGAAGTGGCACGTCGTCCTCTGTGTGGGGCTGGTGCTGGCCACCTTTATCTTCGGCATCCAAAACCCCGGTGCCGACGACAAGGCCTGGCTGCCCCTGCCCTTTGGCATGACCCTGCAGCCCACCGAGCTGCTCAAGCTCTCCTTCATCTTCACCTTCGGGATGCACCTGGAGTCGGTGGGGGAGAACATCAACCAGTACAAAAATGTCCTCCTGCTCTGCCTGCACGGGATCGCCCCGGTGGGGCTGGTGGTGCTGCAGGGGGACGACGGCACCGCCCTCTCCTTTGTGGTGATTTTTTTGGCCATGCTCTTTTCCGCAGGCATCTCCTGGCGGTATGTGGCGGCCGGCTTTGTGGCCGCGGGGGTGGGCATCCCCATCCTCTGGAACTTCGTCATGAGCGAGAACCAGAAACAGCGATTTCTCATCCTGGCCGACCTGTCGGCCGACGCCAAGAACATCGGCTACCAGCAGTCCCAGGGGCTCATCGCCATCGGCACCGGGCAGACCTTTGGCACCGGGCTCTTCTCAAACGTCGTCCCGCGGGAGGTGCCCTACGCCCGCAACGACTTCATCTTCTCCTACATCGGGCAGACCCTGGGCTTTGTCGGCTGCCTGCTAGTGATCGCGGTGCTGCTGGCGGTCACCGGCAAGGTGCTGGCCACCGCCGGCCGCAGCGCCGACCGGCTGGGCTACTTCCTCTGCGTGGGGATCTTCGCCATCCTCCTCTTTCAGATCCTCGCCAACATCGGCATGTGCCTGGGGATCATGCCGGTCATCGGCCTCACCCTGCCGTTTCTCTCGGCCGGCGGCACCTCGGTCATCATGCTCTACATGGCCATCGGGCTGGTGCTCAGCGTCTATATGAACAACAAGCAAGAAATCTTTTCCTAATGGGACAGGGTTCGACGGCCTTTGTACAAGCTGTCAGAATTTTAAAGAAAAGTTTTGACAAATCGCCCAAAGCTGTGCTATGCTGGTATCAGCAATCAACCACGTTCGTACCGAAAAAGGGATGTGAGCGGGGGCCGCAGCGCCCCCTTCGCAGAGTGCCGACACGGGCCGTGTCGGCGCTCTTTTTGTGGGCATTTGGCGGCTTTGCCGCCGCGCTGCCAGGTGGGGATGTGGTGTAAGACCAAGCGGGTGGCGGGCCCCTTTGCGGCCCCCGCCCCAGACCGGCGAGCAGGGGAACTGCCCCGCCCGCCAGCAGAAAGGAACCACATGAACGAGATCCCCTTTGACCAACTGGGCCTCACCCCCGAACTCCTCCGCGCCGTGGAGGAGATGGGCTTCACCACCGCCACCGACATCCAGAGCGGCACCATCCCCCTCATCCGCGAGGGGAAGGACGTCATCGGCCGCTCCCAGACCGGCACCGGCAAGACCGCGGCCTTCGCCATCCCCGCCATCGAGATGATCGAAAAGCTCGACAGCCGCCACCAGGTGCAGGTGCTGCTGCTCTGCCCCACCCGCGAGCTGGCCATGCAGGCCGCCGAGGAGGTGCAGAAGCTCTCCAAATACCGCAGCGGGGTCAAGACGGTGGCCGTCTACGGCGGCGCGCCCATCGACCGGCAGATCGCCCGCCTGGGCCAGGGCGCCAACTTCGTTATCGGCACCCCCGGCCGGGTGATGGACCACATCCGCCGCAAGACCCTCAAACTGGACACCCTTAAGCTGGTGATCCTCGACGAGGCCGACGAGATGCTCAACATGGGCTTTCGGGAGGACATCGAGACCATCCTCTCCTTCGCGCCGGAGGAGCGCCAGACCGTCCTCTTCTCGGCCACCATGCCCCCGGCCATCCTCGCCATCACCAAGCAGTACCAAAGAGAGCCCGAGATGGTGCAGATCAACCGCCAGCAGGTGACCATCGACGCCATCGAGCAGGCCTCGTTCGAGGTGCCCATGGGCCGCAAGATGGACGCCCTCAACCTGGTTTTGCGGGCCTACGCCCCCAAGTCGGCCATCGTCTTTTGCAACACCAAGAGCATGGTCGACGAGCTCACCGCCTACCTGAACGACCACGGCTTCTCCGCCGCCGGCCTGCACGGCGACATGAAGCAGAGTCAGCGCACCCAGGTGATGGACGGGTTCAAGCGCCGCAAGACCGCCCTTTTGGTGGCCACCGATGTGGCCGCCCGCGGCATCGACGTGGACGACCTGGACATGGTGCTCAACTACGACATCCCCCAGAACAGCGAGTACTACGTCCACCGCATCGGCCGCACCGGCCGCGCCGGGAAAGAGGGCAGGGCCTTTACCCTGGTCTCGGGCCGCAAACAGGTCTGGCAGCTGCGGGACATCGCCCGCCAGACCCGCTCCACCATCGAGCCCCGCCCCATCCCCACCCCGGAGGAGATCGCCGAGACCCGCCGCGCCCGCGCCTTTGAGAAGATGTTGCAGAAGCTGCGCGCCGCCGAGGTCTACCGCTACGCCGACATGGCCCAGGAGCTCTGCGACGAGGGCTTCTCCATGGACCAGGTGGCGGCCATGGCCCTGGAGATGCTCTTCGGCAAGGAAAAACACCTTATCCCCCAGATGGTCAAGACCCCCGTGCGGGGGGAGCGGCTGCCCCGGGGTGCGGGGGTGCGCATCGGCCTGAGCATCGGCCGAGAGCAGCACATCGCCCCCAACTTCATCGTCGGCGCCATTGCCGAGCGCACCGACATCACCGGCCGCGAGATCGGCAAGATCGAGATCTACGACCGCAAGACGGTGGTGGAGCTGCCCGCCGACAAGGCGGAGGAGGCCATTCGCGCCATCGACGGCACCAAGATCGCCGGGCGGATCGTCAAGGCCTTCCCCTACACCCCGAAGGAGGGCGAGTTTGCAGCCCCCCGCCCCCGCGGACCCCGCCCCTACCGGGCCGACAAGGACCGCCCCCGCCGCCCCGGCCGCTTCCCCAAGCCGGGCAAGAAACCCTTCTAACACCAAATCGCAAAGAGGCCGGATGCACCAGTGGCATCCGGCCTCTTTTTTGGTTGCGGCCCTATATCGCTTTGGCAAAGAAAATCTCCAGCGCCTCGCCGGGCAGCAAGAGGGCGCCGGCACCGGTGTAGCCGCGGCGGCGGTGGAGGCACTGCGCCCCCTCGCTGGAGAGGGGGAAGGTGGACGCCCGGCCTCTTTCATCTGTTCCTCTCAGCAGGCGAGCAGCGCCGTTCCGACCCTGCGGCCTCGCCACCACAGACAACAGGTTCAAAAAGGGGGTGTTGTCCCAAAGGAGGTCCCCCCGCGGCCAGCCGGCGATCTCGCCGCCCTCCCGGGCAGCCATCGCCCGCCCCAGGGCAAGCAGCATTTTCAGTTCTCCCCGTTCGACGTGCCGGTCACAGGAGGGGAGAGGGGGGCTTTTCCCTCCCGATATGCCAGTTGCGGAGGGAGAGAAAAGGGGAGGGGCCGCCTACCTGTCCGCCCCGACTTCCGTGTGCGCGTTCTCCTCAAGTATCCAGTGCCAGGCGCAATTCCTCCGCCATCTGGATGGCCGTCACCCTCCAAGACCGGCAGCGTCTTTCGTTCCCCCTGCCCAATGCGCCGGTCGCGGGAGGGGAGAGGGGGGCTTTTCCCTCCCGATATGCCAGTTGCGGAGGGAGAGAAAAGGGGAGGGGGCCGCCTACCCTTCCTCTCCGACCTCCACGTGCAGGTTCTCCTCAAGTATCCAGTGCCGGGCGCAGTCTCTCCGCCACCTGGGTGGCCATCACCCGCCCCAAGGCCGGGTAAAGTTTTCCTGCCCTCCAGGCGACCGTCGCCCGCCCCAGCGTCAGCAACGTCTTAAGCTTCCCCGAACCGATGTGGCGGTCACGGGAAGGGAGAATGAAGATTCTCCTCGCACGGGCATCCCGACTTCGATTGTGTGCTTTCTCCTTCAAAGGCCCATGGCTAGGCGGCAGTGGTTTTCCATCTCCAGACAGCCACCGCCCGCCCCAAGACCGGCGGCGTCTCCAGTTCCACCTGTTCAATCTGCCGGACGCAGGAAGGGAGAAAGGGCGCTCCCTCTCCCCCTATTCAGCGCGCCGTTTGCAGGAGGCAAGGAAGGGGGAGTCCCCCTACCCAATATGTCCGGTCGCGGGAAGAGAGAAAGAAAAATCCCCCCCGCCCGCTCCAAACCCCATCCGTGTTCCCCCTTAAAGCCCCAGGGCCAGCCGGTATTCCCCCACCACCAGGGCGGCGTTCTCCGCCACCGGGGCGGTGCCGTCGGTGCGCAGGACCGGGCAGGGCGGGGTGGCCGCCCACGCCTCGTGCACCCGCAGGCAGGGGGAGCCGTCGCTGTCATAGCGGGCCACATTGTCGAGAAAGCGCTGGTGCTCTTCAAACATGTCGCCCCCCGGGCAGGATGCGCGCCCCAAAGAGGGCCAGTTCCCGCCGGTGGGCCCGCTCCACCCGCACCGGGGCCGGGGCGGTGTTGAGCACAGCCAGGTCAAACAGGGGTACAAAGGGCTGGTTGTAGCTGTCCATCGAGCCCGAAATCACAAAGTGGGGGTGCTGGGAGAGGTCGCCCATCAGCAGGGCGATCCGCTCCTCCCGCGGGCGGGTGCGGGTAAAGGGCACCTCGGTGTCCCACCGCCAGAGGTAGTCGTCCAAGTCAAAGTGTGCAAACCCCAGCTGGGCGGCCACTGCCCGGCCCAGGGTGGTGGTCCCCGAGCCGGGGGAGCCGAATACGATGATGCCCCTTGCCATCTGTCTCTCCTCCTCATTTCCGGGTCGCCGGGGGCGGCCGGTGCTGCTGCCAGTATAGCACATCCGCCGCCCCGGTCATAGACTGGCCGGAAAGGAGGGGAGCATGTATGCAACCCGTGACAGACGACATCCACTACACCGAGGGGTTTGCCGACCCGTCCCCCTGGCCCGACCTGGAGATCTGCGCCCCCAACAGCCGCTGGGCGTCCCTCCTGGCCGAGGACTACGCCGGGGCCGCCGGGGAACTGACCGCCTCGCTGCAATATATCTACCATCACGCCGCCGCCAAGGACTGCCCCGACATCTCCCGCGCGCTGGAGAAAATTTCCATTATTGAAATGATGCACATGGAGAAGTTGGCCGGGGCCATCCGCGCCCTGGGGGGCGACCCGACCTACTGCGCCGGCGGCCGCCCCTGGTGCGCCGCGGAGGTGCAGTACGGCGGCAGCCTGGGGGAGTACCTCCACGCCGACCTGGTCGGCGAGTACGCCGCTATCCGGAATTACCGCCGCCACATTGCCCAAATCGGCGACGAGAGCGTCTGCAGACTGCTGGCGCGCATCGTCAAGGACGAGGAGGTACACCTTCGCGTCTTTCGCCAGCTCATCGAGAAGTACGGCCTCTGATTGGCGCGCAAAAAAAGAGAGGGGAGAGGGCCCGCGGGCCCTCCCCCTCTCTTTTGGCTTGCACACCCCGACACAGGGTGCAAAGGTCAAATGAATTTGTCCAGTTCCGCCTCCACCTGGGGCATCTTCTTCACCTTGGGGGCGCGGATCGGCTTGCCCCGGGCAATCACCATCGCCACCTCCCGCAGGGCGGTCAGATCTTCCAGCGGGTTTTTCGCGGTGACGATCATGTCGGCGCACTTGCCCGGCTCCAGGGTGCCCAGGCGGTCCCCCAGCCCCGCCAGCTCGGCGTTTTTCTTGGTGGCGGTGGAGAGGGCGAAGGCCTTCGACACCCCGCAGTACTTGTGAAAGTAGTTGACTTCCCGCCACATGTCGTAGTGGGTGATGTAGGGGCAGCCGGTGTCGGTGCCCAGCCCCACCGGGATACCGGCCTTCAGGCAGGCGCGGGCGCACTCCACGATCCCCTCAAAGACCACCGCGCCGTTGTACTGCTCCATCTCCGACACCCCGCTCACTGCCCGGTCGAAGAGGGCGTAGGGCAGCGCGGGGGAGAGGGTCGCGATCTGGCAGGCCCCCCGCTCTTTGAAGAGAGCGAGGATCGCCTCGTCCGGCTTGGCCCCGTGCTCGATGGTGTCCACCCCGTTTTCCAGGGCCACCCGCACCCCCTCGGGGCTCTCCACGTGGGCGGCCACCTTCAGGCCGTGGCGGTGCGCCTCGTCGCAGGCGGCCTTCACGTATTCCGGCGGCATCTTCAGCTCCCCCGGCTCGCCCTTCTTTTTGGCGTCCAGCACCCCGCCGGTGATCATCAGCTTGATGATGTCTGGCTTTTCGGCGGCGATTTTTGCCACGTAGTCCCGCGCCTCGTCGGCGCTGTGGGCCTCGTAGGCCAGCGACCCGGCCATGTGCCCCCCCGGCACCGAGACCGCCATGTTGGCCGCCAGGATGCGGGGCCCCACGATTTCCCCCGCGTCGATGCGGTCGCGGATGGCGCTGTCGCAGTCCAGCACCCCGCCCATGGTGCGGATGGTGGTCACCCCGCTCATGAGCTGGGTGCGGGCATAGCCCTCGCACATCTTCCGCAGCACCGCCTTCATCAGCCCGTTGCTGGTCATCAGCTTCACCATCTTCACGTTGTCCTGCTGCTTCTTTTTGGGCTTGCCGTTGGCCGGCAGGTGCACGTGCATGTTGATGAGCCCCGGCATCAGGTACTGCCCCGCCAGGTCAATTATCTCATACCCGGTCAGCTCGCCCCCCTCCGGCTCGATGGCGGCGATCATCTCGCCGTCGGTCTTGACCACCAGCCCCGCCTGGGGCTCCATCTCCTCGCTGCCGTCCAGCAGGATACCGCCTGTGTACGCGTATTTCATCTGCCTGTGCTCCTCTCTCCCGGGGCGGGACACTGTGTCCGCCCCTAGTCCTCCAAACAGGCCCGCAGCCGGGCCACCAGTTTCGCCTTTTCCTCCGGCGGCAGGAAGGCCGCCTCGGCGCTGTTGATGTTCATCAAAATCAAGTCCCGGTCGCAAAAGCCCATCTGGCGGCAGTACTCGTACTCCCGCTCCAAGCTGGTGCCCAGCACCGTCAGGTTGTCGGTATTCACCGTCACCTTTACCCCCTGGTCGTAGAGCACCTTCAGCGGGTGCCGTCCGTCCTCCGGCAGGTCGTAGGAGATGATGCTGCTCACCGGGCACATCTCCAGCGTCACCCCGCGGGCCTTGACGATTTCCGCCAAGTCGGGCCGCTGGGCCACCTGGTAGCCGTGGCCGATGCGGGGGGTGCCAAAGGGCAGGCACTGGGGCACCTCGAATTCCGAGTGGCAGGTGGCCGGCACCCCCAGCTCCCGCGCCAGATCGAAGATATCGGCGTAGTCGGCCAGGTGCTCCTCGTACCCCGCCAGATCGACCCCCACCACCTTGCTGCCCGCGGCGATGAACTCGGCCGCCAGCCGCACCGTCTCCAGGTTTTCATCCCGGTTTGCCTCGGCCGGCTCCAATTTCCCCATGGCGCACAGCAAAATGCCCACCGCGATTTCCGGGCAGGCGGCCTCTCCGTCGGCCACCCCCTGCAGCACCGCCTCGATGGCGTCGCGCTGGGTCAGCCCCTTTTCCAGGTGAAACTGGGGGGCGAAGCGCAGTTCGGCGTAGCAGACCCCCTCGCCCGCCAGCCGGGCAATCAGGTCGGCCGTCACCTGGCGCAGGGCGGGGGCGGTCTGCATCACCGCCAGGGGCAGGTCGAACTCCTTGAAATCGGTGCCGTTCTCCCCGGGCTGGATGACCATCCGCCGGGTGACCTCCTCCAAAGTCAGCTCCCCCTCGGGCAGGCCCTGGTCCTTGGCCAGCTGCCAGGCGGTGGCCGGCGGGACCGAGCCGTCGATGTGCAGGTGCAGTTCAATTTTGGGAAAGGTTTTCAATTCGTCGTCCTCCTTGCGCGGGCGGGGGCCCGCCGATTGGTCTGTCCTGAATTCATGCTACCCCCCTTGGCTGGTTTTGTCAACGAGTCGTTTGAGGGGATGTTGGCTTATTTTTCCTCTATTTTTGACAAGATTTTCTGAAATTGCTAAACTGACAGCATAGTTTTTTGCCTTCTGCTCCGTGCGGCGGGACGATTTCCCGCCCGGCGGCCCGCTCACAGACAGGGGCAAAAGAGAATACGCGATTGGGGGAAACAGGACAATGGACGACAAGATCAGCCTTCTCATTGTAGAGGACGAACCCGCAGAGCAGGCGGCTTTTGCGGAGTGTTTGCAAAACGAGCGCCAGATCGAGCTGGTGGGCATCACCGGCAGCGAGACAGAGGCGCTGGCCCTGGTGGACAGCCACCGGCCCGACGTGGTGGTCCTCGACTTGGAGCTGCAGGAGGGCGACGGCCTGAACCTGACGCCCGTTCTCACCGACCCGAGCCGGTCCTACTCCCCCTATGTCCTGGTGACCACCCGGACAGAAAACCGCCACACCCTCGACATGCTGCGGGACGCCGGGGTCGGCTTTATCTACGACAAGAATATCGACCGCTACGGCCCCGACCAGGTGCTGCGCGGCGTCAAGCGGATGGGCGGCTTTCTCAAGGGCCGCCGCCTGGGCCGGTCGGGGGAGTCCGCCGCTTCCCAGTCGGCGAAGGAGCTGCGCCAAAAGCGGCTGCTG
This sequence comes from Bittarella sp. HCP28S3_D9, assembly GCF_052065655.1. Classification (NCBI taxonomy): domain Bacteria; kingdom Bacillati; phylum Bacillota; class Clostridia; order Eubacteriales; family Oscillospiraceae; genus Bittarella (ex Durand et al. 2017); species Bittarella sp. HCP28S3_D9. Next base: position 61,068 of record NZ_JBQHTP010000005.1, on the reverse strand, counting down.
GAAGAGCTCAACTGCGAGATGGAGGACATGGGCCTTCGCCGGAGGCAGAAGAGCTGTCGCTGCCTGGTGTGGGCGGTCTACTGCCAGTTGGAGAGCGGGGAGCCCCTCTCCCTCACCAAGGAGCTCTACCCCATGGTGGCGCAGCAGCTGCACTGCAAGCCGGAAAATGTGGAGCGCAACATCCGCTCCGCCATCCACAAGGTGTGGGACGTGAGCAACCGCAATCTCGATTTGGTGTACGAGCGATTTCCCCGCCTGGTCGATGAGAATGGCGACTACCCCACCAACGGCGAACTGATCGAGGCCTTTGTGGTGCGGATGCGGCGCAAGCACGCGCGGTAAAAAATGTCGCTTTGTGGAGAAAATGCCCTTCTTTGCCACTTGCTGGGTGTCAAGCGCCCCCACTTGGCGGGGGTAATATAGACGCAAACGGCGGGCGGGAAAAGGTGGGGAAGGCCTGCTCCCCGCCCGCCGGGACAATGCTCTGTGCCGGCCTGTGTGCGCAGAGCAGAAGGCCGCCCGCGGGGCTCTGGTGGGGAGGAGGGGCAGCTTCATCTGTCCGCCCTTTTCTCGGGAGAAGGGGGGCGCACGGCTGTTCTTTGCGGGGGCCGCGCCGCCCCCTCCTCGCCGGAGGGCCCCCATCCCGCTCCATAGACGGTTTGACCCCCGCGAACGCGCGGAAAACAGGCCGCCTGCAGAGGGGCGAGAGACCGGGAAAGGGGAAAAACTCCCCTCCCTCCCCAGGGGCAAAGAAATTGCCCTTGCAGGGAGGGGGGGAGTCCCCATCTCTCCGTCAGGGGGCCTTCGTTTGCTGCCCCACAGGCCATTTTTGGGGGAGAAGACCGACTGCGGTGCGGAGAAGGGGGAGATGGATTTTGATTGGGAGGAGGAAGGGCTTTATCCGCCTGCCCTTTTCTCGGGAGAAGGGGGGCGCACGGCTGTTCTTTGCGGGGGCCGCGCCGCCCCCTCCCCGCCGGAGGGCCCCATCCCGCTCCATAGACGGTTTGGCCCCTGTGAACGCGCGGGAAACAGGCCGCCTGCGGAGCGGCGGGAGACCGGGAAAGAGGAAAAGCCTCCCCTCCCTCCCCAGGGGCAAAGAAATTGCCCTTGCAGGGAGAGGGGGAGCCCCCGTCCTCTCCGTCAGGGAGCCTTCGTTTGCCGTCTTATAGGCCATTTTGGGGGAGCATGCGGGTCGAGGAAGGGGGAGATGGGGCTCTGATGGGGAGGAGGGACAGCTTCATCTGTTCGCCTTTTTCTCGGGAGAAGGGGGGCGCACGGCTGTTCTTTGCAGGGGCCGCGCCGTTCCCCTCCCCGCCAGAGGGCCCCCATCCCGCTCCATTGACGGTTTGACCCCCGCGAACGCGCGGGAAACAGGCCGCCTGCGGAGCGGCGGGAGACCGGGAAAGAGAAAAAGCCTCCCCTCCCTTCCCAGGGGCAAAGAAATTGCCCTTGCAGGGAGGGGGAGAGCCCCCTTCCCCCCTTCCCAGGGAACCTTCGTTTGCTGCCCCACAGGCCATTTTTGGGGGAGAAGGCCGACTGCGGTGCGGAGAAGGGGGAGATGGATTTTGATTGGGAGGAGGGAGGGCTTTATCCGCCTGCCCTTTTCTCGGGAGAAGGACAGCACGCGGCTGCTCTAAACGAATGGGGTCGCGCCGCCCCTTCCCCACTGGAGGGCCCCCGTCCCCCCCTTTGTCGGGGAGCCCCTATTGCCGCTCCATAGACGGTTTGACCCCCGCGAACGCGCGGGAAACAGGCCGCCTGCAGAGGGGCGGGGGACTGGAAGGGAGCCCCCCGCCCCCGGTTGGAAACCCCTTTATCCGCCACCCCACAGACCATATCTATGAGTGCACGGGGAGAGAATAGCCGCTGTCTGTGGGCAAGGGCGATATTGTTGGGGAAAAGGGGGTATCGGCTCTGTTCCCATGGACGCCGCTGGGCCGACAGAGCTGTCCATCCCACCCCGCATACCGGCTGGATGCCGCGGACATGGGGCAGGATTAGGCGCGCCTGCCGCCCCCCGTTTGCGGCAAAGAGGAGAAGGGACACACAGGTTGCAAACCCGCCCTGCGGGGCGCTGCAAGAGAGGAAAACAAGAAACGGAGAGAGGAAACGATGGAGAAAAAGACGAGGCTTATGATCGTGGAGGACGAGGTCGAGGAGCAAAACGCCTTTGTCGAATACCTGAAGGGACAGGAGGAAATCGACCTGGTGGGGGTCACCGGCAGCGCCGCCGAGGCGCTCAAGTGGAATGACCGCTACCGCCCTGACGTGGTGATACTGGACTTGGAGTTGAGCGAGGGGGAGGGCAGCGGGCTGGATCTGGCCCCCGCTCTCGCCGCACCTGAGCGGCCCCACAACCCCTACGTCATGGTGACGACCAAGGTCACCGACAAGAGCACCCAGGCCTATCTGCGAAACTACGTCGGCTTCATCTACGAAAAGCGGCTGCAAAACTATGGCCCCGAGCAGGTCATCGGCACAGTCAAGCGGATGGGCAGCTTTTTGCGCGGCCAGCGGCTGCGGCGGGGCGGCAGTCTGCCGGCCATGCCCGCCCCGGGGGCGGAGGAGTCCCTGGAGGAGCGGCTGCTCGACGAGATTTTTCGCGAGCTGGAGTGCATGGGGCTGCGCCGCGGGCTGATGGCCGCCCGGTGCACGGCCTGGGCCACCCTCTTTCACTACAAGTACAAGGGGGACGACAAGCAGCTTTTCACCAAAAACCTCTACCCGGACGTGGGCGAGCAGGTGGGCTGCAAGTGGCGCAGTGTGGAGCGCAATATTCGCAACGCCATCAAAATTGCCTGGATGCCCGCCAACTATGAGCAGACCAGCGCCCGCTTTCCCCACTTGGTGAAGGCCAACGGGACCATTCCGACAAATGCCCAATTTTTGGATGCGTTTGTCGCCCGGCTGCGAGAGCGCCACTGACAGGGCGCAGATGGACAGGTTCAAAAAACAGCAGAAAAGCATCTCTTTTTAAAGAGGCTTAATACCCACAAGGGGCTGCGGAGGGAGTTGTCTCTCTCCACAGCCCCTTGTATTTGCTCTCAAGCGAATACTCGTTTCAGGTTATAAAATCACGTCTGCCAGCAGAGAATCTTTCGACAAAAAGTGCGTCGAGGAGCAGTTAACAAAAAGTTTACAATCAAGCCATTTCCCGCTTTTCACTCATTTTGGTTTCGTCACATATCGACATGAGACGACATATCCGGCCGACCTATATCGAAGTCGGCGCCCTTCTAACCGTGATAGATTGCGCGTGGAGAGTCTCCAAGCGAAAACGGAAGAAGGGAGGGCGTGACTGTGAGCTTTTGGGAAGCGTTCTTGGACTGGATCAAGTGGTGGCACTAATAGTCGGTGCGAGTGGGGGAAAAGGGGATGAATCAATCCCCTTTTTCTCATAAGTTTTCGCTATGATAGGCATGATGATGCCCCTATATAATTTTGAAAGAGGAGAAAGAAATCATGCTGAAATTCATTCTAGCGATTAAATTTGCCACCGTTTTCGCACAAACCAATCTGTTGTACTACGAACTTGAAAAGATAGCCATAACCAGACGACGAAAAATTGTTGAGACCATCGTCATTTCTTTGGTTTCCACATCGGCGATTGCATTGATTGGAGATTTTGCCCTGTCGTCTCTAGTTGGTTTAGCGTTTGTTGTACTAATTAGCATTTACCATTCTCGTACAAAGCATCGGACAATCATAACATCAATTTTCAGTATTTTTGCTTTATACGCTGCTGCTATCGTTTTTAGTGCTTTGGCTAGTGATGTCATCATGGTAGTTTTATTCTTTACACAGTCCGGATACCATAAAGAGCATGCAGCCGTATGTGCAATTATTCTTCGTGTTAGCATGTTTCTAGTTATTTTGAGATTGAGTTTTCCCAGAACTTCCAACAAGAAAGCATACTTGAAGCCGTTATCAAAATACTTTAATGCAGTTTCAGCAGGAGTTTGCATTACAATCTTTTCGATGATTGCTATTGTGAAGATGGACCATGCCATTTTAGCAGAATATGCGGAAGGCTTTATCTTGGGATATGCTATTCTCATAATGGCAATTATGGTTGTTAAGATGGCGGAAACAAAAGAAAGCGAAATCAACAAGGAGCTAGAGCGCCGCGAAGCTGTGCACAGAGACCATCAAGAAAAGGAGATTCTCCCGGCCATCAGTGTCAGCTTTGTCAAAATGAGGATGGCGCTCAGCGAGTACAACACCGAACTCGCCGAGAGCTTTGCGCCCGACGAGACCGAGATATTGCAGCTGGCCGGCGAGCGGGCCGAAGAGATCCGCGACAGGCTCATCAACGGCTATGTGCCGCCGGAAACCGGCAGCTCCACCCTCAACAACACCCTGCAAACGCATGCGGCAATGGCTGCCAAAGACCACGTCTTTTATCGGGTCGTCGTCTTTACGACAGTCGAGCCCCTGCTGCGGTTTATGAAGTTGCGCGAGGTGGTCCGCCTGGTGGGCGACCTCTCGAGAAATGCCATCCGCGCGGCCGCCGCTGCCGCCAACGGTCACGGCGCGGTAGAGGTCTACCTCGGTCTCAACGAGTATGGGGACTATGAAATCTGCATCTACGACAACGGCCCGGATTTTCCGCCGCACATCCTGGCGGCCCTGGGAGAGTACGGCAACACCACCAAGGGCAAAGACCATGGATTTGGTCTGGCGGATACGCTCAAGCTCCTTGACGACTACGGCGGTGACTTCCGCGTGGAAAAGTTGGAGGGCGACCCGGAGTTCACCAAGTGCGTTCGGGTCACCCTTCCGAAAAAGTGTTTTCAGAAAAAGAGCAGGGGTGGAGCGGTTCTGGCGATCAAGTAGACGCGTCTTGCCACCCGGGCGCATCTCGGCCCAGCGGCCCGCCCTTCGGCGAAGACCGGGCGGCCAATGACAACCAGGGGGAAGGGGATAGATACCCCGCCCCACAAAAACAAAGAGGAAGTGCAAGCGATATGAAGATCTACACGGTAAACCAGACGGAAATTTGTATAGAGGGCATCACCCGCGCCACCTACGGCCTGACAGGACAGACAGTGGAGATCCGCGATATTTCCCTCGAGCGCCAAAAGGTCGAGGCGTTGGCCGAACAGTGCAACCGCCTGGATGTAAGCGAATGCCACCTGCGCGACATCGTGGAGGACTTCTATGGTTTGCCCCTCTAGTAAAGGGGCTTTTTTTATTGGAAAACGCGCCAAAAGGGCGTGAAAAGGAGAGAGTTCTCCACTTTGTCCCCCCACCGCGCGGCCCCGCGGCGGGGGAGAGGAGCGCAGGCCCGCCTGTTTTTCCATTTCTGTTAGGGCCCTTCGACCTGTGAAAAGCGAAGACCCGGGAGAGGCGCGTATGCCCTCTACCGGGTCTTTCCTTTCCCCTGCGGCAGCTGTTTGCGCGCCTGCGCCATCCCCTTTTCCCGCGCCCGCCGGCGTGGCCTGTCCCTCTCTTTTCCCGCCCCTTGTCGCCGCGTGCGCCCTGCTTTTTCCCGCCCGTTTTCCCGCGGGGGGAGAGGGGGGATGCCGGTGCCCCCGCCCGCTGGCAAGCGTTAAGGGGCGACGTTTTGCGCCGTGTGAAAGGCGGGGGAAAAGCCGCCACTGTTCGGACAGGGAAAAGAGGGGGGAGCACACCGCCCACATGCTGCCCTGTTTCCCCCCACAAAAAAACCGGGAGAGGCGCGCAACGGCCCTCCCGGCCCCGTATTTCCCCCACTGGAGCTGTTTGTGCGCCTGTGCCCTCTCCCTCTTTTCTCTCTGCCCATTCCCACTGTGAGGGGAGAAAAAGGAGTGTGTGGGGGGCGGTCCAAGGGATCTCTGGCCTTCCGATTTGGTTGCCTTTGTCCTGCCTGGAGCCGCCCTCTTTTGGCAGCTGGCGCAGAAGAGGAAAATTGGCCCTGTTCGCTTCTCCTGTTTGCCTCCCCTTTTTTCCATCCAGTCCCCTACAAGAGGGGGATGGGTAGAAAAGGGCGCGGATGAAGCGCCCTCGGCAAGGCGGTCTGTTTTGCCAGAAGGGGGCGAAATTGCATTATGAGCGGCAGGGAGAGAACGAGTGCCTGTTCGGGCGGAGATGGGGACAGAGGAAGAGAACGATGGAGAGTATCCGGCCGCAAAGGCCCTCGGCAAGGCGGCCTGTTTCCGGCCCGCTCTCGCCTCTCCTCTTCGCGCGTGCAGTGGGCGGGGGGAGAAGCCGCCCCTCGCTCGGCCGGGGGAGAAGAGGCAGCTGTGCTGGCGTCGGGCGCTCGGCGGAACAAGCCCCCCTGCCCGAACGGGGGAGGAGGGGTCTGCTCCCCCTGCCCGAACGGGGGAAGAGGGGTCTGCTCCCCCTGCCCGAACGGGGGAAGAGGGGTCTGCTCCCCCTGCCCGAACAGGGGAGGAGGTGGCCTGCTCTCCCTGCCTAAAAAAGAGGGCCCGGAAAGGGGGAATCCCCCCTCCCGGGCCTCTTGCTCTCTCTATCGCACGAACCAGCGGTTGCCGCAGTTTTGGCAGACCGCCTCGGTGTGCACTGTATTTTTGACTTTTTGGTTGGTCACCGCGGGGATGATGAGGATCAGTCCAAAGGTGCAGATGGCCAGCAAAATCCAGAAAAACCAGCCGATGCACCCCCGGTTCTTGATGGTGGTGTGGTTGACGGCTTGCACGGTGACGCGCTCGCTCCCACAGCGGGGACAGTACACGATGGCTCCCTCCTTCTTCATCGTCCTCCCGGCGGCCCTGCGCCCTCGACCGGGTGCCTTCACACTAGCACAGCGCCGGAGAAAATGCAAGGGCGGCGGCCGCGTTTTGCCCCCTCCGCGAAAATGTTCACAATTTGTACATTGATTTGCTGGCGGTTGTGCGCTATCCTGTTTTTAGCACTCGTGTACAAGGAGTGCTAATTTTGCGAGAGGTGATTGAGACCATGGCAAAAAAACAGTTTAAGGCCGAGTCCAAGCGGCTCCTCGACTTGATGATCCACTCCATCTACTCCAACCGGGAAATCTTTCTGCGGGAGCTCGTCTCCAACGCGTCCGACGCGATCGACAAGCTGTGCTACCGCAGCCTGACCGACGAGGGGGTCGGCCTCTCCCGGGGGGATTTTGAGATCCGCATCACCCCCGACAGGGAGGGGCGCACCCTCACCGTGTCCGACAACGGCATCGGCATGGACAAAAAGTCCCTGGAGGAAAACCTGGGCACCATCGCCCGCAGCGGCTCGCTGCAGTTCAAGCAGGACATCGCGGGGCAGGAGGGGGCCGACGACACCGACATCATCGGCCAGTTCGGCGTGGGCTTCTACTCGGCCTTTATCGTCAGCGACAAGGTCACCGTCATCTCCCGCGCCTACGGCGAGGAGACCGGCTACAAGTGGCAGTCCTCCGGCGCCGACGGCTACACCATTGTCGAGTGTGAGCGCTCCGCCCCCGGCACCGACGTCATCATGCACCTGAAGCCCGACACCGAGGACGAGCAGTTCGGCGAGTTTTTGGAGGAGTACCGCCTGCGCCAGCTGGTGAAAAAGTACTCCGACTACATCCGCTGGCCCATCAAGATGCTCTGCCACAAGACCCGCCCGGTGGAAAAGCCCGAGGGGGAGGAGGCCGACGACCAGGCCCCGGCCTACGAGAGCTACGAGGAGGACGAGACCCTCAACAGCATGGTCCCCATCTGGCACAAGCCCAAGAGCGAGGTCGGCGAGGAGGACTACGCCAACTTCTACAAGGAGAAGTTCGGCGACTACCAGGACCCGCTCAAGAGCATCCGCGTCAGCGCCGAGGGGCTGACCGCCTCCTACGAGGCGCTGCTCTTTATCCCCGCCCGCACCCCCTACAACTACTATTCGGCCGACTATGAGAAGGGGCTGCAGCTCTACTCCAGCGGGGTGCTCATTATGGAGAAGTGCGCCGACTTGCTGCCCGAGCACTTCCGCTTTGTGCAGGGGGTGGTGGACAGCCAGGACATCTCGCTGAACATTTCCCGGGAAATGCTGCAACAGGACCGCCAGGTGCGCACCATTGCCCAGAGCTTGGAGAAGAAGATCAAGCGGGAGCTGTCCAAGCTGATGGAGGAGGACCGGGAGAAGTACGAGGCCTTCTTCGCCCAGTTCGGCCTGCAACTCAAATACGGGGTGGTGGGCGAGTACGGCGCCCACAAGGACCTGCTGGCCGACCTGCTGCTGTTCTACTCCTCCACCGAGGGCAAGCCGGTCACCCTCAAAGAGTACGTCTCCCGGATGAAGGAGGGGCAGGAGCACATCTACTACGCCTGCGCCGACTCGGTGGAGAAGGCCGCCAACCTGCCCCAGACCGAGTATGTGCGGAACAAGGGGTGGGAGGTGCTCTACCTCACCGACGAGGTGGACGAGTTTGTGATGCAGATCCTCCACGAGCAGGACGGGCACGAGCTCAAGAGCGTCAGCGACGCCGACACCGTCAGCGAGGAGGAGAAGAAGGCCGCCGAGGAGGAGACCAAGGCCCACGGCGAGCTGCTGGACTTCCTCAAAGAGGCGCTCAAGGACAAGGTCAGCGACGTGCGCATCTCCCCCAAACTGGGTAGCCACCCGGTGAGCCTCACCAGCGAGGGCGGCGTCACCCTGGAGATGGAGAAGTACTTCGCCCAGATGAAGATGGACGAGGCGCCCAAGGCCCAGCGGGTGCTGGAGCTGGGGGCCAGCCACCCCGTCTTCGCCAAGTTGGAGGCGGCCTACAAGGGCGACCGGGAGCGCGCCGAAAAGCTGGCGCTGCTGCTCTACGAGCAGGCCTCCCTGATTGCCGGGTTCCCGGTGGAAAACCCCACCGCCTACACCGATTTGGTCTGCGAACTGCTGTAACTTATAATAGAAGAGAGCCGATTGGCCGGACAGCGCCCACAGGGCCTGCCCGGCCAATTGCTTTTCCGCCGCCTTTGTGTTACCATGGGCCCAAAAGAAAAGGGGATGGGGCCTGTGAAGCGGGGCGATTGTGTCGTGCATTGTGTGCTCTTGCGGGGAGATCGTGTGCTCCACCACACAAGGACAGCCCGCAAGGGGGTCCGCAGAGAGGGGGGAGAGGGATGATGGCCGATCATTTTCCCCAGGCGGCCCGAGAGGTGATGGAGGACCGCTTTGGGCGGGACACCGTCCTCTCCCTGGCGACGGTGGGGGAGGGGGGCCCCGCGGTGCGGCTGGTCAACGCCTATTACGAGGATGGGGCCTTTTATGTGATTACCCACGCCCTCTCCGGCAAGGTGCGCCAAATCGAGAGAGACCCCGCCGTTGCCGTCTGCGGCCAGTGGTTCACCGCCCGCGGCAGGGGGGAAAACCTGGGCTGGCTGGGCAGGGGGGAGAATGCGGCGCTGGCCGCCCGGCTGCGCCGTGTCTTTGCGGACTGGTACCAAAACGGACACATCGACGAGGGCGACCCCAACAGCTGTATCCTGTGCATCCGGCTGGACAGCGGGGTGCTGATGAGCCACGGGACCCGCTACGACATTGATTTTGCAGCCGCTCGGGCGGCCAAAGAGAGGGGATCGAAGAGATGAAGCGCACAATGATGCAGGTGTATGTCAAGGGGAGCGACGAGGCCGTGCCCTTTTACCAGCGGGCCTTTGACGCGGAGCTGATCAGCAGCTATCAAAACGGGGACGGCACCTATTACCACTCGGAACTGGCCTTTGAGGGCCAGGTGTTGGCGGTGGCGGAGCGCAATTCCGCCTATGCCATTGCGGGGGAGGAGGCCGTCACCGGCAATGTGATGCAGTTTTGCCTCGACTACGGCGAGGGCGGGGAGGAGCGGGTCACAAGGGCCTACGACACCCTGCGGGAGGGGGCGACCCTCCTCATCCCCCTGGGGCCCTGCGAGTACAGCCCCCTGATGGCCGACCTCATCGACCGCTACGGCGTTCGCTGGTGCCTGTTTGTGTAAGAGAAGCCCCCTGCAAAAGAGAGAGCGGGGGGGGACCTAAAGTGATTGGGGACCCCGCCCGCTTTCCTGCGGTTTTGCCCTATCTTCTGCGGCTCCCCATGCCGACGGCGCCCAACACGGTGACGCCGATGCCGCACAGGGCGGTGCAGATGCCCAGCACAAAGGCCACCACTGAAAGTCCCTTTCTCATTCTTTTTCACCCCCTTGACCGGCCGCCCGACGGGGGGCCAGGTTGTACTGATAAAAGGTGTCGAAAGCCCCCATCAAGGGGCCGGAACGGCGGTCGTCGCGGCGCAGGTACCAGTGGGCCAACACCCCCACAAAGAGCAGGGTGCCGACCATGCAGACGATCATGTCCTGCATGGTGTCGCCCACCCCGGTGCTGAGAACAAGCTGCGGGTCGGAGCCGTCGATGCAGCTGACGGTGTACTCGCCGATCTCCCACAGGCCCGCCACCGCCATGCTCACCGCGAAGACGAAGAGACAGCACAGCGGCCCGTCCTTTTGGTCGATTTCCCGCCCGGGCTTGAAAAAGTAGAAGCAGCAGAGGGCGAGAAAGGCGACGAACACCCCCGACAGGGTGTGCATGGCCTTGTCGTAGTGGGGGATGTTGTAGTGGGTGATGGTGATGCCGATGGTGTGGGCCAAAAAGATGAACAGGTAGACCCAGAAGTTGAGCTGGTGGCAGGTCTTGAGCCGGAAGATGCGAAAGACGAGGGTGGGCAGCAGGAGCAGTGGCAGCCCCAGCAGCGACTTTTGAAAGAGGTAGCTGTCCCCGTCGCGCAGCAGGTAGGTAAAGGCAAACCCCAGGTGCAGCGCCACGATCGCCGCCACAAAGATGCGGTTGACGAGGGCAAAGGTCTGTTCGCGCTTGCGCAAAAAATCCCAACCTTTTCGTGTGAGTTTTGGCCGCCGGGCGGCGGCATTTCCCATTCAGTATAGCAGGGAACGGGGGAAAATCCACTGGGATTTTGTAAATTTTCCCGGCCGGGGAGGATGGGAAGGGGCAGAGTGCCTCGAAGGCACTGCGGGACGCGCGGTCTGGAAAAAGGGGTCGGCGCGGATCGATGGGGGCGGCAAACGCATCCGACCTCGATTGTGCAGTCCCCGAGAAAAAGGGCGGGGGGACCTGCCGGTCCGCCCCGCCCGATTGGCTTATCTATCTAGTCGCCAAAGCTGATGCCCAGGGCCCTGGCGGCGGAAATCTCCTCGCAGTCCACCGGCACGGTCTTGAGCTTGCCGGCCACCTCGCTCAGGGGGACCGGCACCACCTTGCCGTCTTGCAGCCCCACCATGTTGCCGTACTTCTTTTCAATGATCAGTCGGCCCGCCGCCGCGCCAAAGCGGGTCGAGAGCACCTTGTCGTAGGCGCAAGGGCTGCCGCCGCGCTGGAAGTGGCCGGGGATGGTGACCCGGATCTCCTGCCCGGTGCGCTCTTCCAGTTCCCGCGCCAGCCGGTAGGAGACGGAGGGGTCGCTCATCTGGGCGCGGGCGGCCTTGAACTCCTTCTTCGAGAGCTTGGCCTCCTCCTTGGAGAGGGCGCCCTCGGCCACCGCGAGGATGGAAAAGCGCTTGCCCGCCTGGTTGCGCCGCTCGATGACCTTGGCGATCTTGTCCACGCTGTATGGAATTTCGGGCAGCAAGATGACGTCGGCCCCGCCGGCGATCCCCGCGTAGAGGGTCAGCCAGCCCACCTTGTGGCCCATGACCTCGACGATGAAGACCCGCCCGTGGGAGGTGGCGGTGGTGTGGATACAGTCGAGCACGTTGGTGGCGATCTCCATGGCGCTGTGAAAGCCAAAGGTCATCTCGGTGCCCCAGAGGTCGTTGTCGATGGTCTTGGGCAGGGTGACCACGTTGAGCCCCTCCTCCGAGAGGAGGTTGGCGCTCTTGTGGGTGCCGTTGCCGCCCAGGATGACCAGGCAATCCAGCTTCATCTCCTTGTAGGTCTCTTTCATGCGGGCGACCTTGTCCACGTCGTTCTCCACCACCCGCATCCGCTTGAAGGGCTGGCGGGAGGTGCCGAGGATGGTGCCCCCCTGCACCAGGATGCCCGAGAAGTCGGAGGGTTTCATCAGGTGGTAGTCGCCCTCGATCAGGCCGCGGTAGCCGTCGCGGATGCCGTAGATCTCCACCTCTTTGCCGTACTCCTCGTACAGGGTCTTGGCGACCCCGCGCAGGGCGGCGTTGAGCCCCTGGCAATCCCCGCCAGAGGTGAGCATGCCGATTCGTTTCACGTTCCTTGCCCCTTTCCGTCCGCCCGGCTCTCCCGGCCCGCCGGGCGCAGTTTACTATAAATCCAGTATAGGGCAATTTTTCCCAAAAGGCAACGAAAATACCCGGTTGCGGCCAATCAAAGGGGGGCTTTGTGGGGTTTTCACAAAATCGGGCGGGGGGCTTTGTCGCCGTTTCCCACAGGGGCGGGGCAAGGCGGGGAAGGGGCGCGTCATTTTTCTTGCTTGTCTGCCAAAAATATGGTATAACCAGTGTTCAGATGGTGCGCGCAGGCGCGGCAAGGGGGAGAGCACATGCGGTTGACCGAGGGGGAGATGCCCCAGTTCACAGAGCTGCTGCTGGAAATATCCGGCGGCCTGTTGGCCTACGGGGCCGAGGTCTACCGGGTGGAGGAGTCGCTTCAGTACATCGGCGCGGCCTATGGCCTGGCGGGGGCCGATGTGTTTGCCATCCCCTCCCACGTCATCCTCACCCTGCGGCTGGCGGACGGCAGCGCCCACACCCAGAGCAAGCGGATTTTTGACCGGGCCACCGACCTGGACAAGGTGGACCGGCTGAACGCCCTCTGCCGCCGCATCTGCCGCGACCGGCCCGGCTGCGCCGAGATCCGGCGGGAGCTGGACGAGCTGCGCGCCCGCCCCACCTACCCCCTGCTCTGGCAGGTGGCGGGCTACGGGGTGGCGGCCTGCGCCTTCGCCCTCTTCTTCGGCGGCTCGCCCTGGGACGCGGCCTGTGCCTTCTTTGTGGGTGCGCCGCTGAAGCTCTTGAGCGAGGGGATGCGGCGGCTGCGGGGCAACGCCTTTTTCAGCAACCTGGTCTGCGCCCTCTTCGGGGCCGCCTCGGCCCACCTGCTGGCCCTGGCCTTCCCCGCCCTGCACCCGGACGCCATCATCATCGGGATGCTGATGACCCTGGTGCCGGGGATCGTGTTCACCAACGCCATGCGCGATTTTATGGCCGGCGACTGCATCGCCGGGATGATCAAGCTGACCGAGGCCATCCTCATCGGGGCGGGGATCGCGGTGGGGGTCTCGGTCTCGCTGGCCGTATTGCGGCCTCTGTTGGGGGTGGCGGCGTGAACGGGAGCTATCTGCAGTGCCTATACGTGTTCATCGCCTGTTTGGGCTTTGGGGTGATTTTCAACCTGCGGGGGAAAAACCTCTTTTTGGCAGCCCTGGGGGCCACTTTGGGCTGGTTTGTCTACCTGCTGTGCACCGGGGCGGGGATGGACGACACCCTCTGCTACTTTGTGGCCACGGTGGCCATCGCCCTCTATTCCGAGGGGATGGCGCGGTTGCACAAGTCGCCGGTGACCATCTACCTGGTGGTCTCCTTCCTCCCCCTGGTGCCGGGCAGCAAAATCTACTACACCATGGAGTACGGGATGGCGGGGGACACCGCCCGCTTTTTGCAGACCGGGCTGGAGACCTGCAAGATCGCCGGGGCCATTGTCGCGGGCATCGCCCTGGTATCCTCGGTGGCGCGGCTGACCACCTCGTTTTGGCGGGGGTGGCGGCGGAGGCGGGGCCAGCCGGCCCAACCCCGCTAGAGAGGGGGGAGAGCGGGTGCAGCAGCTGATTTACCGGATGCCCCGGCGGGGGGCACAGCCCCAAAAGGCCGCCCCCAAACGGCGGGTGGGACCTGCTTTTGCCGCCCTTTCGGCCCTCTATGTCGCGGCCCTCTGGCTGCTCTTCTGCGCCGGGGAGGGGGCCTTTTGCCGCTGGACAAAGGGGCTGGCCGCCACCTGGGGGGAGGGGTCGGCCCTGGGCGGGCTCTTGGCCGGGGTGCCGGCGGTGCTGGGGGCCCTGGCGCTGGGGGGCTATCTCCTCTTTTCCCTGCTGGTGCTGGCGGGGCATCCCCGCGCCCACCGCTGGCTGCAGGGGGTGGGCGCGGCCCTCTGCCTGCTGGGGGGCTGCGCCCTCCTGCCCTTTGGAGCGGGCGGCGGACGGGCCCTCTTTCTCCCGCTGGTGCAGAGTGGGGTGCTCCTCTGCTTTTTGGGCAGTTACGCCCACATTGCCCGCAAGAAGAGCCGCCGCGCCGCCCGGGGCCGCTGATGGGGTCGGATGCGGGGTCGGATACAACAGAAAAAGGGGCGGGGAAGCCAAACGGCTTCCCCGCCCCTTTGCAGTCTGTGTCCCTACAATTCTTTTTTGATTTTTTCCAGGGCGGCCTTTTCCAGCCGCGAGATCTGCGCCTGGGAGATGCCGATCTCCTCGGCCACCTCCATCTGGGTCTTGCCCCCCAAGAACCGCAGCGAGATGATTTTCTTCTCCCGCTCGCTCAAAGCCTGAATGGCCGAGCGCATCGAGATCTCGCTCTGCCAGTCGGCGGCGTCGCTGTAGTCCCCCACCTGGTCGATGACGAAGAGCATGTCCCCCCCGTCCTGATACATGGGCTCGTAGAGGGAGACCGGGTCGACGATGGCCTCCAGGGCGATGACCACGTCGCTGACCTCCATCCCCAGGGCGGCCGCCAACTCGGTGGTGGTGGGCTCCCGCCGGTGTTCCGCGATAAAGGCCTCCTTGGCCTTCATGGCCTTGTAGGCCACATCCCGCAGCGAGCGGGAGACCCGGATGGGGTTGTTGTCCCGCAGGTAGCGGCGGATCTCGCCGATGATCATCGGCACCGCATAGGTGGAAAAGCGCACCTGATGGCTGGTGTCGAAGTTGTCGATGGCCTTGATCAGGCCGATGCAGCCCACCTGAAAGAGGTCGTCCAGGTTTTCCCCCCGGCTGGAGAAGCGCTTGATGACGCTGAGCACCAGCCGCAGGTTGCCCGAAATCAACTGTTCCCGGGCCGATTGGGAGCCGCTCTCCCGATAGCGGCGGATCAGCTCTTGGTTTTCCGCCTCCTTGAGGACCTTCAACTGCGCGGTGTTGACCCCGCAGATTTCCACTTTGCCACTGTACAAAATGCCCACACGCCCTTTTCTCTTTACGTACAGTGACAGTATGGGCCCGCAAACTCGCCCCCATGCGCCGGGGCGGGTTGGGAAAGGTTGACAGGGGAAGAGGGCGGCGCGCGTATCGGAAGCAGCGCTGCCAAACGCGGTAGAAAATGCTCAAGCAAACGAAAAAACGGGGGACACCACGAGCTTGCGATCCGGTGCAACAACTGCCCAGACGAGGGGAGCTCGAAGAAGATACAGGAACGAATTGTCCAACCGCGCAGTCAGGTGGACATTGTGGAGGAATTGTGCAGAAATCGAAAAGAGGTGCTGGACAAAATAGAGCTGCTGCATTTGTGAAAATCCTGGGCGCAGGCGGTACAGGGAGGGTGAGGTGCCTTCTAATCTCTGCCGGTAACGGGGCTGATTTCGAGGTCGCAAACAGTCCGGCACTGTCGGAGAGATCGCCCCCATTTGGCAATCGAGGCGGCGCAGAGCGAGAAAAAGCCACCGCAGAAATTCTCCGCGGTGGCTTTTGCGTGAATCTCTCTACTCCCCGAATACCTGCTTTTTGTAGCGCAGGCCGGTGGGAGTGGTGGCGACGCCGCCCTTGGCGGTCTCCCGCAGGGCCTCGGGGAGCATCCGCCCCACCTTGTACATGGCGCTGACCACCTCGTCAAAGGGGATCATGGAGCGGATCCCCGCCATCACCAGGTCGGCCGAGAGGAGGGCGTTGGCCACCCCCGAGGCATTGCGCTTGGCGCAGGGGATCTCCACCAGGCCGGCCACCGGGTCGCAGACCAGGCCCATCACGTTTTTCAGGGCGATGGCCGCCGCGTCCAGGCACTGCTGGGGGCTGCCGCCCTGCATCTCGGCCAGGGCGGCGGCCGCCATGGCGGAGGCGGAGCCGCACTCGGCCTGGCAGCCCCCCTCGGCCCCCGAGACGGTGGCGTTTTTGGAGATGATCATCCCGATGTAGGCGGCGGTGGCAAAGCTCTCCAGCAGGGCCTCCTCGCTCGCGTCCAGCGTCTCGGCGGCGGCGAAGAGGGCGCCGGGGACGATGCCGCAGCTGCCGGCGGTGGGGCAGGCCACGATGGGGCCCATGGAGGTGTTGACCTCAAAGCAGGAGAGGGCGTAACTCATGGCCCGGGCCACCGTGTCCCCGCTCAGGGGGGAGCCCTCGCCGCTGTACCGGTAGAGGCGGCTGGCGTCCCCCCCGGTGAGCCCACTGACCGAGGGCACGGGGTTGTGCAGGGTGGAGTGGCAGGCGGAGTACATGACGTTGCGCCGCTTTTTCAGCCGCTTGAAGACCTCCTCCCGGCTGCACTCGCTCACCTGCATCTCGTGGCTGACGGCCACGTCGCAGATGCGCAGGTCATTCTTCTGGCAGTGATCGGCCAGTTCAAAGCCGTATTTGAACATCGCTTGCGCCCTCCCTTAAAAGCTCTTGATGGCCAGCACGTCCACCATCTTGTCGATGGCGCGGATGCGCTGGATGATCTCTTCGTCCACCGGGCTGTCCACCTCGATGATGGCGGTGGCCAGCTTGCCCTTCTGGCTGCGGGAGAGGTTGATGGAGACGATGTTGATCCCCGCGTCGGAGATGGCCGAGACCACGTTTTTGATGACCCCCACCTTGTCCTGGTGCTTGGTGACGATGGCCGCGTACTCGCCCGAGATGCTGGTGGCAAAGCCGCCGATGTCCACGATCCGCACCTCGCCGCCGCCCACCGAACAGCCGGTGAGACTGTGCTCCACCCCCTGGTCGTCGGTGAGGACGACCTTGACGGTGTTGGGGTGCACCTCGCCCAGGTCGGTGGGGACAAATTCCACGGCGATCCCCCGGCTCTCACAGATGTCCAGGGCGTTTTTGATGTCGGGGTCGTAGGTCTGCATCCCCAGGATGCCGGCGGCCAGGGCCCGGTCGGAGCCGTGGCCCTTGTAGGTCTGGGCAAAGGAGCCGTGCAGGTAGAACACCGCCTTGCGGATGTGCTGGCAGAGCATGCCGGCGGCCCGGCCGATGCGCAGGGCCCCCGCCGTGTGTGAGCTGGAGGGGCCGATCATCACCGGCCCCAGCACGTCAAAGAGGCTGGAGGAGGAAGAACTCATAGAGATACCGCCTTTCTCATGTCTGGCGGGCCGGTCCGCCCGCCGCAAAAAAGGGGCGCACGCCGCGCCCGGAAACCACCTTTATTATGGGGCAAAGGGCGCGGGAAAGTCAATTGCCCACCCGCCAAAAACAGCCCCCAAAAACTGTTCATAGCGCGCGGACAACCCCGGATGCTGTCTTTTTTGCAGGAAGGGGACGGGCTTTGTCGAATAGAGCGGGCGCGGGGGGGCATACACTGTGGGGAGAGACCGCGCACCGAGACGGTTTGCGCGGGGGAGGAGGAGACCGGCGATGGTGAGCAGTTTTTACGATCTGCGAGACAAGGACGTGGTCAACATTAAAGATGGGGTCAAACTGGGCGAGGTGTGCGATCTGGAGTTTGACGGCGAGAGCGCCCGGATCACCGCCATCGTCCTCTTCGGCAAACTGAAGTTCTTCGGGCTGTTGGGCCGAGAGCCCGACATCGTGATCAAGTGGGAGGAGATCCAGACCATCGGCAAGGACACCGTGCTGGTGGACTACCTGGAAAAGCCCGAGATCCGCAAGAAAAAAGGGGCCCTGCTGGACAAATTTTTTGGCTAGATGGGCTTGTCACCTGCCGGAGGGTATGCTATAATACTTCGGTAAAACACACGCTGGGCCTGTGCGGAAGGTTGCGGGGAACGACCCCGTGAGACCGCGCCATAAACCCGGCGGAGGAAACAAAACCTAGGAGGAAAGAAATCATGGCAGTAGTATCTATGAAACAGCTTTTGGAGGCCGGTGTTCACTTCGGCCACCAGACCAGAAGATGGAACCCCAAAATGGCTCCCTACATCTTCACCGAGAGAAACGGCATCTACATCATCGACCTGCAGAAGACCGTCAAAAAGCTCGACGACGCCTACAACTTTGTCCGCAGCGTCGCCGAAGAGGGCAAGTCCGTCCTGTTTGTCGGCACCAAGAAGCAGGCCCAGGAGTCTGTGAAGGACGAGGCCACCCGTGCGGGCTGCCACTACGTCAACGCCCGTTGGCTGGGCGGCATGCTGACCAACTTCCGCACCATCCGCAAGCGCATCGACCGGCTGTACCAGCTCAACAAGATGAAAGAGGACGGCACCTTTGACCTGCTGCCCAAGAAAGAGGTCACCAAGCTCAACCTCGAAATCGAGAAGCTGGAGAAGTTCCTGGGCGGCGTCAAGACCATGGACCGGCTGCCCGGCGCCCTGTTCATCGTCGATCCCCGCAAGGAGAAGATCGCCGTGGCCGAGGCCAAGAAGCTGCACATCCCCATCGTTGCCATCGTCGACACCAACTGCGACCCCGACGACATCGACTACATCATCCCCGGCAACGACGACGCCATCCGCGCGGTGAAACTGATTTCCGGCGCCATGGCCAACGCCTACCTGGAAGGCCGTCAGGGCGAGCAGATGGAAGAGGCCGCCGAGGCCGAGGAAGCCGCTGAGTAGTCAGCCCCCATACGCCGAAAAATGCCCGCGCAGGTTGCACGGGCATTTGTGCGATATATTCGCCCCACAAACGAGCATATTTGATAATTCGCATATAGGAGGAAGTACAATGGCATTTACTGCAAAAGATGTAAAAGAGCTGCGCGAGAAGACCGGATGCGGCATGATGGACTGCAAGAAGGCCCTCACCGAGGCCGACGGCGACATGGAGAAGGCCGTCGAGCTGCTGCGCGAAAAGGGCCTGGCCGCCGCCGCCAAGAAATCCAGCCGGGTCGCCGCCGACGGGCTGGTCTACGCCTATGTCGACGAGGCCGCCAAGGTGGGCGCCCTGGTCGAGGTCAACAGCGAGACCGACTTCGTGGCCAAGAACGCCGACTTCAAGGACTTCGTGGACACCTGCGCCAAGACCGTCATCAAGGAGGCCCCCGCCGACGTGGCCGCCCTGCTGGCCTGCAAAGCCGCCGGCAGCGAGGACACCGTCGAGGCCCTGCTGCGCGACAAGATCCTCACCATCGGCGAGAACCTGATCGTCCGCCGCTTCGCCCGCTTTGAGGGCGAGGTCGTCACCTACATCCACGGCGGCGGCACCCACGGCGTCATGGTGCTCTTCGACACCGACGTGGCCGGCAAAGAGGGCTTTGCCGCCTACGGCAAGGACGTGGCCATGCAGATCGCCGCGGCCAACCCCACCTATGTCTCCAAGGACGAGGTCCCCTCCGACGAGATCGAGAAGGAGAAGGAGATCCTCCGGGTGCAGGCTCTCAACGAGGGCAAACCCGAGGCCATCGTCGACAAGATGGTCAACGGCCGCATCAACAAGTACTACAAAGAGGTCTGCCTGCTGGAGCAGCCCTTTGTCAAGGACCAGGACCTGACCGTCGCCAAGTACACCGCTCAGGTGGCAAAAGAGCTGGGCGGCAACATCTCCATCGTCAAGTTCGCCCGCTTTGAAAAGGGCGAGGGCATCGAGAAGAGAGAGGACGATCTGGCTGCCGAAGTCGCCAAGATGGTGAAATAAGCGGGACCGACCGTTTCAAGAGGGCCCGGGGCAACCTGCCCCGGGCCCTCTTTGCGCGCCGGGACGCAGGTGGGGGAGAGGGGACGGATGGGGTGTAACCGTGTGCGGATTGAAATGCAGGCGCCCTCCTTCTGGTGGACAAACCGCGTCAAACCGCGTCAGATCGCACCCAGCGCGGGCGCGTGGATTGCAATAAATTGATAAAGAGAAGGTGGTTTGGTGGTCAACGGTCGCACCCCGTGCGGGCACTGGGATTTGAATGACTGCCGCGGCGAGGTCAAAGAACTCGCGGCACCGTCGCACCCTGCGCGGGGACGTGGATTGAAATGCCGCGAGGATTGGCGGACGCGAAAGCCCCCCTGGGCCGCCCCCGCATGGATGCGTGGGTGAAAGTCTGCTTTTCGCCGTTTTGTCGAGTCTGCTCTGGAGTCGTCCCCACGCGGGAGCACAGTTTGAAATGCAGGAGCGATTCCGCATTTCTGGAGTATATCGCCCCTCACGCAGAGCGAGTGGACTGAAATCCGCCCGGCGGGGAGCCTCCGAAGTGTTGGCCTGGCCTCGCTCCCACACGGGGGACATGAACCGAAATGGTTGCAGCCACGGCCAGGTCCTGACATCAGAAGGGATCCCCCAAGCAGGTGTGTGGATTGAAATGCCGAAAATGGAAAGCGCGCCGGGCAGCGGGAAGGCCGTCTCCTGCGCGGGTGCGCAAATCGAAATTTGCAAAACAACAAAATCGGTGTGAAGGCCATCCCGTCCTCCCCCGAGTGGGGAGAGAAATTGCAGCGATGTCATCGAGCCCCATGCCTGTACTGTCCTTGTCGCCTACATGGATGCGCAAATCAAAATCGCCACGGGAAGGGGTGCGGCCAGGCCTATGGCGCCACACTCTGTGCGGGTTTTGCCGGCCGCGAAACCGCGGGGGAGGGGGGATGCGGGGCAAGGCAGGGCAAGGTAAGGTAAGACACCTGCTTTAAGCGCTGCGGCGAGGGGCCGCCCGTTCAAGAGGGGCGGTGCAGGCCGGCCGCGCAGGGGACTGTCTTTTCGCAATTTGGGAGACAACTCCAGAGAGGGCGGGGAGTGCGCACCACCCTGCAACCGCTTGCCGTAAAAATTTCGCCCGGTTTTTTGTGCGCTGCGACGAGGGCTTTTGTATTGACAAGCCCCGCCCTTTGCTTTACTCTGAAAACAGGTGAAAAATGTCCCAGACACCCCTTGCCCATTGCGGTGGAATTTGGTTCCGCCGCTCTTTTTAAGGAGGAAAAAAGTATGCATCAGTACAGCCAATACCCCGACGAGAGCCTCTACATTGCCGGCCCCGAGTGCTTCTACACCGGCGGTTCCAACTCCCTGGCGGCCATGCGCAAAGAGTCCGAGTTCTACGGCTTCCAGGTGGCCCTGCCCAACGACAAGAAGCTCGATTGGTCGGACACCGAGCCCCGCGACAACGCCCGCTCTATCTTCCAAAACTGCGCCGACAGCATGGCCGTCTCCACCGCCATCCTCGCCGATTTGGAGTCCTTCCGCGGCACCGAGCCCGACGGCGGCACCATCTACGAGATCGGCATGGCCTATGCCCGCGGCCTGCGCTGCTACGCCTACACCCGGGACCTGCGCCCGGTGGTGCACAAGTACCAGAGAGCGGCCCTGAAGGAGGACGGCAAGGTCTACGACCTGGACGGCCGGGTCCTCCCCCACATGGACATCCCCTTTGCCCCCTGCATCGTCGGCTCCTGCAAAATCGTCGAGGGCAAGTACACCGACTGCCTGAAGGCCCTGCGCACCGACCTGGACGAGGAGCGCAAGCATAAGGCCAAACGCCAGACCCCCGCTGTGGACCACAGCGCCGAAGTCACCCTGGAAAAGGGCGACAAGCCGGTCGTCTACCTGGCCGGACCCGAGCGGTACGACCCCGACGCCGCCGAGAAGTACGCCGCCATGAAGAAGCTCTGCGAGGAGCGGGGCCTGGTGGCCATCACCCCCCTCGACGCCGCCCCCGGCGTGGCCGAAGTGGAGTCCGACGACCCCTACACCAAGGCCTACAACCTCTTTGACCGCTGGCAGCAGCACGTGCGCAACTGCGACATCATCATCGCCGACCTGAGCGACTACCACGGCTTTGAGCCCAACAGCGACGTGGCCTTTGAGTGCGGCATGGCCTGGCAGCTGGGCAAAAAGTGCTTTGCCTACATGCACGACGCCACCTGGATGCGCCAGCGCATCGCCCACTACGGCGAGGACAAGGACAACCGCGACATCTACGGCAACGACGTGGAGAACTTCAACTACCCGGTCAACCTGATGTTCTCCGGCTCGATGCCCGTCTACGGCGGCAAGTTTGAAGAGATCATCGACCAGGTGATGGAAGAGCTGAACAAGTAGCACATATCCTCCCGGGCCCCCTCTGCAAAGAGGGGGCCCTTTTTTGTTGCCCAGGGCGAGGGGAAACGGCTGCTTTTTAAATGGGGGGCGGAAGGTGCTCTGTCGGAGGGGAAAACGGACGGCCCTCCCCTCTTCTGTGCAGGGGTAAAAAAGGGGCAGTGGACCCCCTGCCACACGCTGGATAGGCTCCTAGCCCCCTCTGCGCGTGGGCGGGGATGGGGGCTTGGTCATAAGGGAAGATGCTGCCCGTTGGCGGACTGTTTCCCCCTTTTTATGCGTGGGGCAGTCGGAAGGGGATTGCCCTCTGCGCCGCTGAAAATCCTTCTGTTTCGCCACATGGGGATAGAATCGGGCTGCGACGGGGGCCGCTTGTTGACGGGTAGGTGGTTCCTCTTTTTTGTGTGGAGGAAAGGGCGAAGAGGGAATTGCGCTCTTTGCAACGGAAAATCGTTCCCTCTACACGGGCAAAGAGCGCGAAAGCGCTGCCCGCGGAGAGATACGGCGTTCTCTCTTCTCCACACGGGTCGAAAAAGAAGATAAAAGCAGCCGCTGTTGTCGATTGGGCCGTCTTCCCCTCCCTGCGCAGGGGGAGGGGAAAGGGCTGAAAAGGCATCGCCGCCTTGTACCGGCGGGCAGATCCCCTTTTCCCTCTGCACAGGGGCGAAGAGCGGACAAGAGAAGGGAAGGGCACCGCTGCCTGCTGGCAGATGGACGGTTTTCCTCTTTCTGCGGGGGGAAGGGGGGAGCCCCATCGACATTGCTGGGCAGGCTGCGTCTCCTTTCCACACAGGGCTGGGAAAGGGGGCAACGGCGCTGCCACCGCCCGGCAGATGGGCCCTTTTGGCAGGGGGGGCGAGGAGGGACTGCGAAGAGCGCCGCCACCCGTCAAATGGCCCGCCTGCTCCCGCTTGCACAGGGGGGCTGGTTTGTGAAGGGGCCACCGGCTGTCGGGCAGGCCTTCCACTCCCTGTGAAAGGGCGAGGGGGCCCCTTCCCCCCGCAAAAAAAGCCGCCCCGCCCCGGCTGCGCTGGCATATCCGGCCAAGCCGCCCAATAGAATGGAAGTAAAGCATTGACTTTAGGAGGTTTTTCGCTATGGAGCTCAAAAAGGCCACCCGTTCCTACCAGCTCAGCCAAGTGATATTGGATAAAACATTTGAACAGACCGTGGAGAGCGAGTTCATCCTGCCCGACTATCTGGCCGAAATTGTCCGGATCGTCAAGTGCATGGGCACCCCCCACATCGTCTCCAAGCAGAAGGCGGACCAGAAGATCATCCTCGACGGCTACGTCCACTTCCACCTGCTCTACACCTCGGAGGACGGCGCCAAGCTCTACAGCTTCGAGCAGTCCATCCCCTTCACCAAACAGATCGACGCCAAGGTGGCGGTGGAGGACGCGCTGGTGGAGACTGCCGTCAAGGGCGAGTACATCAACTGCCGGGCCACCAACCCCCGCGCCATCTCGGTGCGCAGCTCGGTCTCCATCCGCGTCAAGGCGGTGGGGAAGGCCGAGCAGACCGTCCTCTCGGACGTCAGCGGCATGGGGGTGCAGATGAAGAAGGAGCGCTTCTCCGCCACCGTCCCCGCCGCCTCGGGGCAGAAGGCCTTCAGCCTGGAGGACGAGACCGACCTGTCCCTCTCCAGCCCGCCGGAGGCGGTGTTGGGGGTGGACAGCTACCTCTCCATCGACGACTACAAGGTGATCACCGGCAAGGTCATCCTCAAGGGCGAGTGCCGCAACCACGTCAGCTACCTGCTGCAGAACAACCAGGTGGAGAGCGCCGACTACACCATCCCCGTCAGCCAGATCGTGGACATCGACAACTGCAGCGCCGACATGGCCTTCTCGGTGCGGGCGGCGGTCCTGGACTGCAAGGCGGAGCTCAAACAGAACATCGAGGGGGAGAACACCGTCCTCTCCACCCAGATGGTCTGCGAGGCCTCGGTGGTCTGTTACCGGCAAGAGGAGATCGAGACCATCCGCGACCTCTTCTCAACCACCTTTGAGAGCGAGTACAAGACCCGGCCCTTCACCGCCAGTTCGGTGTCCATCCTCCCCAAGCAGGCCTTCACCGTCACCCGCCAGGTCAAGCTGGACGGCCCGGCCCTGACCACCGTCTACGACGTCTGGGGGGAGGTCAACCTCCTCACCCAGAAGATGGAGGAGGGGGTGCTGGTGGCCGCCGGCAACGTCAAGGCCACCGTCATTGGGGCCGACGGGGAGGGGACCCTCCACTTTTCTGAAAAGAACGTGGACTTCGAGACCCGCATCCCCGCCCCCGGGGACGGCCAGAACCAGACGGCCGACCTGACCGTCAAGCTGGCCGGCAGCAGCGCCTCCCTCGCCCCGGACGGCGGGGCCGAACTCCGCTTTGATTTAGAGGGGGAGGCGGTGCTCACCTCCACCTTCACCGGCAACGTGGTGGAGGACCTGTCGGTGGACGAGGAGTCGCCCAAGGAGACCGACAAGAACATCGCCCTCACCATCTACTACTGCGACAGGGGGGAGGACGTCTGGCAGATCGCCAAGCGCTACAACACCTCGGTGGAGGGAATCGTGCAGGAAAACAGCCTGGAGGGAGACACCGTGCCCGAAAAGCGGACGCTGCTCATCCCGATCGTGTCCGAATAGGAAAGTGGGGGTAAAAAAATGAACGACATCTATCAAGACATCGCCCGCCGCACAGGGGGTTGCATCTACGTGGGGGTGGTGGGCCCGGTGCGCACCGGCAAATCCACCTTCATCAAGCGGATGATGGAGACCATGGTCATCCCCAACATCGGCGACGACGCCATCCGCCAGCGGGCGGTGGACGAACTGCCCCAGTCGGCGGCCGGCAAGATGATCATGACCACCGAGCCCAAGTTCATCCCCGAGGAGCCGGTGGAGGTGCTGCTGGACGGCGGCTCCCACTTCAAGGTGCGGATGGTGGACAGCGTGGGCTTTGTGGTGCAGTCGAGCATCGGCTACACCGACGGCGAGGGCTCCCGGCTGGTGGATTCCCCCTGGTCGGACACCCCCATGCCCTTTGAGAAGGCCGCCGAGATCGGCACCGAAAAGGTCATTCAGGAGCACGCCACCGTGGGGGTGGTGGTGACCACCGACGGCTCCATCTGCGAGATCCCCCGCGAGGACTACGCCGAGGCCGAGACCCGGGTCATCAAGGAGCTCAAGGAGCTGGGCAAACCCTTTGTGGTCATCCTCAACTCGGCCCACCCGGGGGACGAGCGCACCCTCCACCTGCGCGACTACCTGCAGGAGCGCCACCAGGTGCCGGTGCTCCCCCTCAACTGCCTGGAGCTGTCGGCCGCCGACATCACCGGCGTCCTCAAGGGGCTGCTGCACGAGTTCCCGGTCAAGGAGATCTCCATCCAGATGCCCCGCTGGATCAATACCCTGGAGAAGGACCACTGGCTCAAGTCGGCGGTCTTCGGCAAGATCACCGAGCTCTTCGGCGAGGTGGACCGCATCTCCCAAATCGACGAGACGGCCCAAAAGCTCTACGACTGCCCCCAGATCTCCAACGTCAACGTCAAGTCCATCGACCTGGGCACCGGCGCGGCCAGCCTGAACATCGGCCTGGAGAGCGATCTGTTCTACAAGATCATCGCCGAGAACACCGGGCTGGACCTAAACGACGAGTCCGATTTGATGCCCTGCATCGTCTCCCTGGCCAAGGCCAAGGCCGAGTACGACAAGATCAAGGACGCCATGGCCGAGGTGGAGGCCACCGGCTACGGCATCGTCATGCCCACCATCGACGAGCTCTCGCTGGAGGAGCCGGAGATCGTCAAGCAGGGTGGGCGCTACGGGGTCCGCCTCAAGGCGTCGGCCCCCTCCATCCACATGATGAAGGCCAACATCACCACCGAGGTCTCGCCCATCGTCGGCAGCGAGAAGCAGTCGGAGGAGCTGGTGATGTACCTGCTCAAGGAGTTCGAGGAGAGCCCGGGCAAGATCTGGGAGTCCAACATCTTCGGCAAGAGCCTGCACGACCTGGTCAACGAGGGGCTGCACAACAAGCTCTATCGGATGCCCATGGACGCCCGCACCAAGATCCAGGAGACGGTGGAGCGGGTCATCAACGAGGGCTGCTCGGGGCTCATCTGCATCATCATCTAGAGGGCCCCAGGGACGTGAAAAACGGGTGGCCGTGAGGGCGCCGGGCGCGGGTAGACCGCTCCGGCGCCCTCTCTTTTTGCCCAGCCGCCGGCACAGGGGGAGGGGCAGATCCCCTCCCTTCTCCATAAAACGGGGATGCGTTTTGGTCAAAACGCTCGATTGACAACCCCACCGCCGGGACAGTATGATACAATTGTAGTTTTTTGTCGGGAGGTGTCGAGCGTGGAAAGGGAACGCAAACGGCGGGGGCTGAGCATCAAGTACAAGGTCTTTTTATTGGCTTTTTGCCTGCCCGCCTCGGTTGCCATGTTGGCGGTCTGGGCCCTTTTCGGCAACGCCCAGCACGCCCTGGAGGCCACCCTCTTTGAGATGCAGGAGAGCGCCAGCGAACAGCTGGCCCAGTCGGTGGCCAGCTACTGCCAGGCCCCCGACCGGCTTCTGCCCGGGCTGGCCGACCACAGCGCCCTCATCGCCTAGCTGGTGGTGGCGGCCGACCAGATGGACCAGCAGACCCAGAGAGAGGTGCGGCTGAAGCTGCTGGACCGCTGGAGCAACCAGTCCAGCGGGGCGGCGGCCGCCGACCCCAACTCGGCCGTCTCCTACATCGGCAGCACCTACAGCTTTGCCATCAACGCCTATGTGGTGGGCTTCAACGGGCTGTCGGCCAACACCCTGGCGGCCGATCACTACCAGCTCGACTCGCTGCGGGGGGAGAGCTGGTTTCAGGAGATGGTGGCCGCCGACGGGGCCGTCTGCACCAGCGGCACCTATAAAGACGAGAGCGGCGGCGGGGTCTTTCGCTACTACCTCTTCAAGGGGCGGCTGGTCAAGGACCACATCACCGGCGAGCCGGTGGGGGTGGTCTTCTTCAAGATCAGCGAGGCCAAGTACGCCGAGGCCATGGGCTCGGCCCACAACCAGAACCGCCAGGCCTATATCCTGGACGGGGAGGACCGGGTGATCTCCAGCTGGTACAAGCCCGACATCGGCCAGCGCCTGGGGGAGCTGCAGGGCTGGACCGGGGAGAGCGTCAAGGAGGAGGGGTACGGCGTGGCCCGCACCGCCGCCGGGGACGAGGTGATGGTGGTGCGCGTGCCGGTGGAGGGAACGGGCTTCACCTTTGTGGAGCTGATCCCCCTCTCCCAGCTGGTGGGGCCGGTGCGCTCCCTGCGCTTTTACGCCTTTTTGCTGCTGGGGGCCATCGTCCTCCTCATCGCCCTGGCCGACCTCCTCTTCACCCGCTGGATGACCAGCCCCATCCTGGCCCTCAAGGGGACCATGGACCGCTTCTCCCAGGGGGAGCTGGACGTTCGCGTCCAGACCGACCGGGGGGACGAATTGGGGCAGCTGGCCCTCTCCTTTGACCACATGGCCCAGCGCACCCAGTCCCTCATCCGCTCCATCGAGGACAAGGAGCGGCTCAAGCGCAAGGCCGAGCTGGACTTTTTGCAGGCCCAGATCAACCCCCACTTCATCTACAACACCCTCTCCTCGGTCCGCTTCATGGTGGCCATGGGCAAAAACGACGAGGCCGAGGAGATGCTCATCCGCTTTGTGAAGATGATGCGCTATATCACCGACAAGACCGACAAGCTGGTCCCCCTGACAGAGGAGGTGGAGCAGATCCAAAACTACGCCGAGATCCTCCGCTACCGCTACCCGGACAGCTTTTCCATCGCCTACGACATCGACCCGGCGGCGGGGGCGCGGCAGATCCCCTCCTTCATCCTGCAGCCCACCATCGAAAACGCCGTCTACCACAACCTGCAGACCGGCGGCCCGCCCTGCAAGATCCGGGTGCGGGCCCGCTACCGGGCGGGGGTGCTGCGCATCACCGTCACCGACAACGGCCAGGGCATCGACAAGGAGCGGCTGCAGCGCATCAAGAGCTTCTCCATCAAGATGGACGACAGCGTGGGCATCGCCAACATCCACAGCCGGCTGGAGCTGGTCTACGGCAGCGGCAGCTATTTGAAGGTGCGCTCCCAAAAGGGGCTGGGGACCAGCGTGCTCTACCACATCGAAGAGGGGGAGGGACCCGCGTGAAGATTTTGATTGCCGACGACGAAGCGCCCATCCGCGACTGGTTTGACTATGTGCTCACCCAGAAGGTCCCCGGGCTGAAGGCCCAGGTCGAGACCGCCGCCGGCGGGCTGGAGGCGCTGGAGAAGATGGAGAGAGACCCGCCGGACGTGGTCTTTGCCGACATCAAGATGCCCGGGCTCGACGGCATCGGCCTCATCGAGCGGGCCAAGGAGCGCTTTCCCCGCACCGTCTTTGTCATCCTCACCAACCACGCCGAGTTCACCTTTGCCAAGCGGGCGGTGGGGCTGGGGGTCTACGACTACCTGCTCAAGAGCGAGATCACCGCCGAGAAGGTGGCCCAGACCCTGGCGGACATCCAGAAGAGCTTCTTCACCGCCGCCCCCCGGCCCGCTGGGGAGGCGCTCGAGCGCATCGAGGAGCCGGAGGGGGTGGACTGGTCCGCCCTGGCACGCCGCCTGGGGGCGGACGGGTCCGGCCGCTACCGGGCGGTGGCGGTGCGGGGGACAGACAGGGGGGCGGCGCTGCAGCGGCAGCTGCCAGACACCCCCCTGACCCCCGTCCTCTGGGGGGAGTGCTGGGAGGCCCTCCTCCCCGCGGCGGCGGCCGGGTTTTCCGGGTGGGAGCCCCCCTTCGCCGCCGGCCTCTCGGCCCCTCACGCCGGGGCGGAGGGGCTGCAGGACGCCCTGCGGGAGGCCGCTCTGGCCCTGGACATGGCCTTTCTCAGCGGCCGCCCCGGCCTCTACCGATTCGGCGATTCCCAGGAGCCGCCCCAGTTGAGCGGCGCCCTGCACGCCCTGCGCAAGCGGCTCTCCACCGAGATCGCCTACGGGGGCGTCTCCGCCATCCGGAGCGACCTGTCCCAGTTCCTCACCCGCTGCGCCCAGGCGGGCCCGGCCCGGGTGGACTGGGTGCGCAAAAACAGCCACCGGCTGCTGGCGCAGATGGAGGACCGCTACCTGCAGGAGCTGCGGGAGATCGAGCCCGACGCCCGCCGGGTGGGCAAACCGGTGCGCTCGCTGGGGGACTTTCGCGCCCAGATGGAGGAGATGCTCGCCGCCGTGGAGGAGCGGCAGGGGGAGCGGGACGCCCCCGCCATCGACACCGCCGTGCGCTATATCGAGCGCCACTACGGCGACTGCGCCCTCTCCCTGACCAAGCTCGCCGGCAGCGTCCACCTCTCGCCCGAGTACTTCTGCCGCCTCTTCAAGCAAAAGACAGGGGTCAGCTACAGCACCTATCTCACCACCTACCGCCTCACCCGGGCCAGGGAGCTCATCTGCACCACCGACTTGAAGATGGCCGAGGTGGCCCGGCAGGTGGGGTATGAAAACCCCAGCTACTTCTCCCGCCTCTACAAAAAGCACATGGGCCTCTCCCCCGAGCAGGAGCGGCGGGCCGCCCCGCCGGCGGGTCAAAATTGAAACAGAATGTCAAAATCGTACAAGCTGACAGATTCCCCCCTTTGGGAATCTGTCAATTTTTTATGCTTTGGTGGCAAAATCCTCCATCGACAGGGGAAGCGACAAAATCTTACAATAGAGACAGGCAAGAAACGGCAGGGGAGAGAGCATCCCCGCCAACCAAACAAGCAAAGGAGCGAGAAGGAATGAAACGAGAAGGCAAAAAGCGGCTGTTGGCCCTCCTGCTGGCCGGCGCCATGGCCCTGTCCCTCACCGCCTGCGGCGGGGGGGACGACAAGGGAGACAGCGGCAGCGACAAGCCCGGCAAAAACATCAAGGTCGGGCTGGTCATCGGCCCCAACGGCCTGGGCGACAAGAACATGAACGACATGGCCTACGAGGGGCTGGTCAAGGCCCAGGAGGAGCTGGGCATCACCATGGACTACGCCTCCCCCGCCTCCAAGAGCGACTACGACCAGGTGCAGCGGATGTACGCCGAGAGCGGCGAGTACGACCTGATCGTCCTGGTGGGGGTCGACCAGAAAGACGGCATCACCAAGGTCGCGGCCGAGTTCCCCGACCAGAAGTTCAGTTGGCTCGACGGCACCATCGAGCTGCCCAACGTCAACTCCATCTCCACCATCTGGCCCCAGCAGACCTTCCTCTGCGGCTGCCTGGCGGGGCTTGCCACCAACAGCGACATGCCCCTGGCCAACAAGGACAAGAGCGTGGTCGGCTGCCTGCTGGGCGAAGAGCAGCCCTTCCTGGTGGAGGGTACCGTGGGCTTTGAGGCGGGGGTGCGCTACACCAACCCCAACGCCACCGTCCTGCAGGCCACCGTCGGCTCCTTCACCGACCCCGGCAAGGCCAAGGAGATGGCCCTGACCATGTACGACAAGGGCGCCGACTTCATCCAGCACATCGCCGGCGGCTCCGGCCTGGGCGTCTTCAACGCCGCGGTCGAGGCCAACCGCTACGCCTTCGGCGTGGGCTCCAACCAAAATGATGTCGAGCCCGACCACATCGTCGCAACCTCCCTGAAAGACGTGCGCAACATCATCTACGGCGAGGTCAAAAAACTCATCGATGGCACCTGGAAGCCCGGCCTGAGCGAGATCGGCATCATCGGCGGCGGCACCGGCTACACCACCGAGGGCTCCAACATCAAGGTCCCCCAGGAGATCATCGACCAGGTCGACGCCATCAAAAAGCAGATGGAAGAGGGCAAGC
The DNA here is from genome assembly GCF_052065655.1 of Bittarella sp. HCP28S3_D9. Classification (NCBI taxonomy): domain Bacteria; kingdom Bacillati; phylum Bacillota; class Clostridia; order Eubacteriales; family Oscillospiraceae; genus Bittarella (ex Durand et al. 2017); species Bittarella sp. HCP28S3_D9. The sequence goes on along the minus strand of NZ_JBQHTP010000005.1, from coordinate 30,305 downwards.
TGATCCCTCCAGGGCAGAAGTCCGAGCTGGAAAACTGGCTGAAGCAGAACGTCTATCAGCCCGCCAAGTGAGATTTGACACCTGATTGAGCAGACGGGGCTGCGGCGGCGCGAGTACCGCGCGGCCCCGATCTGTGTGAGAGAGAGGGAGTGAGCGAGGGTTGTGCCAGTACGACATTGAAATGACCCACATCACCAAACAGTACCCCCTGGTGCTCGCCGTCGACGACGTGAGTTTCCGGGTCCGCCGGGGCGAGGTCCACGCCCTGGTGGGTGAAAACGGGGCGGGCAAGACCACCCTGATGAAGATCCTCTACGGCATGACCTCCAAAAACGGGGGGGAGATCGCCATCGGCGGCAAGCCGGTCAACTTCAAAAAGCCGGGCGACGCCATCGCCGCCGGCATCGGCATGGTCCACCAGCACTTTCAGCTGACCCCAGTGCTCTCGGTGGCCGAAAACGTGGTGGTGGGGGAGGAGCGCCAGTCCTGGTGGAACTTCAACCGCAAAAAGGCCATTGCCGCGGTCAACGAGATCATCCGTGAATACGGCTTCAAGATCGACGCCGGCAAGCGGGTGGGCGACCTGTCGGTGGGGGAGCAGCAGCGGGTGGAGATCATCAAGGCCCTCTACCGGGGGGCGCAGATCCTCATCCTCGACGAGCCCACCGCCGTCCTCACCCCGCAGGAGGTGGACGAGCTCTTCAAGGTCATCGACCGGATGCGCTCGCTGGGCAAGACGGTCATCATCATCACCCACAAGCTCAAAGAGGCCATCGCCATCTCCGACGCCGCGTCGGTGATGCGCGATGGGAAGATGGTCAAGGCCGACGTCCCCATCGCCGAGTGCTCCACCGACCTGCTGGCCAAGTGGATGGTGGGGCGGGACATCGAGCTGGACAGCACCCGCCGCGCCCAGCAGTTCGGCGAGACGGTGCTGGAGGTCAAGGGCCTCTGCTGTTCCGACCGGCACGGCCCGGTGCTCAAGGACATCGACCTGCGCATCCGCGCCGGCGAGATCCTGGGCATCGCCGGGGTCGAGGGCAACGGCCAGACCGAGCTCATCGAGGCCCTCACCGGCCTGCGCACCCCCGAGAGCGGCCAGGTGCTGCTGCGGGGCGAACCCCTGACCGGCGGCTCCCTGCACTTTCTGCAAAAGGGGGTGGGCCACGTCCCCGAGGACCGGCTGGCCCGGGGCCTCATCAAGGATTTGAACATCCGCGAGAACCTGATTTTGGGCTACCAGTGGAGCGACCGCTTCGCCGGGCGCTTCTTCCTCAAGATGAACGACATCACCGAGTTCTCCCGCAAGGTCATCAAGGAGTACCGCATCAAGGCCCCCAGCGAGAAGGCCTTTATCGGCGCCCTCTCCGGCGGCAACCAGCAAAAGGTCATCATCGGCCGGGTGTTTGAGGAAAACCCCCAGGTCATCATCGTCGCCCAGCCCACCCGCGGGGTGGACATCGGCGCCATGGAGTACATCCACGAGGTGCTGCTGAACCTGCGGGACGCGGGGGCGGCCATCCTCCTCATCTCGGCGGATCTGGACGAGGTGCGCCGCCTGTCGGACACCCTGGCCGTCCTCTACGAGGGGGAGATCGTCGCCGAGACCCCGGCGGACACCCTCAGCGAACAGGAGATCGGCATGTACATGCTCAGCGGAAAAATGGACGGAGAGGAGGTGCTGGCAGATGGGAAAACCGCTTAACAGATCAAAGCTGGCCCACTCGGCCAACACAGCCATTCAGTCGGTGGGGGCCCTGCTCATCGCCCTGATTTTGGGGGCGGTCATCCTGCTGCTCACCGGCGCCAACCCCCTGGGGGCCTATGGGGCCATCCTCAAGGGCTCGGTGGGGAGCGTGTCGGCCTTTGTCAACACCCTGATCCAGACCACCCCCCTGATGTTCACCGGCCTCTCCTACCTCTTTGCGGCAAAGGCGGGGCTGGTCAACCTGGGGATGGAGGGGCAGATGCTCTTCGGGGCTATGGGCGCGGCGATCGCCGGCGCCTGGGACCTGGGGCTGCCCAAGTTCATCCACCTGCCCCTGGCCATCCTGGTGGGGGTGCTAGCTGGCGGCCTCTACGGCCTGCTGGCGGGGCTGCTCAAGGCCAAGTTCGGGGCCAACGAGTACATCGTCACCCTGATGCTCAACTACGTGGCGACCCTCCTCATGAGCTACCTGGCCAACGGCCCCCTGCGGCCCGAGACCGAGCTCAACGGGGCCACCGCCCCGGTGCTGGAGACCGCCCTGTTCACCAAACTGGTCAAAAACCGGGGCCTGACGGCGGCCCTCTTCATCGCCGTCACCCTCTCGGTGCTGGTGCACTTCTTCCTCGACCGCACCAAGCCCGGCTTTGAGATCCGGGCGGTGGGCCGGGGGCGGCTGGCCTCCGAGACGGCGGGGATCAACATCGCCCGCACCACCATGCTCACCATGTTCATCAGCGGCGGCCTGGCGGCCATGGCCGGGGTCAGCATGGCGCTGGGGGTCAACGGCCGCTACATCGAGGGCTTCTCCCCCGGATACGGCTTCAACGGCATCGCCGTCTCCTCCCTGGCCTCCGGCAACCCCCTGATGGTGGGGGTCTCGGCCCTGGTCTTTGGCGCCCTGCGCGCCGGGGCCATGGTGCTGAACATGACCCAGCGCATCCGCCCCGAATTCGCGGACATGATCCAGGCCCTGGTGGTCATCTTTGTGGCCATGCCCGCCCTCTTCCAGGTCGTTAAGACCCGCGCCAAGAAACCGGACACCGAACCCGCCAAGGCGGCGGACAAAAAGGAGGCGAATTGACCATGGGATTCAGTGCAGTCTCTCTCATCGTCTCCACCCTGCGGATGTCCATCCCCCTGCTCATCGCCGGGATGGGCGCAGTCTACGCCTCCCGCAGCGGGATGATGGCCATGGGGGTGGAGAGCATGATGCTCTTCGGCGCCTTCGGCGGCGTCTTTACCTCCTACTTCACCGGCAACGTGCTGCTGGGCTTTCTCACCGGCATGGTCTGCGGCGCGGCCGTGGGGCTCCTCTTTGGGCTGCTCACCGTCCGCTTCCGGCTCAACCAGGTCATCGCCGGGGTGGGGCTCAACCTCTTCATGGGGGCCATCACCACCGTGCTGATGGAGGTGGTCTGGAAATCCAGCGGCAACTCCCCCCAGGTGGCCAGCCTCACCCAGGCGGTGCGGGTGCCCCTCCTGTCGGACATCCCGGTGGTGGGGACCATCTTCTCCTCCCTCTCCGTCAACTTCTACATCGCCCTGGTGCTGCTGGTGATCACCCAGTACGTGGTCTTTCACACCCCCTTCGGCCTGCGGCTGCGGATGGTGGGCGAAAACCCCACCGCCGCCAACACCCTGGGCATCCCGGTGCGGGGGTACAAGTACACCGCCATGCTCATCTGCGGCGGCTGCGCCGGGCTGGCGGGGGCCTACCTCTCGCTGGACCAGCTGAACATGTTCGTGCAGGAGATGACCGCCGGGCGGGGCTTCATCGTCCTGGTGATGATGGCCCTGGGCAAGTACACCCCGGTGGGCACCGTCCTCGCCGCCCTCCTCTTCGGCTTTGCCGACGCCCTGCAGATCAACCTCCAGCAGGCCTTCGACGTCCCCTCCCAGCTGGTGCAGATGATGCCCTACATCGTCACCATCCTGGTGTTGACCTTCGGCATCAAGCACGTCAAGGGCCCCGCCGGCACTGGCAAGCTGCCGGAAGAATAGAGAACATCCACCCCACACTTGCAAAGGAGCGTGTTTTACAATGGCCTACCTCACCGACTTTATGGAGCGAATCACCGAACTGACCGACATCGAAACCACCAGCTGCCAGTACCCCGACCTGGCCGTCCTCCCCGACGGCCGCCTGGCCGCCTGCTGGCAGCGCTATCACAACAAGCACGACGACATCGTGGCCGCCTTCCTCTCCCGCGAGGGGGAGATCCTCTCCCAGGCGGTGGTCTCGGGGGAGGGGCAGGCCTTCCGCCCCCGGCTCTACGTCCTGAACGGGACGGTCTGGGTCATCTGGTCCGAGTCCTCCGCCGGCAACTGGAAGCTGCTGGCCCGCGCCTTCGGCGAGGAGCTGGGGGCGCCCATCCTCCTCTCCCGCTCCAGCGGCGCCTTCTACCCCTCGGTCACCGACGACGGCCAAAACCTCTACGTGGCCTGGTGCGAGCAGCAGCACGGCGACAGCCACATCTGCTGCCTGCGCTTTGACGGCAGCGCCGCCGCCGAGACCTGGCGGGTCTCCTCCAGCGAGCAGGCCTACCGCCCGGCCGTGGCCTTTGGCGGCGACGGGGTGCTCTACCTGGCCTACGACGTCTTCGACGGCAGCCAGTACCTGCAGGTCGCCCGCGCCTACGCCGGCGGCGCCTGGGGGGAGGAGGCGGTGATCTCCAACGCCCCCGACTGGGCCTCCGACGCCACCGCCGTGTCCACCGACAGCGGGGCCACCGTGGTCTGGCACGGGGTCGGCCCCAGGGGGGAGACCAACTACTACACCTGCGACCTGACCCTGGCGGGCGGCAAGATCGCCGCCGACTGCCGGCAGCTCTCCCACATGCGGGTCTGGTTTGCCTCCGCCTCCCTCTGCCGCAACCGCAAGGGCACCCAGCTGCTGGCCCAGGCCCTGAGCATGCGCTGCTTCCTCATGCGCTGGCGGCAGGAGGACGGCGGCTGGTCGGTGCCGGTGGCCATGGTGCGCGACGAGGCCTCCAACTGCCCGATCCGCCCCCGCGCCTGCGTGGACGAGGAGGACAACATCTTCATCCTCTACCAGCACTCGGCTGGCAACGGCCACCAGGAGCGCTACTCCTCCATCAAGTTCCTCTCCACCACTCTGGCGGAGCTGCAGGCCCACGACGACAGCGCCGCCGAGAAGGAAATCGACAGCTTCACCAAACCCATCCCCGGCGACAAGGCCCTCGACCGCATCGACGAGGACGAGAAGCGCCGCTGGCTGGACGAGAACGGCTACCTGGGACTGGACCTGAAGTTCGGCGACATCCACGGACAGAGCGGGATGTCCGACGCCTCGGGCCAGATCGACCAGTACTACAACTACGCCAAGGCCGTGCCCAAGCTGGACTTCACCGCCCTCACCGACCACGACATGTTCCCCGACGTCATCACCGAGTCGGAGTGGGAGTACATGCGCACCTCGGCCAACGAGTTCAACAAGGACGGCGAGCTCACCACCCTGCTGGCCTACGAGTGGACCTCCAACGAGCTGCACTACGACTTCGGCCACAAAAACGTCTACTACCGCACCGGCGAGGGGGAGCTCTTCCGCGCCTGTGACCCCGAGGGGATGACCCCCGACCGGCTCTTCGCCAGCATCAAAAAGTACGGGGCCCTCTGCATCCCCCACCACCCGGCCGCCATCTGGTCGGCCGTCAGCGCCGCCACCGACTGGGCCTTCCACGATCCGGAGGTGCAGCGGGCGGTGGAGATCTTCTCCCGCCACGCCCCCTTTGAAAAGGACGGCACCGAGTCCATCTACACCAAGAACAACCCCCGCCAGAAGGGCAAGTACGTGCAGGACGCCCTGGCCCGCGGCTACCGGCTGGGCTTCACCGCCGGCAGCGACTCCCACCAGCTCGAGCACGGGGTGGAGGGGGGCATCGTGGCCGCCTTTGTCCCCGGCCTCACCCGCGAGACCCTCTTTGACGCCATCTACAACCGCTTCACCTACGCCACCACCGGCGCGGGCATCCTCCTCTCCTGCAAGGTGAACGGCGCCCGCATGGGCAGCGAGATCACCGCCCTGCCCGGCGGCAAGGCCACCCTTGAGGTGGACGTACTGGGCACCGGGGAGCTGGAGCGGGTCGAGGTGGTCAAGGACAACGGGGAGATCTACGCCCCCGCCGTCTCGGGCAACCGCTGCCGCTTCACCTGGGCCGACGAGGACCTGACCGCCGGCACCCACTTCTACTACCTGCGCGTCACCCAGAAAGACCAGCACCAGGCCTGGAGTTCCCCCATCTGGGTGGACGTCCAGTAGCCCTCTCCCCCTTTCAGGCGGCCCCATCGCCACGGGGCCGCCACCCCCGCCCGGGAGCGGGGAAAAGCGGATAACAGCCTCCTCTTTCCTTGGGAGCCGGCCGGCCTTGCAGCCCTTGCTGCGGGACCGGCCGGTTTCCCTTTTCGGCCCCTGTCTGGGAGGGATTTCCCCGCCTTTCAACATCTGGAAAGGGGGGGCGCCCTTTCTTACATCTTTCTTAAATCGCCTTTGAAAACTCCCCAAATTCCGCGCCGCTGTGGGGTGAGAAATTGGGGGGTACTGTCAAACTTCCGCCCCTTTCGACAAGAACGGTTGACCGCCGGTCAGCAAAGGTCTATGATTGATGGTGTTATACAAAGCAAACTCTGCAAATTGGGTCATCTGTACAAAATTTTCGGACGGGGGAGGGGTGGCGATGACTGTGACAGAGGTCCCGAGGGACCAAAAGCGCGCCCGCATCGAGGCGGCGGCCACCGCCCTCTTTCTGCAAAAGGGGGTGGCCCAAACCAGCGTCGGCGAGATCGCCCGGGCCGCCAGCGTGGCCAAGGGCACCTTTTACCTCTACTTCAAGGACAAGCAGGCCCTGGTGGACAAGGTGGTGGCCGAAAAGGGGGGCGAGACCCTCTGCCGGGCCGTCGAGCGCACCCGCCAGGCCGGCTGTGTCGACCGCCCGGCCGCGGCCGCCCACTTCTGCGAGTGCCTCATCGACTTTTACGCCGAAAACCCGCCGATCCTCCGCTTCATCGTCCGGGGCGGCCCCGGCGCCGAGCTGCACCACAGGGAGCTGCTGGCCCCGCTGGAAGAGCTGCTGGCCCTGCCGGGGGAGAGCGCAGAGCAGTCGCGCAACCGGCTTATGGTGATGCTGGACTTTTTGGTCACCGCCTGCTACCGCTCCATCGTCGAGGGGCAGCCGGCCGCCATCGAGGTCATCAAACCCCTTCTTTTGCAGACAGTGGCCGGCATATACAGATAGTGGGATCTTGCGCCCCGACGGGGCCGAACCGAGAAAATAGGGGAAAGGCAGAAAAAAGGAGAACGGGATGAGCTATAAACTGGGACTGGACGTGGGCTCCACCACCATCAAGGCGGTGGTCCTGGACGACCGAGACGAGATCGTATACAAGAGCTATGAGCGCCACCTCTCCCGGGTGCGGGAACTGGCGCTGCAGAAGATAGAGGAGCTGGGCGAATTGCTGCGGGGCCACCGCATCAAGGTGGCGGTCACCGGTTCGGCCGGCCTGGGGGTCGCCAAGGAGAGCGGCCTCGACTTCGTGCAGGAGGTGTACGCCACCGCCGGCGCGGTCAAGCGCTTTGTCCCCCAGACCGACGTGGTCATCGAGCTGGGCGGGGAGGACGCGAAGATCATCTTTTTGAAGGGCGCTTTGGAGGAGCGGATGAACTCCACCTGTGCCGGGGGCACCGGCGCCTTCATCGACCAGATGGCCACCCTCCTGGACGTGGACCTGGCCACCCTCGATGAATTGAGCCTGCGCCACGAGAAGATCTACCCCATCGCCTCCCGCTGCGGGGTGTTTGCCAAGACCGACATCCAGCCCCTCATCAACCAGGGGGCCGACAAGGAGAACATCGCCGCCAGCATCTTTCAGGCGGTGGTGGACCAGACCATCGCCGGGCTGGCCCAGGGCCGCGCCATCGAGGGAAATGTCCTCTTTTTGGGCGGGCCCCTCTCCTTCCTCAAGGGGCTGCAGGCCCGCTTCATCGAGACGTTGGAGTTGGACGAGCGCTCGGCCAACTTCCACCCCCTGGCCCCCTACTTCGTGGCCCTGGGGGCCGCCTGTTACGCCGGCGGCCTCAACGAGGAGCACGACTATGAGGAGCTGCTCGGCACCTTCCGCCACGTCCTCGAGATCCCCCACGCCCCCCAGGGGCTTGCCCCCCTCTTTCGCGACCGGGCGGAGTACGACCAGTTTTGCGCCCGCCACGCCCAGAACGACGTCCCCCAGCGCCCGCTGGCGGACTACAGCGGCCCGGCCTGGCTGGGGGTCGACGCCGGCAGCACCACCACCAAGATGGTGCTCATCGACGGGTCGTGCAACATCCTGTACAGCCACTACGTCAACAACCTGGGCAACCCCATCTCCGCCGTCAAGGAGCAGCTGGAGCAGATCAGGGCCCAGTCGGGCGAGCGGGTGAAGATCGTCGGCAGCGCCGTCACCGGCTACGGGGAGGACCTGATCAAAAGCGCCTTCCACCTGGACTTCGGCCTGGTGGAGACCATGGCCCACTTCACCGCGGCCAAGCACTTTCAACCCCAGGTGGACTTCATCATCGACATCGGCGGGCAGGACATGAAGTGCTTTCAAATCAAGGACAACGCCATCGACAATATCGTCCTCAACGAGGCCTGCTCCTCGGGCTGCGGCTCCTTCATCGAGACCTTTGCCAAGTCCCTGGGCTACCCCATCGACGAGTTCGCCAAGCTGGGCCTCCTGGCCGAGCACCCGGTGGACCTGGGCACCCGCTGCACCGTGTTCATGAACTCCTCGGTCAAGCAGGCCCAGAAAAACGGGGCCACGGTGGGGGACATCTCTGCCGGGCTGGCCGTCAGCGTGGTGAAAAACGCCCTCTACAAGGTCATTCGCGCCCGCAGTGCCGACGACATCGGCAAGAACGTGGTGGTGCAGGGCGGCACCTTCCTCAACGACTCGGTGCTGCGCAGCTTTGAGATGGAGCTGGGCCGCCCGGTGGTGCGCCCGGCCATCGCCGGGCTGATGGGCGCCTTTGGCGCGGCCCTCTACGCCCGCTCCCTCCAGCCGGAGGGGGAGAGCCGGGTCCTCACCGCCGCCGAACTGGCGGCCTTCACCCACCAGTCCAAGGCGGTCAACTGCGGGCTCTGCACCAACCACTGCAACCTGACCATCAACACCTTTGGCGACGGCTCCCGCCACATCGCCGGCAACCGCTGCGAGCGCCCGGTGACCGGCAAGGCCGGGGGCGGCGAGCTGCCCGACATGGTGGAGTGGAAGTACGAAAAGCTCACCCACCTGCCCAGCGAGCCGGGCCCCCGGGGGGACATCGGCCTGCCCCTGGCCCTGAACATGTACGAAAACCTGCCCTTTTGGCACGCCTTCTTCACCGAACTGGGCTTCCGGGTGGTGGTGTCGGGCCGCTCCAGCAAGGGGGTCTATCTCAAGGGGCAGAACACCATCCCCTCCGACACCGTCTGTTACCCGGCCAAGCTGGTGCACGGCCACATCAAGCTGCTGCTGGAGCAGGGGGTGCAGACCATCTTCTACCCCTGTTTGAGCTACAACTTCAACGAGGAGATCTCCGACAACTGCTACAACTGCCCGGTGGTGGCCTACTACCCCGAGGTGGTCAAGGGCAACATGGACCTGGGGGGCTGCCAGTTCATCTACCCCTACATCAGCCTCAACGACCGCAAGGTCTTTGAGAAGAAGATCACCGGCTACCTCAACGAGTACGGCTTTGCCCTGCGCCGGGGCGAGGTGTCCCGCGCCGCCGAGCGGGCCTACCAGGCCTACGCCGACTACCGCCGCGAGGTGAAGGAGGAGGGGGCGCGCGCCCTGGCCTACGCCAAGGAGCACGGCTGCAAGACGGTGATTTTGGCCGGGCGGCCCTACCACATCGACCCCGAGATCAACCACGGCATCCACAAGCTGCTGCGCTCGCTGGGGTTTGTGGTGGTCACCGAGGACGGGGTCTCCTGGATGACGGGGTATGAAAAGCGCACCGTCCTCAACCAGTGGACCTACCACGCCAGAATGTACAACGCCGCCCGCTATGCGGGGCAGGCCGAGAACACCGAGCTCATTCAGTTGGTGAGTTTCGGCTGCGGCCTCGACGCCATCACCACCGACGAGATGCGCGACATCCTCCGCGGGTGCGGCAAGATATACACCCAAATCAAAATCGACGAAGTAGACAACCTGGGCGCCATCAAAATTCGCATTCGCAGCCTGTTGGCGGCCATGGAGGAAAGGGAGAGACAGCAACATGCCGCCAATTGAAAAACCCCCCGTCTTTACGCCGGAGATGCGCGAAAACTACACCATCCTCATCCCCGGCATGCTGCCCATCCACTTTCGGATGCTCGAAAAGATCCTCATCAGAAACGGCTACAAGGTGAAGATCCTCACCACCATCGGCCGCCAAATCGTGGATGAGGGGCTCAAAAACGTTCACAACGACACCTGTTACCCCGCGCTGCTGGTCATCGGCCAGTTGATTTCCGCCCTCAAGAGCGGCGCGTACGACCCCCACAAGACCGCCCTCCTCATCACCCAGACCGGGGGCGGGTGCCGGGCGTCCAACTACCTCTCGCTGCTGCGCAAGGCCCTGCGCCAGTCGGGTTACGGCTACGTGCCGGTGATCTCGCTGAACTTCTCCAACCTGGAAAAGCAGCCTGGCTTCACCTTCACCCCCGGCATGCTGGTGCAGGCCATGTACGCCATCATCTACGGCGACATGCTCATGTGGCTGAAAAACCAGTGCAAGCCCTACGAGATCATCAAGGGCAGCACCGACGCGGTGGTGGAGCGCTGGACCGACGCCCTCTGCGAGCAGTTTGAGTCAAAGGCCTTTTTGCAGGTGCAGAAAAACTACCGGGCCATCCTGGAGGACTTCTCCGCCATCCAGCGCCACCGGGAGAAGAAGATCAAGGTGGGGATCGTCGGCGAGATCTACATGAAGTACGCCCCCCTGGGCAACAACAACCTGGAGCAGTTTCTCATCGACGAGGGGGCCGAGCCGGTCCTCTCCGGGCTGCTGGACTTCTGCATGTACTGCATCCAAAACAACATCATCGACAACGACCTCTACGGCAAGGCCTTCAAGCACCGGGCGGTCAACGCCTTTTTGCTGCGCTACTTCCAGCGCTGGCAGAACAAGATGATCCGGGCCATCGCCAAACACGGCGAGTTCCGGGCCCCCACCAGCTTCAGCGAACTCAAACACCTGGTGGACGGGGTCATCGGCACCGGCGCCAAGATGGGGGAGGGGTGGCTGCTCACCAGCGAGATGGTGGAGCACATCCACAGCGGGGTGGACAACATCGTCTGCACCCAGCCCCTGTTCTGCCTGCCCAACCACATCGTCGCCAAGGGGATGATGCGCAAAATCAAGGACCGCTACCCCCAGGCCAACATCGTGGCGGTGGACTACGACCCCAGCGCCACCTCGGTCAACCAGGAAAACCGCCTCAAGCTGATGCTCTCCAACGCCCGGCTGGCCGAGGAGTTCGGCCTCTCCGCCGAGGCGGAGAAGGCCCCGGCCGCGCCGGAGGGGGAGACCCAGCGGGAGACAGTCACCCTTTAGCAGGGACCCAATCCAATAAAAAAGGCGGCGAGTGAAGATGGTCACCACCCTTTGCACCTGGTTTTTGTACCTGGTTTTTTACAGCTTTGTGGGCTGGCTCTGCGAGACGGTCTACTGCTCCATCGGCCAGCGCAAGCTGGCGGACAGGGGCTTTCTCAACGGGCCGGTCTGCCCCATCTACGGCTTTGGGGCCCTGGGCGTCGTGCTGCTGCTGCGGCCGGTGCAGCAGAGCCCGGCGGCGGTCTTTGTGCTGGGGATGGTGCTCACCAGCGCCCTGGAATACCTGACCAGCTATGTGATGGAGAAGCTCTTCTCCGCCAAGTGGTGGGACTACTCGGCGCGCAGGTTCAACCTGAACGGCCGGGTCTGTCTGCGCAACTCCCTCCTCTTCGGGGTGATGGCGGTGGCCATGCTCTACCTGCTGCACCCGGCGGTGGAGCGGCTGTTTGACCGCATCCCCCCCTGGGCCAAGCTGACGGTCACCCTGGTGCTGCTGGCGGTCTTTGCCGCCGACCTGATCGTGTCGGTCCGCGCCGCCCTGGGCATCGACCGGCAGCTGCAGGCCCTCAACGCCCTGGCCGAGGAGATGAAGGCCCGGCTGGACGCCGCCGGCTGGTACAACGGCGAGGGGATCAAGGCCCGCCTCGACCGGCTGCTGGAGGAGGCCCACTCCGCCAAGGCCGACGACGCCCGCCTGCGGGTGAGGGAGCTGCTGCAAAAGTACAGGGAGGAGTCCCAGCGCCACCGCCTCTTTCAGCGGCGGCTGACCAAGGCCTTCCCCAATATGCGCTCCACCCGCTATGAGAGCCACCTGCAGCAGATCAAGGAGAGCCTGCGCGCCCACTGCTCGACCTGGGAGAGCTGGCTGGAAGGGCTGCAGCAGCGCACCGAAGAGGGGGCCCAGCGCCTCAAGGAGGACATTGAAAAGCGGGTCTCCCCCCCCCGGGCCCACGACAACAGACATAAAGCGGGCCCCCCGCCCATTTGGCCCGGGGCCCCTCTCTTGTGTGCGGACAGGGGTCACTGGGGGGTGTAGGTCCCGCCGCCGGGGCTGCGGATGACGGCGCTGTTTAGATAGAGGAAGAGGCTGTCGCCGCACTCGTTTGCGTTGAAAGTGAGGTCGATGTGCCCCTTGCCCAGATGGGATTGGCTGTCATCGAAGAAGCAGGCGTAGTAGGGGGCCCCGTCTTCCGGCAGCTTGCCCTCCTCCCCCAGGTCAAAGGCGCAGAGGCTGCGGATGTCGCCGTAGGGGGTGTCGGTGGAGAGGGTCACCTGAATGCGGCCTGTGTTGTTCTGCTGGATCTGCTCTACCGTCACCGGCACGCCGCAGAGGTCAAAGGTCTTGTTCACTGTGGCCGCCTTTCCCTCGGCGGGGATCGCGATCTCCAGGCAGTCCTCTTTGGTGGGCAGCTCCTCGGGGGAGCGGGACGGCATTTCCCGGCCGACGTACAGGTCGAGGGCGTTGAAGGAGAATGTGTGGACGCGCGCCTCCTCGGCCAGCGGCTCTTCGGGCCGGTAGAGGAAGGCGCCGTCGTCCCCGATCAGGGGGCGGGCGTAGGCCGTGCTGTCCACCCGGTTGCCCTCGCTGTCCTCCACCGAGAACCAGGTGATGCCAAAGTTTACCGAGCAGGTTTCCGCCGACAGCCCCTTGACAGTCGGGATCAGGGCAATGGCGTCCCCCTTTTCGGTCAACTGCATCAGTTGGAAGGAGAGGTTGTCGCTCCCCTCGTAGGAAATCTTCTCGGCGCTCACGGCGACGGCGGGCTGCAGGGCGGCGCGCAACCGGCTGTCCCCGATTTGCAGGGCGATCTCGTCCGCCTCTCCCTCCACCTTGCAGGAGAAGGCAAAGGAGACGGTGAAGTTTGCCAGCGCGTCCTCCTCCCCGGACCGGTGGGGACTGGAGGCCCCCAGGTGTTCCGGCAGGTAGGTGAGGGGGTAAGATGTTTCCCCGACTTGCAGGGTGGCCTTGAGGGTGGTCAGGTACTGGTTCCAGACGCCCTCCGCCCCCTCGCTGAGTTCGGCTTTTACCTCTCTGGACGGCAGGTGCTCCAGGGAGAGCCAGAGGGTGCCGTCCTCCTTCTGCACCGCCTGAAGCAGCCGGTAGGTGCCGCCGCTGCCGTCGGGCGCCTCCACCGGGTCGACGCAGAGGCGGTAGCTTGCCGGCGGGGTCTCCATCGCCCAGCTCTCGCCGGAGACAAAGTAGCGGTAGGCCCGCTGCGCAAAGGCCACCACGCTCTGGTAGTTGACGGCCCCCAACAGCAGCACAAAGGCGGCGGCAACGGCTGCGCCCCGGCGCCAGACCCGCCGCCGGGGCGGCTTTGCGTCAAACAGGCTGCCGCTGACGGCGAGGAGGGTCTCCTCGTCCAGCAGGTCGGCCAGCCGTCTGTCAAATCTCTCTTCATTCATGGGTGTGCTCCCCCTCTCGTTCCTCCAACAGTGGTTTCAATTTGTCCCGCAGCCGCGATACCCGGGTGGTGACGGCGTTCTGGCTGATGCCGAAGAAACGGGCCATCTCCCGGGTGGAGTAGCCGTAGACAAAGCGCATGGCAAACAGCTGCTTCTCCGGCTCGCTCAGGGCCAGCACCGCCCCGTTCAGCCGCTCGCGCAGTTCCAGCGAGGCGGCCCAGTCGGGGGCAGACGGCCCCTCCGGCGCGGCCACCGGCACCTCGTCCCTGCGGGCGGCAAGGCGGCCCAGCGCCTGGCTGCGGGCGATGAGGGCCACATAGCTCTTCATGCTGCCCCGGCTGCTGTCGTACTTTTCGGGCGCGCACAGCACCCGGGCCATGGCGTCGCTGGCCACCTCTTCGGCGTCCCTGGCGTCCTTTAGGATGCGCAGGGCCACCGTGTAGGCCAGGCGCTGATACTGCCGAAAAAAGCGCTGGTGCTGCTGGGCCTGCTCGCACAGGGCTTGACTGGTATCCATCTCGCAGGGCCCTCCTTCTGTTTTTTTGTTATAAAAAGGCCTTTTCACCCAATAGTACCGCCGGGAGAGGGGGATCGTTACGGCGGCGCTGTATTTTTTTGCAGAAAAGGGGGCGAGGGCAAGGGTGAGGGCAAGGGAAAGGGAGAGAGCGAGGGTAAGGGAGAGAGCGAGGGCAAGGGAGAGGGCAAAGGCAAGGGGGAAGGGGGAAAAAGAGGGCGGGCGCTCTCGCTTGGAGCGCCCGCCCGTGCGGCGGAAAGATTAGAGGCCCTGCACCCAGACCCGGTTGACCGCCCCGCCGGCGGCAAAGGAGAAGGTGTACATACACCCGCCGACGGTGTACTGGCTAGGGGATGGGCCCTCTCCGCTGGTCACGGAGCCGGCCTTTTCTTTCAGCAGGGACGCCACCTCCTCGGCATTCTGCCCGGTGAAGTCGACGCCGCCGATCGCCACCTGGGGTTTGGCGTTCTCTGGCGCCTCCACGTCGGCGGGACAGGGGCCGTAAAAGACCTCGAAGCTCTTGACCCGCGCTTCCAGGGTGGGCAGTTCGCCGTTGCCGGTGTTGGCGCAGCCCAGCCGGGCCACCACCTGGCCGTCCCTGCCCATGTAGACCGGCAGCAGGGCGCTGCTGGCGTCCATCCGGTCCTCTTCGCTCAGGGGCTGGGTGAAGTCGGGGGAGAGGGAGAGGTCATACCCCTGCTCCCGCACCTCCAAGAGGATGGTGCGGCCCAGGTAGAAGTTCGCCTCCTCCACCCGCACCAGGGGGGTCCTGGTCTCCTTCACCCCCTCGTCCAGGTAGCCGGTGGCCTCCTTGCCGCAGCCGGTCAGGGCAATGGCAAGGGCAAGGACAAAGCACCCTGCGGCGAGCAGGGCCACCGCCCGCCGGAAAAGGGGGTGTGCAAACCGCTTTTTCATCCTGTCGTCCCTCCTTTTTGGTTGGGTTTGGTTCAGACAGCACCCACTTCCACAATCGAGAGCAGGTCGGTGTCGCGGTCGTAGTGGAAAAAGTAGTGGCAGCGGCCGACGGGGTAGCCGTTGCTGAGGACCTTGCCGGTGAGCAGGTCGGTATCCCCGCCGATGACGACGTCCCCGCTGTCCTCATTGGCCTTGTCGGCCATGATGGCGTCGACCCCGTCCAGGGTCAGGCCGGTGAAGTCGACCCCGCCGATTGCCACGTGGGGCTGGATGTTCTCGGGCACCTCTTCGCTGTGGTGGGGGCTGTAGAAGACCGCGGCCGAGACCACCCGCGCCTCGAGCAGGGGGATCTCGCCGCTGCTGTCGGTGAGACAGGAGAGCTTGGCCACCACCTTGCCCCCCTTGCCCATGTAGACGTCGGGCACTGGGGCCCCTGCGTCCACCCGGTCGCCGGGCTCCAGGAGGGCGGCAAAGTCGGGGGAGGTGGAGAGGTCGTACCCCTGCTCCTGCAACTCCAGCAGGATGGTGCTCTTGAAGGCGATCTCCGCCCCGTCGATGCGCACCTGGGCGCTGCCGGCGTCCTTGGCGGTCTCGTCCAGTTTGCCGGTGACCTCCTTCTGGCCGCAGCCGGTCAGGGCAAGGACCATCCAGGCCGCCAGGGTGGCGGCCAGCCCTCTCCTCCAAACGGTTTGGTGTCTGCGCGTCATGACCATCACTCCTTTCGCAAAGGGGGCCAAAAGGCCGGGTCCTTCCTTTATTTTCATTATAGCACCACAAAAAGGGGGCAAAAGGTAACAAGTGGTTAAAAAATGGATACAATACGGTTACAATCTGTACAGGGTGACGGATGCGACGGGGGAGAGGGCAGTCCGATCCCCTCTTTTTTCTTGACGGGCAGGCGGTTTTGCCGTACACTAAAGGGGCTTTCAACACCGAAACAGCAGGGGGATCTGACGTATGCTCTTGGTCGTGGACATCGGCAATACCAACATGGAGTTTGGCATCTTCGAGGGGGAGAAGTTGGCGCACACCTTCCGCCTCTCCACCAACAAGGCCGTCACCTCCGACGAGCTGGGCCTCTTTGTGACCCAGTTTTTCTTCCTGCGGGGGCTCGACCGGCACCGGGTGGAGGACATCGTCATCAGCTCGGTGGTCCCCCAGCTCAACTACACCGTCATCAACTCCATCAAAAAGTACTTCGACAAGCCCCCCCTGCTGGTGGGGGAGAACCTGCCGGTGGAGATCGACAACCGCTACGGCAACCCCGGCGAGGTGGGGGCCGACCGGCTGGTGACCGCGGTGGCCGCCTACCACAAATACGGCGGCCCCCTCATCGTGGTGGATTTCGGCACCGCCACCACCTTCGACGTGGTCACTTCCGACGGGGCCTACCTGGGGGGGGCCATCTTCCCCGGGCTCAAGGTCTCGATGGACGCCCTGGTGGAGCGGGCGGCCAAGCTGCCCCGGGTGGAGATCGTCCCCCCCGAGCAGGCCATCGGCACCTCCACCGTCGCCAGCATGCAGAGCGGCATCATCTACGGCTATGCCGGCGCGGTGGACAACATCGTCCAGAAGCTGGAGGAACAGTTGGGGCAGAAGGCCCGGGTGGTGGCCACCGGCGGGCTGGCCAAAACGGTGAGCCAGGCCTACCGGGGGTTCACCGCCATCGACAAGACCCTGATCCTCGACGGCATCAAGGTCCTCTACGACCGCCGGAAGGCGGGGGCGTAGAAGGACCTGTCTGCCGAGCAAAAAGGCGCTGCGGAGATTTGTCCGCAGCGCCTTTTTTGATTTGTGCCGATGCCCGGCCGGGCGGTGGGGCCGGTGGCCAGGCCGCCGGTCAGGCCATCTGCCAGAAGGGCAGTTTGGCCCCCAGGACGCGGGACGCCCAGACAAGAAGAGGGGGCGCCGGTCATCTCCACGCCGCAACGGCGCCGAAGGTGCCCGAGGACCCGCCCGGCGATGGACCGCTGCTGGCCAGGCCGCCGGGGGGATGTCTCCGGCTGACCTTTTGAGGGCGCTGTGAGCGAAGGGGGGGGAGACCATCCCCGAGACGGCCCAATCGCTGCCGGATACCCCGCATTCATCCGCGCGTCGGCGGTGGCCGGGGAAGGCGGCTGCCAGGGCACAGGCAAGGGCAAGAGCGAGGATAGAAGGCGATGGGCGGGGACAAAGAAATAGGAGCCCCCTCGCGCGGCCGAAGCGGCCGCCCAAAGTCCTTCAGAGCGGGCGGAGGGGAAGGCGGGCGAGACGCATGGCGGCGAAGGCCCCCTCTCCCACATTGTCCGGGTGGACCGAGGGCCGAAGCGGAAAGAGGGGCGCCGCCCGCAGGCAGCGCCCCTCTCTCGGTGGCAAGGTGGGTGGGGGAAGGGGACTAGACCCGCTTCACGCCCAGCTCCACCGCCTCGCCGTTGATGTCCCAGGACTTGGCGTACCCCTCGGGCTCGCCGCAGGCAAAGCCGTCGGCCAGCACGTCGGAGGCGATCTCGTCCCAGTTTTTGCGGGCGATGTCGGCCAGCTTCTCGCTGCCCTTCAGGGTGACGGTGATGTGGTCCATCACGTTGAAGTCGGCCTCTTTGCGCATGGTCTGCAGCTTGCTCACCAGCTCCCTGACATACCCTTCCTCGATGAGTGCGGGGGTGAGGGCGGTGTCGATGGCCACGGTGATGCCGCCGTCCTGCACGGTATAAAAGCCCTCGGTCTGCTTGGTCTCGATGAGCAGGTCATCGGCGGTGAGGGCGACCTCCCCGTCAGCCAGGGCCAGCTTCAGCTCGCCCTTGGCGTCCAGCTCGGCCTTGGCGGCGGAGCCGTCCAGCCCGGCCAGGGCGGTGCGGATCTCGCCCAGCTTCTTGCCGTATTTGGGGCCCAGGGTCTTGAGCTGGGGCTTGAAGGTGTAGGAGGTGAAGCGGCTGGCGTCCTCCACAAAGGTGACGGCCTTCAAGTTGAGCTCCTCCTCCACGATCTGGCGGTAGTACTCCTCCAGCGCGGCCGGGGCCTGCACGAACATGTTTTGCAGGGGCTGCCGGTTTTTGATGGCGGCGCCGTTGCGGGCCGAGCGGCCCAGCACCACGATCTGCAGCACCAGGTCCATGTTGCGTTCCAACTCGCTGTCGATGAGGGAGCCGTCCACCGCCGGGAAGTCGCAGAGGTGGATGCTCTCGGGGGCCGAGCGGTCCACGGTGCGCACCAGGTTTTGGTAGATCTCCTCGGTGATGAAGGGGACCATGGGGGCGGCCGCCTTGCAGCAGTTCACCAGGGCGGTGTAGAGGGTCATGTAGGCGTTCACCTTGTCCTGCCCCATCCCCACGGCCCAGAAGCGCTCTCTGCTGCGGCGGACATACCAGTTGCTCATGTCGTCCACAAACTCCTGCAGGGCGCGGGCGGCCTCGGGGATGCGGTAGTTTTGCAGGCTCTCGTCCACGGTGCGGATCATGGTGTTGAGTTTGGAGAGCAGCCAGCGGTCCATCACCGAGAGCTTTTCGGGCTCCAGCTCGTGCTGGGTGGGGTCGAACTGGTCGATGTCGGCGTAGAGGACGAAGAAGGCGTAGGTGTTCCAGAGGGTGCCCATGAACTTGCGCTGCCCCTCCCGCACGGCCTTGCCGTGGAAGCGGTTGGGCAGCCAGGGGGCGGAGTTCGAGTAGAAGTACCAGCGGATGGCGTCGGCCCCGTAGGTCTCCAGCGCGTCGAAGGGGTCCACCGCGTTGCCCTTGGACTTGGACATCTTCTGGCCGTTTTCGTCCTGCACATGGCCCAGGACGATGACGTTTTTGTAGGGGGCCTTGTTGAACACCAGGGTGGAGATGGCCAGCAGGGAGTAGAACCACCCGCGGGTCTGGTCCACCGCCTCGGAGATGAAGTCGGCGGGGAACTGCTGCTCGAACAGCTCCTTGTTCTCAAACGGGTAGTGGTGCTGGGCAAAGGGCATGGAGCCGGAGTCGAACCAGCAGTCGATGACCTCGGGCACCCGCTTCATCTGCCCACCGCAGTGGGGGCAGGTGATGGTGACCGCGTCGATGTAGGGGCGGTGCAGCTCGATGTCCTCCGGGCAGTTGGGGGAGAGGCTTTGCAGCTCCTCAATGCTGCCGACGGCGTGCCGGTGGCCGCACTCGCACTCCCAGATGTTGAGGGGGGTGC
Source organism: Bittarella sp. HCP28S3_D9 (assembly GCF_052065655.1). Taxonomy (NCBI): domain Bacteria; kingdom Bacillati; phylum Bacillota; class Clostridia; order Eubacteriales; family Oscillospiraceae; genus Bittarella (ex Durand et al. 2017); species Bittarella sp. HCP28S3_D9. The sequence goes on along the minus strand of NZ_JBQHTP010000005.1, from coordinate 11,051 downwards.
CCCAGTAGCGGTTGCGGCTGATGCCCCAGTCCTGCACGTTTTCCAGCCAGTCGCCGAAGCGGCCCTTGCCGATGGACTCGGGGATCCAGTTGATGGTGTCGTTGTTGCGGATCAAGTCGTCCTTGACGGCGGTCATCTTGATGAACCAGGAGTCGCGGGCGTAGTAGATGAGGGGGGTGTCGCAGCGCCAGCAGTGAGGATAGCTGTGCTCAAAGGTGGGGGCGGAGAAGAGAAGGCCCCGCTCCTCCAGGTTTTTGAGGACCTCTTTGTCGGCGTCCTTGCAGAACATCCCCGGCCAGAGGGTCTCCTTGGTCATCTGGCCCTTGCCGTCCACCAGCTGCACAAAGGGCAGGCCGTACTTGCGGCCCACGTTGGCGTCGTCCTCGCCGAAGGCGGGGGCGATGTGGACGATGCCGGTGCCGTCGGTGAGGGTGACGTAGCCGTCACAGGTGACGTACCAGCACTTCTCTTTGGGCTGCACAAAGGCAAAGAGGGGCTCGTACTCCTTGTACTCCAGCTCCCGGCCGGTGAAGTGCTCGAGCACGGTGTAGCCCTGCTCGCCCAGCACGCTCTCACAGAGGGCGGCGGCCAGGTAGTAGCGCTCCCCCCCGCTCTCCACCTTGACGTAGTCCTCGTCGGGGTGGACGCAGAGGGCCACGTTGGAGGGGAGGGTCCAGGGGGTGGTGGTCCAGGCCAGGATATAGGCGTCCTCCCCCTTGGCCTTGAACTTGGCGATGGCCGAGCGCTCCTTCACGTCCTTGTAGCCCTGGGCCACCTCGTGGGAGGAGAGGGGGGTGCCGCAGCGGGGGCAGTAGGGGACGATCTTAAAGCCCTTGTAGAGCAGCCCCTTCTCCCAAATCTGCTTGAGGGCCCACCACTCGGACTCGATGAAGTTGTTGTCGTAGGTGACGTAGGGGTGCTCCATGTCGGCCCAGAAGCCGACGGTGGCGGAGAAGTCCTCCCACATCCCCTTGTACTTCCAGACGCTCTCCTTGCAGCGCTTGAGGAAGGGCTCGAGGCCGTACTCCTCGATCTGCTCCTTGCCGTCCAGGCCCAGCTCCTTTTCCACCTCCAGCTCCACCGGCAGGCCGTGGGTGTCCCAGCCGGCCTTGCGGGGGACCATGTAGCCCTTCATGGTGCGGTAGCGGGGGATCATGTCCTTGATGACCCGGGTCAACACGTGGCCGATGTGGGGCTTGCCGTTGGCGGTGGGGGGGCCGTCGTAGAAGGTGTAGGTCTCGCCCTCCTTGCGGCTGTCGACGCTCTTTTCAAAGATGTGTTCCCTTTCCCAGAACTGCTCGACGTCCTTCTCCCGCTCCACAAAGTTGAGATCTGTGGGCACCTTGTTGTACATCTTTCTAAAACCTCCAATGCTTTCTTTCGTGCGCTGCGAAAGGTGAATCTATGGAAACGCGCAAACCGACAAAAAAGCCCCCGCCCTGCAAAACAGGACGAAGGCCGAATGCGCTTCGCTGTACCACCTATTGCAACATACCAACATATGCGTTCCCGATAACGGCGGAAAACCGGCGAAGCCTACTCGGTCGCCCTTTCAGCTTGCAACTCTAGAGGGATGTTCCGAGAGAAACGACTGGCGCCGGGCTCCCACTCCCCCCGGCTCGCTGTGGCGTTTGTTTCAAACGTACTGTCTCTATCATCGTCTTTGGCTATTTCTCCTACATTGTAATACAGCGGGGCGGAAACGTCAAACCCCTTTTGTGAAAAAAGGGGAAAAAGGCGGTGTTTTTTTGGCTGGATGGCTAAAATACATGAAAAGGGGCCCCACAGGGGCCCAAAAAAGGGGGAGACGGCGTGAACAGACGGGTGGTTCTCTACATCGGCATGAGTTTGGACGGGTATATCGCCGACCGGGCTGGAGGGGTGGGCTGGATGGCGGGGGACGGGTCGCAGCCCGGGTGCGGGGGCAGCTACCCCGATTTTTACAGAGGGGTGGGCGCGGTGGTGATGGGGGGCCGCACCCACCGCCAAATTGTGGAGGAGCTCTCCCCCGGGCGGTGGCCCTACCCGGAGAAGGTGTGCTTCGTGCTCACCCGCCGGCCGCGGGCGGCAGAGGGGGAGGTGACCTTCACCGACGAACCCCCGGCCCAGCTGATCCAGCGGCTGCGGCGGCGGGGGGATGGGGACATCTGGGTCTGTGGCGGGGCCGACCTGGCCCGCCAACTGGCGGCGGCGGACTGCATTGACCGCTACTGCATCTCGGTGCTGCCGATTTTGCTGGGGGAGGGGATTTCCCTCTTTGGCGGGCTGGGGGTCGAGCGCCCGCTGCGGCTGGTGTCGGCCGAGCGGTACAATGGCATCGTCGACCTGGTGTACGAGCGGCGGGGAGAGGCGGCTCTTTTATAGGGGATGACAAAAAATGGGGCCCCATTTCGGCACTCTGTCGAAAAAACCGTTTTGATATTGGCGGGGCCGTCAATTGACAGGGAGACAGCCGGGCTGTTACTCTGGGACTGGACGACGAGACGGCCCGCCGCGGCGGGCGGACGAAAACAAGGGAGGCATTTTTTATGAGAAGACCCCGCCTGTACATCACCGGCCCCCAGTGCTTTTACCCCGGGGGCGAGCACCAGCTGCTCACCATGAAATACCTGGCCGAGGAATACGGCTTTGAGGTCACCAACATCAAGGAGAAGATGGGCTTTGACGACTGCGACCCGGCCACCGGCAGGCAGCCCCTGCGCAAGCTCACCCCCGACTACCTGGACGACTGCGACATCGTGGTGGGGGACGTGAACTTCTTTCGCGGCGGCGAGCCGGAGAGCGGCACCATCTTTGAGCTGGGGGTCGGCTTTGCCCGGGGCAAAAAGCTCTACAGCTTCACCCGCGACCGGCGGGATGTGATCCACCGCTACCCGGTGGGCCAGCTCTGCCCCGACGGGAAGATCCTCGACGAGCACGGGATGGGCTACGCCACCGCCCACACCGCCGGCAACCTGATGTACATGGTCCCCTCAAAGATCGTGGAGGGCGATTTTGAGGACTGCCTCAAGACCATTGTCATGGACCTGATCGAAGAGGCCAAGGACCGCGGCCAGCGCATCGTCCCCCGGCAGGACCTGCGCGCCAAGTCCACCTGGCCCCTGGGGGAGCTGCCCCGGGCCTACCTGGCCGGGTTCGAGTGCTTCCTCTTAAACGCCAGGGAGGTGGGCGACCGGATGAAGGCCTTTGCCCTGGACCACGGGGTGGAGGGCATCTTCCCCCCCGACGAGGCCCCCGGCCTCAAAGAGCCCGAGGACATGAGAGACGTCTACACCCGCTCGGCCTTCTACTTTGACCGCGATCAGCTGCACATCCGCAACAGCAACATGGTCATCGCCAACCTCAACCCCTATCACGGCCACGAGCCCGACAGCGGCACCGTCTTCGAGAGCGGGATGAGCTTTGGCCTGGGCTACCGCTGCTACTGCTTCCTCTCGGACGGGCGGGAGCTCATAGAGAAGGTGCCCTGCAACCTGGGGGAGGACGGCATCTACCGGGACATCGAGGGGTACCGGGTGGAGAACTGCGGCCAGCCCCTGGCCTCCATCATCGCCTCCAACATGACAGTGGTGGTGGGCGGCTTTAAAGACGCCATCCTAAAGGTGGAAGAGGACACCAAGCGGCTGAAGAGAGGGGAGTAGAGCGCGGTGGCCCGGGAGATGCGCCGACAGCGGCAGCCCCTTTCCAGAGAGGGCTGCGAGGCCGTTTTGCGCCGGGGTGCTGGCGAGGGAGGACGGCTACCCCTACGCCGTGCCCCTGAGCGATGTCTTTGACGGGGGACGAGTTTTCTTTCACTGCGCCCCGGTCTGACAGAAGCTGGACGCCATTGCCGGGGAGGAGCGGGTCTCCTTTTGCGCCATCGACCAGGACCGGGGGGTGCCCCAGGGGTACACCACCTGTTTTCGCAGCGCCGTCGCCTTTGGCGGGGCGCGGGTGCTGCGGGAGGAGGGGGAGAAGCGGGTCGCCCTGGAACAGCTGGCGGCCGAGTATTCCCCCCAACGGCCGGAGGGCTGCCGGCGGGAGATCGAGCAGCTCTTCGACCGGGTCTGCGCGGTGAAACTGCGCGTCGAGCGGCTGAGCGGGAAGGAAGCCATCGAACTGGCAGAAGGGCGCTGAGAGAGAGCGGGAGAGCGGATGGCTCTCCCGCTCTTCTTTTCGTAGGGGAGAAGGGGAGACCGGCGGCCGGAAGCCTTCCTGTTGGAGGGAGACGGCTTTCTGTTCGCTGCCCTCTGCGGAAGAGAGGCTTGACCCCGCCGCCCTCGGGACGGGGGCAGGGCGGCCTGCGGGTTTGGGCTGGGAGGGTTGCGCTCTAGGGAATGGCCCCCTCCTGGCCGGACGCTGGCGGGGAGAGGGGGAGGACAGGCTGGAACATTTACAGGCGCTGGGGAGAGGGAGTCTTGTCCCGCTGCTCCTTGCGGGGGAGAGGGCTGCTCCCGCCCCGCCGCCCTCGGGACAGGGGCAGGGCGGCCTGTGGGTTTGGGCCGAGTGGGGTGGGCTCTGGGGAATGGCCCTCTCCTGGCCCGACGTTGGCGGGGAGAGGGGGGAGGACAGGCTGGAACATTTACAGGCGCTGGGAGAGGGAGCCTTGTCCTGCTGCTCCTTGCGGGGGAGAGGGCTGTTCCCGCCCAGCCGCCCTCGGGACGGGGGAAGGAGCCGTCCGCACGCCCTGGGGGGAGGCGTGCGTTTGGAGGAAAGAGGGCCTCTAGCCCGATTTTGGGGAGGAGAGGGGGACGAACAGACAAAGTCTCTACAGGTATCGGGGGAAAGGACTTGGTCCACTGCCCCCTGCGAGGGGCGGGGTCGGCCCCGCCGTTTTCTCGGGACGGGGAATGGGCGGTCTGCACACCTCGGAGTGGGGGGGTGGCGTTTTGAGGGAAGGGGTTCCTCCCCGCCGGACTTCGGCGCGGGGAGCGATAAATCGTCGAGGTCGTTACAGGCGCTGGGGGAAAGAGGTCTTGTCCCGCTGCCCTCTGCGGGGGAGGAAGCCGCCCCCACCGCCTTTGGGGCGGAGGGACGGGGCGTCTACGCGCTCTGGGGCGGGAGGGGCGCGTTGAGGCAAAGGGTCCCTCCTGGCTAGAGATTGGCGGGGAGAGGGGGAGAAAAGGGTGAAGCCACCACTGCTCCGCCGCCCTCGGGGCGGGGGAAAGGGTGGCCGCGCGACCCGCAAGGGAAGGGGTGAGAAGAGCCCCTTCCCGCCGGCCGTCGACGATGTGAGGGGCGAACGGGCGGGGATCGCTGCGGGCGCCGGAGGAGAGGAGTCCCGGGCGGCGGCAGGGAGCTGGGTAGAAAATCTTGACATATTTGGGTTAGATGGTAGAATGGTTGATAGTGTTTAGTAAGATTTTCCATTCGCGCTTTAAAATAAAAATGATGCCGCTTTTTTTAGTTGATTTGCGAAAAGCAAATCAACTTTTTTGTCTTTAATGCCCATTTTTTTCACAGAACGAAAAACCTTACTTTTCCAGCGCCCATCCACACGGAGCTGAAGAAGGAGATGTGAAAAGCATGCGATTGCGGCACAAAAGGGGCGCCAGGTGGGGCGGCCGAGTGATGGCCCTGCTCTTGGCGACGGCGATTTTCGCCGGCAACCTATTGACGGGATTTGCACAGGAGGGCCCGGCCACCGAGACCGGCGCATACACGGGGGCATCCGCGGGAGTGGAAGCGCCCCCTTCCGACCCGGCGGCCGAGGAGCTGGCGGCGCTTGAAGAGGAGATCGCCGCCCTGCCCGCTCCCGACCAACTGACCAGCGACAGCGAACGCCAGGTCTACGACCGGCTGATGGCGCTGGTGGAGCGGCTGGAGGCGCTGCCCGAGGCACAGAGGGACAAATTGAGCCAGCCGGCGCAGCAGAAGTTGGACGAGCTGTGCGACCACTTTGCGGCCCAGACGGAGCCGCTGGCGGTAAACGGTGTGATCGGCACCCCCAACAGCGCCACCTATGTGCAAAATGCCATGGACGACGTGACCCTGGTGGGGCCCTATCAGTTCAACATTGCGGGCAACAGCAACACCCAGGGCAAGTACAACAACGTCAACAACTTCGCCGTCTCCCTGCACGGCGACACGGCCGGCGAGAACGCCGCCGGCTACGCCCTGCCCAACGCCGTGGGGGGAAAGCTGGCGGCAAACAACAAAAATTCCAGCACCGCCGTGCTGGAAAAACGGGGGGAGAACACCAAGGTCGTCAAGGCCTACCTGCTGGTGTGCGCCACCCAGACCGCCACCTCTGTCAACAATAGGGCGGCGCCCCTGTCCCAGTACGGGATGTGCCTGAAGGGGCCCAAGGGGGCCATCAACCGGTACTACCCCAGCAAGATTTACTACGACAACGACAACTGCCGCACCTCCTGCTACTTTGACGTGACCGATTTTGTCAAGGCCCAGGGATACGGCACCTATGCGGGCATCAACATCCCCTACACCAACATGAATGCCGGGATATGGAACAACGGTGCGGATTTATTCGGGGCCTGGAAGCTGATCGTGGTGGAGGAGGACCCCGCCCTGCCGCTGCGGATGATGAAGCTGAAGCTGGGCGGCGAGTCGGTCGTCAACGGCGCCACCACCACCGTGACCATTCAGGGCAACGGCCTGGTCATCAAGGGCGGCGGCAAGGTCAAGCCCAGCGGCGAACTCCTGGTCTCGATGGACGGCTACGACATCGGCGACAGCAGCCAGACCCTGCGCTACTACACCGACAAAGACGGCACCCAGAAAAAGATCTCCCAGCCGCCGCTGCGGGGCGCCGACTACTTCTTCTCGGCCCAGATCAGCAAATTGGGAAAGGCGCTGACCACCAACCCCGGGCCGGCCTACGCCTATGCCCTGAACAGCCAGAGTTACCTGTCTGTGGCCCAGGTGAACGGCGGCAGTCCATTCACCCTGTACAACACCGATTTCTCCACCATGAAGATCAACGACAGCCAAAACGCTGGGGGGATGAACCTGCAGGGCGGCGAAAAGACGGTGTCCATGCTGGCCAACACCAGCAGCGCCCCCACCCTCTTGAGCGCGCTGGGGCTGGCGGTGGACATTGTGGTGCCCGAATTCACCACCGGCCTGACGGTCACCAACCTGACCCAGCACTACGCCACCAGCGACGCGGGGTACGACCCCCACAGCGACTACGCCCAGCCCGGCGACCGGCTGCGCGCCAGCGTCGTCTGCGGCAACACCTCGACTTCCAGCAAGAACATCGGCATCAAAAACGCCGTGCTCACGGTGGAGGTGCCGGCCTTTATGGATGTGGATGCCAGCACCATCTCGGCCTACTACGTGACGCCCACCGGCGGGAAGACGGCGCTGACCGGCTCGGTGTCGGGGAACAAGGTCGTCTTTAAAAACAGCGCCGGCACCTCGGTGGTCAGCGGCGGCCAGTTCGAGGTGTCCTTTGAGGGGACCGCCCGGGGCAGCCGCACCTACACAGCCTACGCCAACAAGGCCTGGATCGAGGGGACCTTTGTCGACGACTCGGGCAACCACTACCCCTCCTTCCTCATCGACAACATGGGCATCGCCTATGCGGAGACGGCCTCGGACATCCTGCGCTTTCCGGTCTCCTTTACAAAGGACGGCGAGGGGACGGTCGGCGGCGCCGGCCGCTACCCCTATGACGGGTCGGCCCAGCTCACCTGGCAGCCGGCGGCCGACCACTACACCCGGCTGCTGCTCATCGACGGCCAGGTGCGGGACGACCTGGTGCTCGGCGGGAGGCACAGCCTGCCCATTGACAGCCGGGCCCACGAGGCGTTTGCCGCCTTTACGGTGGGCGAGCGCCCTGTCAAGGACAACTACCTCGTCGCCACGGCCGGCGACAGCCACGTGACCCTCACCCCCAGCAGCATCGTGGAGGCGGGGGCGGACCACACTGTCTCCTGGTCGGCAGAGGCGGGATACAGCGTCAGCGAGGTGCTGGTGGACGGCTACGCCTACCCGGTGTCGGACAGCGACTCCATCGCCTTTAAGGGGGTGGCGGCCGACCACACCGTGGAGGTGCGGACGGTGAGCCAGTACGCCTACGTGCAGACCATTGTGCGGGGCCCGGGGGAGATCACCCCCTCTGTCTCGGTGCGCAAGGGGGAGGATTACACCGTCCGCTGGAACGCCACCGGCAGCGGGATCCTGTCCCAGATCACCGTCAACGGCATCACGGTGTACGACGAGCACACCAGCGCCGACGCGCCGCCGGTGGAGCGGCTGTTTGCCGACATCCAGCAAAACCAGATCGTGGAGGTCATCTACCGCGAGCCGGATGCGGTCCCCCTGGACCAATTGCTGCTCAACACCCAGATCTTGGGCGGGCCCGGCAGCATCACCCCCTCCAAGGTGGTCAACCCCAGCGATTCGGCCACTGTCGAGTGGACGCCCGGCAGCGGCCACACCGTGCAAAAGGTGCTCTGCTACCGCGGCCCGATCGTGACCCAGCTGCCGGTGAGCGACAACCGGGTGACGCTGACGAACATCACCGAGGACTGCATGGTACAGGTGTTTTTACAGAGGGACGACGCCCCCGCGGCCGACGAGCTGTACCGCATTGAGACGGCGCTCACCGGGGGACCGGGAAGCATCACCCACAGCCAGCTGGACATCCAGCGGGGGGAGGAGCGGACCATCACCTGGTCGGCCAACCCGGGCTACCGGGTGACGGCAGTCGTCGTGGACGGGGAGACCCGGGACGACCTGTTGCGCGCCGGCAGCTTCACCTTTGCCGACATCGACCGCGACCACTACCTGTTCGTGCAGGTGCAGGCGGAGGGGACCCCGACCGAAGACGAGGCGTTTTACCGGGTGGACACCGCCAGTGTGGGCGGGGGCAGCGTGAGCGCCTCGGCCCGGGTGGAACCCGGCGCCGACCACACTGTCACCTGGCAGCCCGCCGACGGGGAGTCGGTGCTGCGGGTCACGGTGGACGGCATCGAGCGGCCCGACCTGGTGGCCGCCGGGCAGGTCAGCTTCACCGACATCGCTCAAAACCACCGGGTGTCGGTGGTCTTTACCCAGGGCGCCGTCGAGCCGCCCGCCCCCGAGGACAGCCTGTGGGTGCGCACCGACCTCTACGGCGGGCCGGGGACCATCACCGGCTCCAGCGCGGTTGAGAGCGGGGACAGCTACCCGGTCGCCTGGACGGCGGCCGCAGGCTATCGGGTCAAGACCGTGCTGGTGGACGGCCGGGCGATGGACGCCCTGCTGGACCAGGGCGGCTACACCTTCGCCGACATCGCCGAGGACCACCACATCGTGGTGATTTTGGAGGCGCAGCCCGCCGACGAGGAGAAGGACAGGACCCTCTTCACCATCTACACGGAGATCGTGGGGGAGGGGGAGATCACCCCCACGGCGACCCTCTCCCGCGGGGCGGACCACCAGGTGAACTGGTCGGCCGCCGCCGGCTGGGTCGTGGACCGGGTGTACGTGGACGGCGTTGAGCAGACCGACGCCGTGGCCCAGAGCGGACGGATGGACTTCACCACCATTGCCGGGGACCACCGTGTCAAGGTGGTGCTGCGGCGGGATGGCGAGACCGCCCCCGACCCGGTCGACAGCCTCTACCGGGTGGAGACGGCGATCACCGGCGGCATCGGCACCATCACCCCCACGACCCACTACGCCGCCGGGGCGGACGCCCAGGTGGAGTGGGTGGTGGACGCCCGCTACACCGTCGCCCGGGTGTATGTGGACGGGCAGCTGCGCGGGGATTTAAGCGGCCGCGACAGGGTGGCCTTCCTCCAGTTGGAGGGAAATCACCGGGTGGAGGTCGTGCTGATCCCCCTGCGACCCGCCGAGCGGGAGATCGTCAAGGCGGCGGCCAACCTGACCCACCCCGACGGCCCCAACACGGTGGGAGACAGGGTGCAGTACACCCTGACTGCCAGGAACAAGACCGCCCACTCCCAGTGGGACAACGTGGTCCTCTCCGACCGGCTGCCCGCCAGCCTGACCATCGATTTGGACAGCGTAGGGCTGGTGGGGCCGGACGGCGCCCCCTGCCCCGACGCGGACCAGCGGGTCGCCTTTGACGAGGCCACCAACACGCTGACGGTGCGGGCCGGCACCCTCCTCGCCGAGCAGACCTTCACGGTGACCTTTGTGGCCACCGTCAACGAAAAGGCCGTCTCCCCCACAGGGGGGGTCAGCATCCGCAACATGGCCCTCGTCCAGGGCACCGACGCCGACGGCGAGCCGGTGGAGGACGTTTGGAGCGAAGGGGTGACGCCCGGCGACGAGGAGACGGTGCTGCCCCTGGCCCCCGACCCCTACATCGAAAAGACTGCCCAGCGGCTGACCGGTGAGGGCGAGGTGCTCTATGTGGGCGACGCGGTCGGCTACCGGATCGCCGTCGGCAACCGGAAGGCGGGGTCCCTGTGGGCCGATGTCCGGGTGCGGGACCGGCTGCCCGCCGGGTTGACCCCCGACCTGGACACCCTCTGTGTGGTCGGGCCGGACGGCGTTCGGCGCGCCCCCGCCGACTACAGCTACGACGAAAAGGCGCACACCCTGACGGTGTGTCTGGGCGACCTCTACGGCGGGGAGGAGTATGTCGTCGAGTTCGAGGCCACCCTCAACGAGAAGGCCCTCACCGAGGGCATCGGCAACACGGCCACGGCGGTGGGATATCCCCCCGACGACCGGCCGGAGGAGCCCCCCGCCGCAGGGGACCGGTGGCCGGAGGGCGGCGGCGCCATCGGCGTTGACACCCCCGACCCGGTCTACCCCGACGGCTACACCAAAAACAGCGAGGTGGCGCGGCGCGACAGCGGCGAGGACACCGCCAACACCGGCGACGAGCGGCGGTGGGGCGCACTGCTCCTCTGCCTGGGCGCGCTGGGAGGCGTGGTAACGCTGCAGTGGCGGCGGGAGCGGACGCGCGGGTAGGACCTGCGCGGATGAGGCGAAGTGCAAATGCCCAAAAGACAGCCGCTGTAATCTGGCCAACCTATCGCAGATGGGAAGCAGTTTGGGCGAAGGCTGTGTTCACCTCACCCCTTTAGAGGGGGATAAAAAGCCGCTTTAAACGCCTTTTGTAAGGAAAAGTGGGGGGGGGGGGGTTG